>JAWVDY010000043.1:0-7635 GCA_033856995.1 Gaiellaceae bacterium
TCTTCGTCCCGCACGGCGAGGGCCTCGGCGTCTCGCGCCGGCTCGAGGACGACGAGCGCAACCGCCTGCGCGACATCCTCAAGCGCCTCGACGTGAAGAAGGGCGGCGTGATCATCCGCACGGCCGCGGAGGGAGCCTCGGCCGAGGACATCGAGCGCGACCTCGTCTTCCTACAGCGCCTCTGGCGCACGATCGAGGCCCAGGCGAAGGCAGCGAAGGCGCCGTCGCTCGTCTACCAGGAGGCCGAGCTGCCCCTGCGCGTGATCCGCGACCTCTTCACCGAGGACTTCGAGCGGGCGCTCATCGACCACGACCTGACCTACAAGCGCGTCGTCGGCTACCTGAAGAAGACCTCACCGCACATGGCCGAGCGCGTCGTTCGCTACCGCGAGAAGACGCCGCTGATGGAGACCACGGGCGTGGACGCGGAGATCCGCTCGACGCTCTCACGCCGCGTCGACCTGCCTTCCGGCGGCTACCTCGTCTTCGACTACGCCGAGGCGTTCACGGTGATCGACGTAAACACCGGGCGCTTCGTCGGCGGCCGCGGGAAGTCTTCCGGCGGGCGGCTCGAGGACACGATCACCAAGAACAACCTTGAGGCCGTCAAGGAGGTCGTCCGCCAGCTCCGGCTGCGCGACATCGGCGGCATCATCGTCATCGACTTCATCGACATGGCGAACCCGAAGAACCGCGCAACGGTCGAGGAGGCGCTGAAGTCCGAGCTCGAGCGCGACCGGACGAAGACCTACGTCGTCGAGATCTCGCCGCTCGGGCTCGTTGAGATGACGCGCCAGAATGTCACCGACGGGCCGCGCGAGATCCTGACGCGCAGATGCACCGTCTGCGGCGGCGACGGCGTCGTGCTCTCCGAGGCCTCGGCCGCGGTCGACACCGAGCGGCGCCTGCGCGCGCTCGCAGCGAGCGCCCCACGGACGAAGGCCTTCAAGGTCGAGCTCGAGTCGAAGGTCGCATCCACACTGATCGGCCCGGGCGCCTCGCGCCTGATGGCGATCGAGGAGGAGACGAAGCGCCGCTTCCTGCTCGTTCCGCGCAGCGACGTCCCGGTCGACCACTTCGACGTGCTCGGCAAGGGCACGCTCGAGAGCCTGGTCGGCGACGAAGTGCCGCCGCTCGCGGAGGGCAAGCAGGTCGAGTTGAAGCTCGGCGAGGTCGGCCGCTACGACGTGAAGGCCGGGGTCGGAAAGCTCGACCGCGTCACGGTCTGCGTCGGGAACGCGTCCGGGCTCGTCGGCAAGAGCGCGAAGGTCCGCATCGAGCGCGTGCTCAACGGCACCGCCTACGCGACCCTGGTCGGCGGCAAGAAGGCTCCCGAGGAGCCGATCACTGCCGAGAGCGCGGCCGAGAAGCCGACGCGGAAGCCGCCCACGAAGAAGCAGGCCGCGGACGCAGAAGAGCCCGAGGCCGAGGCGATCGTCGAGGACGGCGAATCGGAGCCTGCAGCCGAAGCCGAAGCGGTGGCAGAGAGCGGCGGGGCCGAGGCCGACGAGCCCGAGCTCGCAAAGGAAGGCCAGCCCGCAGGCGGGCAGACGCCGAAGAAGCGCACGAGGCGCGGCTCGCGCGGCGGGCGAGGCCGCAAGCGGAAGCCCGCGGCTGCAGCGGCAAACGGCGGCGCCCCCGCCGAGACCGCGGCCGCGAACGGCGGCGATGCGGCTGACGACGGCCCCAGGATCCATCTCCCCGATCGCTCGCTGGGCGGCGACGAACCGGCATCGAAGCCGGAGGCAGAGACCCAGCCCGAGCCCGCAGCCCAGTCGACCAACGGTGCCGAGGGCGACGGCGAGGCGCCGAAACCCAAGAAAAAGACCCGCCGAGGCTCGCGCGGCGGTCGCAGGCGTCGGAAGCCGGCTGCCGCGCAGGGCGGCGGTTCCCCCGGCGGCTCCGCGCCGTCCGAGTAGCGCGTTTCTCCGCTAAACTGGCGCCTCCGCGGGCGTCAAGCCCGCGTTTTGACGCCATGGCCTACGCGATCATCTCACTCGGTGGCAAGCAGTACCGCGTCCGCGAAGGCGAGCGCCTGCTCGTCGATCGACTGCCCACGGAGGAAGGCAAGACCTTCCAGCCGGAGGTGCTGATGCTCGGCGGCGACGGCACCTTCGAGCTCGCGCCGAAGGCGCAGGTCACGGTCCGCGTGGTCGGCTCGGCGCTCGGTGAGAAGATCCGCATCGGCAAGTACCGGCCGAAGAGCGGCTACCGCCGCCACACCGGCTTCCGGGCGAAGCTCACGCAGATCGAGATCGAGTCGATCGGCGGCACGAAGCGCAGCGCGCCCGCGAAGGAGGAGGCGAAGCCCAAGGCCGAGGCAGAGCCCGCGGAGCTGCCGCGAGGCTACGCGGACATGACGGTCGCCGACATCAAGGAGAAGGTCGCGCGCTGGTCGCCCGAGCAGGTTGAGGCGGCGCTGGAGTACGAGCGGGTGCACGCGAAGCGCAAGGGCGCGCTCGAGGCGCTCGAGGCAAGGAAGGACAGCTAGATGGCTCACAAAAAGGGACTTGGCTCCTCTCGGAACGGCCGCGACTCGAAGCCGAAGATGCTCGGCGTCAAGGTCTTCGACGGCCAGGGCGTCAAGGCGGGCGCGATCATCGTCCGCCAGCGCGGCACGCGCTTCCGCCCAGGCCCCGGCGCCGGGATCGGTCGCGACGACACGATCTTCGCGAAGCGCGACGGCACCGTCGCCTTCAAGACGAGCGGCGAGCGCCGGCTCATCTCCGTCGTAACGGAGTAGCGCGTGTTCCACGACCGGGCCCGCATCCACGTGCAGGCCGGGCGGGGCGGCGACGGGGCGCTCAGCTTCCGGCGCGAGAAGCACGTCCCGAAGGGCGGCCCGGACGGCGGCGACGGCGGCCCGGGCGGCGACGTGCTGCTGGTCGCCGACGCCGATCTCCGCGACCTGTCGCCGTTTCGCACGCGCCGCTGGTTCAAGGCGGGCAAAGGCGGCGGGGGCGGCGGCAGCGGGAGTCACGGCGCGACGGGCGAGACCGTCGAGCTGCGCGTGCCGGTCGGGACCCAGGTCTACGACGACGAGGAGCAGCTGGTGGCGGATCTGGCCGCGCCGGCCGCGCGTGTCGTGCTGGCCCGAGGCGGCGACGGTGGGCGCGGCAACAAGCGCTTCGCGACGCCGACACGACAGGCGCCGCGGTTCGCGGAGACAGGGCTCCCGGGCGAGGAGTCCGATTTCGAGCTAAGGCTGAAGCTCCTCGCCGACGCCGCGCTCGTCGGCCTGCCGAACGCGGGCAAGTCGTCGCTGATCGCGCGGATCTCGAACGCGCGGCCGAAAGTCGCCAGCTATCCCTTCACGACGTTGCAGCCGGTGCTCGGCACCGTGGACTCCGACGAGCGGCAGCTCGTGGTCGCGGACGTGCCCGGCCTGATCGAGGGCGCGAGCGAGGGCGTCGGCCTCGGCCACGAGTTCCTCGCCCACCTCGAGCGGGCACGCCTGCTCGTCCACGTGATCGACGTGGGGGAGAACGACCCGGCGGAAGCCTTTGCGGCGATCGACCACGAGCTCGAGGAGTACGGCGCGGGCCTCGCCGAGCGGCCGCAGGTGGTGGTCCTGAACAAGATCGACCTGGTGCCCGAGGTTCCGAAGTTCGACCCCGGCGACCCGAGGGTCGTTCGCGTGTTCGCGCTCTCCGCGGCGACCGGGGAAGGTGTGGAGCGCTTCCGGCGCACCCTCTTCGAGCTGTGCCCACCGGCCGAGGCGCCGGTCTCCGAGGCAGAGGGGCTGGCGCGCTTCCTCGTCTACCGGCCGAAGCCCGACCCGGGCCGGCGCTTCCGGATCCTGCGGACAGATCGAGGCTTCAGGGTCCACGGCCGTCCCGCATCCGACGAGGAGCTCGAGCAGGCGTTGCGTGAGGCGGGCGCGAAATCGGGCGACGAGGTCGACGTCGAGGGCGAGGCGCTGGAGTTTCAGTGACCGGCATCCTCGGCGGCACATTCGACCCGCCGCAAAACGGCCACGTCGCGCTCGCGCGGGCGGCGCTCGAGCAGCTTCCGATCGACCGGCTCGTCGTGCTCGTCGCGGCGAGCCCGGGCCACCGCGACGTCGTGGCGGACGCCGGGTCGCGGCTGCAACTCGCACACGCGGCCTTCGACGGGCTCGCGTCGGAGGTCGTGCTCGACGAGCATGCGTTCACCGTCGACGCGGTGCGCGGGGGCCGCTTCGGCGACGCGATCTTCATCGTCGGCGCCGACGAAGGGGCGGCGTTCCCCGGCTGGAAGGAGCCCGACGAGGTGCTGCGCTGGGTGCGGCTCGCCGTCGGGACCCGTTCGGGTTATCCGCCGCCCGACCTCGAGCGCTACGGCGACCGGGTGCTCTCGTTCGAGCTCGCGTCGCCGCCGGTCTCCTCGAGCGAGGTGCGGGAGCGGATCGCCCGCGGCGAGCCCATCGGCGAGCTCGTGCCGCCCGGCGTTGCGGCAGCGGTCGAGGAGCTCCGCCTCTACCGCGGCTACACTGAAAGTGCACCCGAAGAGGACTTGAAGCGACCCTGACGCCACTCGAACACGCCCGTCGCATAGCCGGCCTCGCCCAGGAAAAGCTGGCGAAGGACGTCCTCATCCTCGACATGCGCCCCGTGTGCAGCTACACGGACTTCTTCGTGCTCGCCACGGGCCAGAACCCGCGTCAAGCGAAGGCGATCTGGGACGAGGTGCACGAGCGCCTGAAGCACGACGAGGGCCTGCTGCCGCGGTCCGTCGCGGGCGGACCCGAGGGCCGCTGGATCGTCGGCGACTACCTCGACGTCGTGCTCCATGTCTTCACGCCCGAGTCGCGCGAGTACTACCGGCTCGAAGAGCTGTGGGGCGACGTCCCCAGCGTCGAGCTCGCGTCGGCGACCGCTTAGTACAATTCGCACCCGCAAGGGGCCGTAGCTCAGCTGGGAGAGCGTTTGGCTGGCAGCCAAAAGGTCACGGGTTCGATCCCCGTCGGCTCCATCTCGACGTTTAGCGCCCGCTTCCTTCGCGGCAGAACCGGTCGGTGCGCTTTCGCAGAGGAGCTCGGCTCGACCCCTCGCAGGTCGAGGATCGCCGCGGTGGCGGTGGCCTGGGGCTGCCCGGCGGGGGCTTGGCCGTGGGTGGCGGCGGGGTCGGCGTCGTGGGGCTCGCGATCTATCTGCTGATCACGCTGCTCTCCAACGGCGGCAGTCTCTCGGCGCCGCTGCAGAACCTCGACAACCGCTCGGTCGGCGCGCAGTCGACGTCCGCCTGCGTCAACGCCAAGGCCGCGAACACGCGCGAGGACTGCCGCATTGTCGGCTACGTGAACAGCATCCAGGCCTACTGGACCGGCCAGTTCAGGCGCACCGGCCGGCGGTACACCATCGCCCGCACCGTCTTCTTCAGCGGTTCGACGGACACGGGCTGCGGCACAGCGACCTCCGACGTCGGGCCGTTCTACTGCCCGGTCGACAAGCACGTCTACATCGACCTCGGCTTCTTCGACGAGTTGCGCAGCCGCTTCGGCGCGACCGGCGGTCCGTTCGCCCAGGCGTACGTGCTGGCCCACGAGTACGGCCACCACGTCCAGGACCTGCTGGGGGCGCTCGGCAGTGGCTCCGGCCAGGCTGGAGCTCAGGGCCGCTCCGTGCGCACCGAGTTGCAGGCGGACTGCTTCGCAGGGGTCTGGGCGAACCACGCCGCGCAGACCGGCTACCTCACCGACCTCACCCAGGCCGATGTCGCCGACGGTCTGAACGCCGCGGCGGCGGTCGGTGACGACCGCATCCAGCAGCAGACGCAGGGCCGCATCAACCCGGACACCTGGACGCACGGCTCCTCGAGCGAGCGGCAGCACTGGTTCACGGTCGGCTATCAGAGGGGCAAGCCGGCAGCCTGCGACACAAGCGGCGGGCTGTAGCCGCTCGCGACGAAGGCTGGGAACCGGAGGCCGAACACCGCTCCGCGGCCGGGGCTCGCGGCAGTGCACTCCCCGCCATGGGCGCGGACGATCGCGTCCACGATCGCGAGCCCGAGACCGGCGCCGCCCTGCGCGCGGGAGCGAGCCGAGTCCGCTCGGGCGAAGCGCTGGAAGATCCGCTCGAAGGCGTCGGGTGGGATTCCGCTCCCTTCGTCGGCGACCTCGATCACCAGGTCGCTGCCGTCCGCGCGGCACCCGAGCGTGATCGAGTCCCCGGCCTCGGTGTGCTTGACCGCGTTCTCGAGCAGGGCGTCGAGAGCGATCCGCAGCCCGTCGGGGTCGGCCAAGAGCGTCCCCGGCATGAGCTGACCAAGTGTCCAGCCGCGAGGCACGACCTCCGACCAGCGCAGGAAGACGTCTTCGAGGAACGACTCGACGTCGATCTCCGCCGGCACGACGAAGTCGGGCTGCTTCGACTTCGCCAGCAGCAGGAGCCGCTCGAGGATGTTCTCGATCCTGCCGAGCTCGTCCAGCGCGATCTCGACCTCCTGCCCGCGTGTGCCGTCGAGCCGCTGGAGCAGCTCGAGGTGCCCGCGCGCGATCGTCACCGGCGTGCGCAGCTCGTGCGAGACGTCGTGCAGGAAGCGCTTCTGCTGGGCGAGCAAATCGGCCCGCTCGTTCGCCTCGGCCCCGAGTTTCCGGAGCGCGTCCTGCCGCCGCCGCGCGTGCCAGACCATTGCGAGGAACATCGCCGACATCAGGGGCACCTCGAAGAGCTCGCCCCAGAGCTGCTCGCCGTTGAAGGCGTCGCTGAGGATCAGGCTGCCGGTGCCGGCGACCACGATCGCGAGCACGATCCCGGTGGGCGCGGGGGCCCAGACGCGGAAGCCGTAGACGAGCGTCAAGCTGATCCAGATGAAGTGGAACGGGATCGTTTCCCAGCTGGGCAGGAGGCCCATCGCGACGAGGTTCGCCGCCGCAAAGGCGAACCACGCGAGCTCGACCCCTCTACGCCGCAGTAAGCCGGTAACCGCCATGCCGAACCGTCTCGATCGGCGCCTCCTCGCCGAGCTTCTTCCGCAGCCGCCGGACGCAGACGTCGACCACGTTCGACTGGGGATCAAAGTGGTAGCCCCACACCTCCGAGAGGAGGCGGGCGCGGCTGACGACCTCCCCCTGGTGCTGCACGAGGTGGTGGAGGAGGCGGAACTCCCGATCGGAGAGCTCGGCGACGACCTCGCCGAGCCGAGCCTGCCGGCGTGCGAGGTCGAGCGTCAGCGCTCCCGCCGACACGACGCTGCCGTCGCCGCCCCAGTTGCCGCGCCGGAGCTGGGCCCGGATCCGGGCGAGGAGCTCGTCGAAGGAGAACGGCTTGGAGATGTAGTCGCTGGCCCCGAGCCCGAAGCCGCGCAGCTTCGTCTGCAGGTCGGAGCGTGCCGAGACGATCACGACCGGCAGCTCGGGCCGCCGCTGCTGTAGCTCGCGGAGAACCGCCAGGCCGTCGAGCCGCGGGAGCAGCAGGTCGAGCACGACGAGGTCGTATGCGCCGAGGACTGCGCGCCGCAGGCCCTCGGGGCCGTCGCCTGCCGGATCGACCGTGAACCCCTCTGCCTCCAGGCCGCGCGAGAGGAAGGCAAGGATCCGCGGCTCGTCCTCGATCACCAGGATACGCATCGGATTCCGGCGCAGACCCTAACGGGTCGATGACCGGAAGATGACCGTCACATGACGTTTGCGTCATGTTGCGCGACTCCGCGCGG
>JAWVDY010000044.1:0-4367 GCA_033856995.1 Gaiellaceae bacterium
GCAGCGGCTGATCGACGAGCTCCAGGCCGAGCTCGCGAAGCTCAAGGTCGCCGATCTCCTGCTTCAGACCCTGTACTCGGTCTCCTCGCTCGCGTATCACCGGCTCGGGCCCGAGGGCCGCGATCTGGCGCAGGCGCGGCTCGCGATCGAGGCGCTGAGAGCGCTCGTGCCGGTGCTCGAGGGCTCCGTCTCGGACGATGCGCTGCGCGACTTCAACCAGGTGCTCGCGAACCTCCAGCTCGCCTACGCGTCGGCCTCGGCGGAAGAGCCCGAGGCTTGAAAGCGTCGAGATAGCGACGTATAAGTCACGTTAGGGTCGTTACAAGCGAGGGGAGCACCATGGGCAGGGGAAGGCTTTGCGCCGCGATGGTCGTCGCGCTGCTTGGAGCCGCCGTCACGGGTTCCGCCGGAGGGGCAGGGGCGGCGCGCAATCCCGTCACGCTGACGCTCAAGGGGGCCGACCGGCAGTACGTGCCCGGGCAGGTCGTGGTGCGCTTCCGGGACACCGCCGATTCCGTGTCGCGGCTCAACGCTCTCTCGGACGAGTCGGCCTCGACCGTCAAGCGGCTCGGGCTTCCGGGCCTGCGGCTCGTCCACGTCTCCGGCTCGGTGCAAGAGGCCGTCGCCGCGCTCGAGAGCAACCCGGCGGTCGCATACGCGGAGCCGAACTACCTCTACCACGCGACCGCGCTGCCGAACGACCCGCGCTACTCGCAGCTGTGGGGGATGGCGAAGATCTCGGCGCCGAGCGCGTGGAACATCACGACCGGTAGCGCTGCGGTGAAGGTGGCCGTGGTCGATACCGGGATCGCGACCGATCATCTCGACCTCTCGAGCAACGTCGTCCCCGGCTACGACTTCGTCCAGGGCGACACCGATCCGCATGACTACAACGGCCACGGCACGCACGTCGCCGGCACGATCGGCGCGCGAGGGAACAACGGGGTCGGCGTCGCCGGCGTGAACTGGCAGGTCGGCCTGATGCCGGTGCGCGTGCTCGACGGCAACGGCAGCGGATCGAACGCCAATGTCACGGCCGGCTTCGCCTACGCGTGCTCGCACGGAGCGAGCATCGTCAACGCGAGCCTCGGCGGCACCGGCTACTCGGCCGCCATGCGCGACGCGATCGCCGCGTGCCCCAACACGCTCTTCGTGGTGGCCGCGGGGAACGACGGCGTGGACAACGACACGACGCCGCACTACCCGTGCAACTACGGCGCCGCGCCGGACAACCTCGCCAACGTGATCTGCGTCGCCGCGACCGACTCGAAGGACGCGCTCGCGAGCTTCTCGAACTACGGGCAGAGCGTCGATCTCGCCGCGCCGGGTGTGAACATCCCGAGCACGTGGCCAGCGTACGACACGCTGGCGACCGAGGGTTTCGAGTCGCTCGCCGGCTGGTCGACCTCCGTTGCCTCCGGCTTGACGTTCGGCCAGTCGACGACCCATGTGAGCGGCCTCTACAGCGCCGCCGACTCGCCGGCGGGGAACTACGAGCCGGGCAGCGACACCTGGCTCTACCGCAGCTCGGCGATGGCGAGCCTGGCCGGGCGGCACGGCTGCCGGCTCTCGTACAACCTCCGTCTCGACACACAGTCGAGCCACGACTACTTCCAGGTATTCGGCTCGGCCGATGGCCTGAACTTCTCGGGGAGCCAGTGGTCGGGCTCGACCGGCGGCGGGTTCCTTTCTCTCTCGAGCGACATGTCGGCGTACGACGGCGCGGCTGCGTTCGTCCCGGCGCTGCGCCTCGTGTCGGACAGCGACGGGGTGGTCGGAGACGGCGGCTACGTCGACAACCTGTCGGTGGCCTGCCTGAAGGCCTCGGGCGAGAACTACAACACGATCAGCGGCACCTCGATGGCGACGCCTCATGTCACCGGCGTGGCGGCGCTCGTCAAGGCCGCGCACCCGGCGTTCACCGCGGCACAGATCAAGGCGGCGATACTCGGCGGGCTCGACTCGCTCGGCTCGCTGAGCGGCAAGGTCGCATCCGGCGGGCGTCTGAACGCGTGCAAGGCGCTCGGCAGCTGTGGCAGCACCGTCTTCAAGCCCCCGTGCGTCGTGCCGAACGTGCGCGGCAAGAAGCTCGGCGCGGCGAGCGCGACGATCAAGAGTCATCGCTGCAAGGTCGGTCACGTGAGCTACGTCAAGTCGACCAAGAAGAAGAAGGGCAAGGTCGTCCGCGAGAGCCCGGCTCCGGGGAAGCGCCTCGGCAACAACGCCAAGGTCAACCTCTGGCTCGGCAAGGGCCCGCACCGCTAGACCACTTCCGCCGAACCGCGGCGCCCGGTTCTAGCCGGGGGCGATTTGCCCACTGTGATAGAAAACCGCGGCGCCGGGGACTCTCGGCGCTTGTCTTGAGGGAGGCGCCTTGATCGATTTCTTCAGCAACCACGCGGTGCTCTTCGCGCTCGTCTGCTCGGGCGTGGCGGTCGCGTACGGGATCGGGCTGACGAGCTGGCTGCTGGCGCAGCCCGCCGGCAGCGAGCGGATGCAGGAGATCGGGCGCGCCATCCAGGAGGGCGCTGCCGCCTACCTGCGGCGCCAGTACCAGACGATCGCGATCGTCGCGATCGTGCCGTTCCTGCTGCTCGGCTTCTACAACAAGCTCGGCTGGGGAACCGCCGTCGGCTTCCTGATCGGAGCAGTGCTCTCGGCTGCGGCCGGCTTCATCGGGATGAACGTCGCGGTGCGCTCGAACATGCGCACCGCTGAGGCCGCGAAGAACGGGCTCAAGCCCGCGCTGAATGTCGCCTTCCGCGCGGGATCGGTTACGGGCCTGCTCGTCGTCGGCCTCGGGCTGCTCGGCGTCGCCGGCTACTACTGGGTGCTCACCGGCTGGCTCGACCACTCGCGCGCGTCCGCGATCAACGACCTCGTCGGCCTCGCCTTCGGCGGCTCGCTGATCTCCGTGTTCGCGCGCCTCGGCGGCGGCATCTACACGAAGGCAGCGGACGTCGGCGCCGACCTCGTCGGAAAGATCGAGGCGGGGATTCCCGAGGACGACCCGCGCAACCCGGCCGTGATCGCGGACAACGTCGGCGACAACGTCGGCGACTGCGCCGGAATGGCGGCCGATCTGTTCGAGACATACGCCGTCACGGCGGTGGCCGTGATGCTGCTCGCCTCGCAGACGTTCCCGGCGCTGCACCTCGAGCTGTTCCCGCTCGCGCTCGGCGGCGTGTCGGTGCTCTCGTCCGTGATCGGCACCTTCTTCGCGCGCGTGGGCCGGAACGGCTCGATCATGAACGCGCTCTACAAGGCGGTGCTCGTCGCGACCGTGCTCTCCGCGATCGGCTTCATCCCGGTCGTGCTCGCGTACGACTCGAAGACCTTCACCTTCTGGGAGCTCTATATCTCGGCCCTCGTCGGCCTGATCGTGACCTTCCTGCTCGTCGCGATCACCGAGTACTACACGGGCACCCGCTGGCGGCCGGTGAAGCAGATCTCCGCGGCCTCGCGCACCGGGCATGCGACGAACATCATCGAAGGGCTCGCCGTCGGCATGCAGGCAACCGCCGCCCCGGTGATCGTGATCGCGGCGGGGATCCTCGTAGCGCACCACTTCGCGGGCCTGTACGGAATCGGCGTCGCGGTGATGGCGCAACTCTCGATGACGGGCCTGATCGTCGCGCTCGACGCGTACGGGCCGGTGACCGACAACGCGGGGGGGATCGCCGAGATGGCCGACCTCGACGAGTCGGTGCGTGCGATCACGGACCCGCTGGACGCGGTTGGCAACACGACGAAGGCGGTCACGAAGGGCTACGCGATCGGCTCGGCCGCCCTCGCCGCGCTGATCCTGTTCGACAGCTACACGAACGGCCTAGCGGTGCGGAATTTCCAGACCGTGTTCGCCCTCAACGACGCCTGGGTGATCGCCGGTCTCTTCATCGGCGGCCTGATGCCGTTCCTGTTCGCATCGCTCGCGATGGAGGCGGTCGGGCGCGTCGGCGGCCAGGTCGTGACCGAGGTGCGGCGGCAGTTCCGCGAGATCCCGGGGATCATGGAAGGGACGGCACGACCCGAGTACGGCCGCGCGATCGACATCGTCACGGGCTCGGCGATCAAGAGCATGCTCCTGCCGGCCCTGATCCCGATCGTCTTCCCGATCGTCGTGGGAATCATCAGCGCGAAGATGCTCGGCGGGCTGCTGATCGGGACGATCGTCACCGGCCTCTTCCTGGCGATCTCGATGACCTCGGGCGGCGGCGCGTGGGACAACGCGAAGAAGTCGATCGAGGACGGTGCATACGGAGGCAAGGGCTCCGAGGCGCACGCCGCGTCGGTCACCGGCGACACGGTCGGCGACCCCTATAAGGACACCGCAGGGCCTGCGATCAACCCGATGATCAAGATCGCGA
>JAWVDY010000045.1:0-3536 GCA_033856995.1 Gaiellaceae bacterium
TCCTCTACGGCGCACACCGTCTTCGGCAGCTGCATCAGCGAGAGGATCCCTTCCTGCATGCGCGCGCCGCCGGTCGTCGTGACGGAGACGAGGGGCACGCCGCGCTCGGCCGCGCCCTCGCAGGCGCGCGCGAACTTCTCGCCGACGACGCGGCCCATCGAGCCGCCCATGAAGCCGAACTCCATCACGGCGAGCTGGCACGGGCGGTCCTCGATCGCCCCACGGCCGATCACCATCGCCTCGCCGAGACCGGTCGAGAGCTCCGCCTCCGCGAGCCGCTCGGTGTAGGGCCGGAGGTCGAAGAACCCGAGCGGGTCGTCCGACCGCAGCTCGGCCGCCTCCTCCACAAAGCTGTCCTCGTCGGTGAGCTGCCGGATCCGCTCCCGCGCGTGGACCGGGAAGTGGTGGCCGCAGTGCGGGCAGACGTTCAGGTGCTCCGCGAGCTCGTCGTCGCGGTAGTGCGAGCCGCACTTCGGGCACGTGTTCGGGTGCGGACGCCCGCCGTCTTCGGTCGGCGCGTGCCGGTGCTCGATGGAGACGTCGATGCGTTCGGACACGAGCCTGCGAGTTTAGACCCGCTGCCGCGAGCCGGAGTTACAGCCCGAGCGCAAGCCCCAGCCGGGTCAGCGGCTCCACGTTCGCGGGATCGGCGGCGGCACCGCTGAAGCCGGCGCCGAGAACCGGCGCGTGCTCGCGGACCCGGCGCAGCAGCTCCTCGACCTCGGCGAGGGTCAACCCCTCGGGCTCCGGCATGAACGGGTGGATCTCCCCGGGCTCGAGCGCGTCGACGTCAAGCGCCACATACACGCCCTCGGTTCCTTCGAGCGCCTGATCCAGTCTCTCGGCCTCGGTGCGCAGGCCGACCGACGCGATGTACTCGCGTTCCGGTGGGTCGAGGCTCCGGGCGCCGAGGAGAGTCGTGTCCTCGGGCTCGACCGCACCGGAGTCGAGGATCATCCGTAGCGGCATCCCCCACGCGTTTCCGGACGGTGAGCTCTCGGGCGTGTTCAGGTCGCCGTGAGCGTCGAACCAGACGAGCCCGAGGCGGACGCTGCGCGCGGAGAGCGCCTCGACCGCGCCGATGTGCGAGCAGCAGCAGCCGCCCAGGATGAGCGGCCGCTCCGGCAGGTCGATCGCGACCGCGAGGGTCTGCTCGTCCAGCGTCTCCTCCTGGACGACCGCGGCCTCGGGGTACGGCAGCGGCAGGCGCGCGGCCTCCGCCATCGACTCGCCGCCTTCGCCCCAGGCCTGTGGGACACGTACGAGCCCAGCCCCGAACTCGCGCCCACAGGCGTGGCACTCGTAGCCGGGGCCGATCGCGACGGCGGTGAAGCCGCGGCAGTCGGGACACCGGGCGCGGAGCCGGCTCACAGCGTCTTCTCGTAGACGTCGCTGCGACGGACAGGTCGCATTCCGGCGCCCTCGTAGAGGCGAACCGCGCCGGTCGTGTTCTCGGCGTCGACCCCGAGCCCGACCCGGGTCGCGCCGCGCTCGCGGAAGTCGCGGAACGAGTGCAGCAGCAGCGCCTTGCCGAGGCCGCGCCTGCGCCAGGGCGGCCGCACGCCCAGGATCCCGACCCAGCCGAACTGCGGGTCGCCGGAGAAGTGCCACTGGTTCAGCGAGAGACCCGCGAGCTCGTTCCCGTCCTCAACGAGCCACCACAGGGCCGGATCGAAGTCGGTCCGGTCGACCGTGAACGAGCGCCAGTGCTCGAACGTCTGCGGCCGGAAGTCCCAGTGGTCGGCGAACGCATCCATCTGCGCCTCGTGGATCTTCTCCGCCTCGCCGGGGCGGGCGTTGCGCACGGTCAGGCCGGCGGGCCATTCGGGCGCGGGCACTTTGTCGTCGAGCTCGATCCGCATCTGGAACGAGTGCCGCACGAGCTGCCAGCCCTCTCGCTCATACATCTCGCGAGCGAGGTCGTCGTCGCCTTGCGCCACCCCGTGCAGGACCTTCTTCCCCGAACCCGAACCGCGGGCGTGCTCCTCGGCGGCCGTGGCGAGCACCTGCGCGGACTCCTCGTCGAGGGCGCGGATGTCGACGTCAAGGTGCTCCGGGTCTTGGAGGACGACATCGAGGTAGCCGGTCAGCCGACCGTCGCGCTCGGCGACGATCATCCAGAGATTCGGCACGGACAGCCATTGCCGGAGCTCGTTCTCGCTGATCTCGTTCTCGCCGAGGACGGCCCGGCAATGCTCCTCGATCAGCTTGGTCACCGCCGGCACGTCGCCGGCGCTCACCGCTCGGAGCGTGAAGCTCACGCGAGCTCCTCCAGCGTGTCCGCCAGGAGAGTGAGGTCCGGCAGCTCCCGCGTCGGCGGCGGTCCAGGCCGTTCCCCGAGGCGGTTGATCCAGATCGAGGGCAGGCCGAGCTCGTTCGCCGGGCCGACGTCATGGAAGAGGCTCGCGGCCACGTGAACGTCGGGCAGGCGGCCAGCCTGTTCTTCGAAGGCGCGCCAGTGGCCAAGCGCGGGCTTGTACGAGCCGATCTCCGAAGCGACGATCGCCACCTCGAAAGGGACACCGAGCTGCGCCAGAGAGGCGTCGATGAAGTCCCGGTCGGTGTTCGACAGGATCGCGAGCTTCCAGCCGCGGCCGCGCGCCTGCTTCAGCGCCTGTGGAACCTCGTCGAACGGCCGCCAGTGCGGCAGTTCCCGGGCGAGCGCGTCTTCCTCGCCCGCCGGCGCGCCGAGCCGGCGCATCGCCTCGGTCAGCACCTCGCGATAGGAACGAGTCCCGTCGGCCTCGAGCTCCGGCTCGAGCTCGTGGTAGCGACCGAGCAGCTCGTCGGCGCGATCGTCGCCGAAGACACGCGACAGCTCGGCCCGGATCCCACCGTTCCAGTCGATCAGGGTGCCGTAGCAATCGAACGTCGCCCAACGATCCCCCGCCACGAAGGCGATCGTACCCCCGCGCGTACTATCGGCCGGTGCGCGCTCCTCGACTCGCCGCCGTGACGCTCGCCGTGCTGGCGACCTGCGCGTGCGGCTCGTCGAAGCCGAAGGCCGTCGGCCCGCCACACGTCACGACCTTCCCGCTCGAGAGCAAGCTGGTGAACCGGCCGCTCTCGGAAGTGCTGGTCACGCCGGCCGGCGGTGGCAAGGGGCGGCCGCTGCTCATCTTCCTGCACGGCTACGGCGGGAACCCGGCCGGCACCTTCGACTCCGCGTTCTCGCGGGCGGTTGAGCGCCTCGGCGACCGAGCGCCGGTCGTTCTCCTCCCCGACGGCCAGGCCGGCTGGTGGCACGACCGCGACGAGGGCAAGTGGGGCTCGTACGTCCTGAACGAGGCGATCCCGGCCGCACTCAGGCGTAGCGGCGCCGATCCGGACCGCATCGCAATCGGGGGCATCTCGATGGGCGGCTTCGGCGCGCTCGACCTCGGCCGGATCGCGCCCAAACGGTTCTGCGCGGTCGGCGGGCACTCGCCGGCCGTCTTCGAGCGCGGCAACCCCGACATCTCCTTCGGTTTCGACAACGCGAGGGACTTCGCGCGCCACGACCTGCTCACCCTGGCGAAGCGCCGGAAGCTCTACGA
>JAWVDY010000046.1:0-8615 GCA_033856995.1 Gaiellaceae bacterium
GACGACCGGCCGCTCGTCCACCAGATCGAGGTCAGCGGCGGCGACGGCGAGCCGCGCCTGCACGTCGAGGCGCGGCCGACGAGCCTCGTGCGTGCGCTCGTGCCTCCGGGCGCGCGCAGCTGGGCCGAGGCAGAGCGGCGGCGCCCGCTGCGCGCGAGCGCGCTGTTGAAGCGGCTGCTCGACGCTCGCATGGACCTCGTGCGCTCGGACCAGTACCAGTCGTTCCTTTCCAATCCCGACCCTCAGGGCCGCAACCGCACGGTCTACGTCTACGAGAGCGCAGCAGGTGCGCGAGCAGCGCCCTCGTCACGGAGCGCGACCTCGGGCGGCGGAGGCGTGCTGATGCTGCTCCTGGCGGCGGCTGGCTCGGTGCTCGCGGCCGGCGCCGCGGTCGTCGCCTGGGCGCACAGCTGAGAGGAACCCGGCTCCGCCCCGCGAATCGGCCGGGGTGGCGAGCGCACCCGACGGAATAGTGCTCAAGCGGCACCGGGACCTCGACGGGCGAGCGTGGCACCCCTTCCTCCGCCGGGGGCTGGTGGCGCTCGTGGCCCTGGTCCTCCTGCTCGCGCTGCTCGACGCCTTCGGCCAGAGCCCCTCGACGACGAAGGCGCAGGCGAGTCCCGCCACCCTCGAGGTCAACGCCCCCACCGCGGTGCGCGGCGGTCTGCTCTTCCAGGCGCGCTTCACGATCCACGCGCACGCGGAGCTGAAGGACGCAATGCTCGTGCTCGGCCGTGGCTGGATCGACGGCCTGACCATGAACACGATGGAGCCTGGCGCGCTGAACGAGGCGAGCCGTAACGGCAGGCTCTCCCTCGACCTCGGCCACCTGCCTGCCGGCGCGACGCACGTGCTCTACATCGACTACCAGGTCAACCCGACCACGGTTAGCAGCAGGACGCTGAGCGTCGAGCTCGACGACGGCACGCAGCGGATCCTGACCCTCTCCAGGCACCTGAGGATCCTTCCCTAGTGGACATCGTCCTCCGCGCAGTCCTCGCCTGGGGCTTCATCTTCTTCCTGACCCGCGTCGTCGGAAGGAGGGAGCTCTCGTCGCTCGAGCCCTTCGACCTGATCATGCTGATCGTCCTCGGCGACCTCGTGCAGCAGGGCGTGACTCAGAGCGACTACTCCGCCACCGGCCTTCTTCTCGCCACGGGCACGATCGGAACGATGCAGGTCGTGGTCTCGTGGCTGAACTTCCGCTTCAAGCGGCTGCGCCCCCTGCTCGACGGCGAGCCGATCGTCCTCATCGAGGACGGCCGCGTGCTGGAGCGCAACGCGCACCGGGAGCGGCTGACGCGGAACGAGCTCGAGGAGCAGGCGCGGCTGGCCCAAATCGCCTCGCTCGACGACGTGCGCTGGGCCGTGCTCGAGACGAGCGGCCAGATCAGCTTCATCCCGAAGAAGTAGCCTCGGGCTCATGCCGCTCTACCTGACCGAGGCGGAGGTCGCGGAGCTGCTGTCGCCCGCCGACGCGCTCGAGGCCGTCGAGGGCAGCTTCCGCCGGCTCGCCGCAGGCGAGGTCGAGAACGTGCCCCGGCAGCGAACGCGCTTCGAGGAGGGCTTCCTCGCCGTGATGTGGGCGGTCGATCACGCGCTCGGCCTGGCCGGCCTGAAGTCCTATGCGGCCGGCCGCGAGGGCGCGTCGTTCGTCGTGCTCCTGTTCGAGACCGAGACGACGAAGCCCGTCGCGGTGATCGAGGCCGACAAGCTCGGCCAGCTGCGCACCGGCGCCGCGAGCGGCGTGGCGGCCCGGCACCTCGCGCGCAAGGGAGCGTCGTCGCTCGGGGTGATCGGCTGCGGCTGGCAGGCGCGCAGCCAGGTCGCGGCGATCCGCGCGGCGCTGCCGTCGATCGAGACCGTGGTCACGTACTGCCGCACCGAGAAGCGGCTGGCCGAGTTCTGCAAGGAGGTCGGCGCCGAGGCGGGCGAGAGCCACCGCGACGCGGCCGCGCAGGAGGTCGTCGTCACGGTGACGACCTCGCGTGACCCCGTGCTGCGCGGCGAGTGGCTGCAACCGGGCGCGCTCGTGTGCGCGGTCGGCGCGAACGATCCGCGCCGGCGCGAGCTCGACAACGTCGTGCTCGAGCGGGCGGCGTTCGTCTGCTGCGACTCGGTGGAGAACGCGAAGCGCGAGTCGGGGGACCTGATCGAGCCGGTCGAGGCCGGCGTGCTCGACTGGCTCGAGGTGCACGAGCTGCAGGAGGTGGTGGCCGGCGAGCTACCCGGACGGCAGGCGGACGACGACATCGTCGTCTTCAAGTCGAACGGCCTTGCAGCGTGGGACGTGGCCGTCGGTGCGTCCGTGCTCGAGCGCGCTCGGGAGCGCGGCATCGGCACCGAGCTTTAAGGCGTCGCTTTGCTCGTACGTCCGTCTGAAATGGCCGGTCGAAACCGCTGGGACCGAGCGCTCCCGCTCTAAGTCAAACGCTCCTGCTCGGCCGTGACGACGCTGTGGCCGAGGGCGTGGATCACCTCGGGCCGGTCGAGGAGCCGCGCCACTTCCTGCGGAGTCGCCCGGTTGCGCACGAACGGGTCGTCGAGAACATCGCCGAGCGGCCGCCCGCGCTCGTGCTCCCGGATCACGTAGGCCGCGAGCCGCTCCTCCTGCGACGAGCGCGCGAACAGGAACGAGAACGGGTTGCGCAAGAAGCCCGAGAGGCGGCCGGTCATGGGCTCGATCCTATCCTCGCGCGGTAAAGTCGAGCCCGTGAGGAAGCCTTCGGTTCGCTTTGCCGAGCGCGAGGTCCTCGGCGTCGACGATCGCGGTGAGCCCGAGCGGATCGTGATCTGGATCGAACGGCTGCCGGGCGCGCTGTGGGCCGTGGGCCGCGCCGTCAACCCGCAGCACCGGCCGACCGAGTCCCCGCGCCCGGACGACTACGTCTTCCAGGGCTACGAGCTCCTCGACGCGCTGGAGGCGGCGAACGGGGCGCTCGAGGACGACGCCCGCGTCTCGGAGCAGGACGGGAGGGACGAGAAGGTCAAGCCGTTCGTGCGCGACGAGCTCTTGCGCCCGCTCGAGCGCTGGTTCTTCGGCAGGTGAGAGACACCGCCGCGGCTCGCTACTTGGGCCACTCGAGGTCGGCGTTTGGGATCGGGTCGCCGTGCGGATCGTGGGTCGGGAACCCGAGCGCGCTGTCGATCCGCGCCTCGAGCTCGTCCGAGAGCACGTGCTCGAGCCGGTCGGCTTCGTCGTGCACCGAGTCGACGTGCAGGCCGAGCGTCTTGGCGAGGTAGAGCTCAAGCAGCCGGTGGTGCCGGATCACCTCGACGGCGACCTTCTCGCCTGCACGGGTCAGGCGGACGCCGCGGTAGGGCGCGTGCTCGACGAGCTCGAGCGCGGCCAGCTTCTTGACCATCGCGCTGGCCGACGCGGGCGAGACTTTCTGCTCCCGCGCCAGAGCCGTCACGGAGACGCGCCCGGCGCTCGTCTGCAGGTGGTAGAGCTGCTTCAGGTAGTCCTGAATCGACTCGCTCAACCCCGGCTTCGCCACCGGTTCAGTCTACGGCGCGGTTACTCAGGTCAGCCCGGAGCGCCGGTGGTAGCCTCAGGCGCTCGATGCAGATCCGCCTCGGCCACAGCCCGGATCCCGACGACGCCTTCATGTTCTGGGGCCTCGCCTCGGGCGAGGTCGACCCGCGCCGCTTCGAGTTCGAGCACGTGCTGCGCGACATCCAGACGCTGAACACCTGGGCGATCGACGGCAAGCTCGAGGTCTCGGCGATCTCGCTGGCCGCGTACCCGCTGGTCCAAGAACGGTACGTGCTCCTCCCGCACGGCGCCTCGATGGGCTCGGGCTATGGGCCGATCGTCGTCGCCCGCGAAGAGCTTTCGACTGCGGAGGCACGCGACGTCGAGATCGCCGTCCCGGGCGAGCTCACGACCGCGTTCCTCGTCCTACGTATGTGCCTCGGCTCGTTCCGGTATCGCGCGGTGCCGTTCGACCAGATCATCGAAGAAGTCCAGTCGGGCCGCGCCGACGCGGGGCTCTTGATCCACGAGGGTCAGTTGACCTACGAGGCCGAGGGCCTGAAGAAGGTGGTCGATCTCGGCGAGTGGTGGCTGCTCGAGACCGGGCTGCCGCTGCCGCTCGGCGCCAACGTGGCGCGGCGCGACGTCGGCGCAGAGAACCTGTTCGAGCTTTCAGAGGTGCTACGCGACTCGATCCAGGCCGGGCTCGACAACCGCGAGGAGGCGATGGAGTACGCGATGCAGTTCGGTCGGGGCCTCGACACCGAGCTGGCCGACCGCTTCGTCGGCATGTACGTGAACGACCTGACGTGCGACTACGGCGAGGAAGGCCGCCAGGCCGTCCGCGAGCTGCTGAAGCGCGCCGAGGCGCTCGGCACCTACGAGCACCCGGTCAAGGTCGAGTTCGTCGGCTAGCGTTGGCGCGGTGCCCCGCGCTGTCGTCCTTGCCGCAGTTCGCACGCCCGTAGGCCGGTACGGCGGCGCGCTTTCGGGCGAGCGACCGGACGACCTGGCCGCGCTCGTGATCGCCGAGGCGGTTTCTCGCACCGGGGTCGACCGGGGCGAGATCGAGGATGTCTACTTCGGCGCCGCAAACCAGGCGGGCGAGGACAACCGCAACGTCGCGCGCATGGCGGCGCTGCTCGCCGGGCTGCCCGAGTCCGTTGCGGGCGTGACCGTGAACCGGCTCTGCGCCTCGGGCCTCTCTGCGGTGGTCGGCGCCTGTCACGCGATCGCGGCCGGCGACGGCGACCTCTTCGTCGCGGGCGGCGTGGAGTCGATGTCACGTGCGCCGACGGTGATTGCGAAGCCCGAGAAGGCGTTCCCGCGCGGCGACCAGACCGCCTGGGACACGACGCTCGGTTGGCGCTTCCCGAACCCGCGGCTCGAGGCGCAGTTCCCGCTCGAGTCGATGGGCGAGACGGGCGAGAACGTGGCCGAGCGCTACGGCGTCACGCGCGAGGAGCAGGACGCCTTCGCGCTCCGGTCCCAGCAACGCTGGGCGGCCGCGGATGAGGCGGGCCGCTTCGCCGACGAGCTCGTCCCGGTCGGCGACGCGGTTCGTGACGAGCACCCGCGCCCGGACACGAGCGCGGAGAAGCTCGCTGCTTTGAAGCCCGCGTTTCGCGACGGCGGCTCGGTGACCGCCGGCAACTCGAGCGGGATCAACGACGGCGCCGCGGCGCTCGTGATCGCGAGCGAGGAGCGGGCGCGCGAGCTCGGCGTCGAGCCGCTCGGCGCGTTCGTGGGCTCGGCCGTCGCCGGGGTCGACCCGCGCGTGATGGGCATCGGGCCTGTGCCTGCGGTGCGGAAGCTGCTCGAGCGAACCGGGATCGCGGTCGACGCGATCGACCTGGTCGAGCTGAACGAGGCCTTCGCGTCGCAGAGCCTGGTCGTGATCGGCGAGCTCGGCCTCGACCCGGAGAAGGTGAACGTGAACGGCGGCGCGATCGCCCTCGGGCACCCGCTCGGCATGACGGGCGCGCGGCTGGTCGTGACGCTGCTGCACGAGCTTCGCCGCCGCGGCGGCCGCTACGGCCTCGCGACGCTGTGCGTCGGCGTCGGCCAGGGCCAGGCCGCGCTGTTCGAGCGTGGCTGACGCGGTCGAGCGCTACCTCGAGCTGGCGCTTCGGCTGGGCAAGCACGCCGAGGAGCTCGTCGACTCGTACTACGGCTCGGCGGGGATCGCCCGGCGCATCGAGGCGGAGGAGCCGCGCGAGCCGACCGCCCTCGCGGAGGAGGGAGAGGCGCTGCTCGGCGAGCTCGAGGACGACCCGTGGCTGGCAGCGCAGGTGCGGTCGTTGGCCGCGACCGCGCGGAAGCTCTCGGGCGAGCGGCTCGACTACGCCGAAGAGGGCCGGCTCGTCTACGACCTCGATCCGCGCTGGCACGACGAGGAGCCGTTCCGGCGCGCAGCCGGGATCTTGGACGAGGCGCTGCCGGGGACGGCGAGCTCCGCGCGCGGTACGCGCGCTGGTTCGAGCAGACAGGCGCCGCAGCTCGGCGGCGGCGTCACGCACCGCTTGCCGGAGTAGCTCGGGCGGACTCGGCGCGGCGAGCGCGCGCCTCCAGCTTCTCCCGTTCGCGAAGAAGGGTGAGGCGGTTTGGTATGCGACGACCTTGACTGATTTGGCACTAGTTGCCAGACTCGCGGCGAGCGGGGAGGGTGTGGGGGAGCACCGCTCGGAAGTGGCCCCTCTTGTGGCCGCCCCGGACGTTCGCAAGGCGAGCGGGGCAGGGGCCGCTTTTCTTTGTGTTGGGCTTGGAGGACTACGGCGCGCGGACAGGCCTCAATCGAGGCAAGCTGCCAAGCTCCTATCAGGTCACGCTCGGCGCTCTCGGGTAGGCGGCGGCGACACAACGCTGGAAGTCAGCCCTCGGGCGACATGCGGGAATCGAGTCAGCCGCCGCCGCCCGAGTCTGTGACGCTCAGCGGACGCCACCACCACCGGCCGAGAATGACTTGAGTGCGGGAATGTCACCCGATGACCGGAACCGCTACTGACTGCTCGGGTGCGCTCTCTCGCGTTCGCGCGCTTACCAGGACGACGTGTGAACCCAGAGGTAGAACGCCAACACGATTCCCGCGAGCAGTAGGCCGATGAGTGCGGCGAACAGGAACCCTCTGGTCATCGTGACTTCGCATTGTCTCATCCTGGGCGGCCTGAGCACAGGCGGTTTGGGCCGGCGTGCGGGAATGTCCCGACGCTCGAAGGCCGCAGGACAAGGCGGAGTCCGGAGAAGCCGGTCTCGATCGTGCGCCCGCCGCCTGGGCCCAGCGTGCTTGACGTCTGAAGAAACCGGCGCTAGCTCACTGGCGGGCGGACGTAGATCACGCCGTCGTGCTTGATCGGCACGAAGTTGGCTCCGATTCGCATCGTCACCGACTCGACGTGGGCGAAGACCTCGTTCGTGATCTCCTCGGCGTTGCTGCCGACTCGGACCTCGATCCCGACCTCGTCGACGGCGTGCGCGTCGAGCCCGGCTTCCCGCAGGTCCGCCAGGAGCCGGTCACGGTCGGGGATTCGCGCTGCCTGGACCTCGAGGTTGTCGCTCACGCGCGCATTATCCGTGCTCCTGCGGCTTGCGGCCGTCGCGCGGTATCGTCCGGCCGCGATGGCGGTTGCTACCGGACGCGAGTACGGGCTCTTCATCGGCGGGCAATCCGCCGAGCCTGCCTCGGGCGAGACGCGCCAGCTGGTCGAGCCCGCGAGCGGCGAAGCGCTCGCCACGGTTGCGGTGGCGAGCGAGCAGGACGTCGACCGCGCGGTCGAGGCCGCGCGCGGGGCGCTCGAGGGCGACTGGGCGAAGACCGCGCCCACCGAGCGCTCGCGGCTGCTGCACGCGCTCGCGGATGCGCTCGTCGCGAACCGCAAGGAACTCGCCGAGCTCGAGGCGCGCAACGTCGGCAAGGCGATCTCGTCGGTCAAGGCCGAGCTCGCCCAGGCGGTCGAGAACTTCCGCTTCTACGCGTCCGCGATCGCGTCGATCGCCGGGCGCTCGAACCCGGTCGGCGGCTCGCTTCTCTACTACTCGTTGAAAGAGCCCGTCGGCGTCTGCGGCCAGATCGTGCCATGGAACTACCCGCTGATGATGACCACGTGGAAGCTCGCGCCCGCGCTCGCCGCCGGGTGCACGGTCGTGCTGAAGCCGGACTCGGCCACGCCGCTCTCGGCGCTGCGAATGGCCGAGCTCGCCACCGAGGTCGGCTTCCCCGCCGGCACGCTCAACGTGGTGCCAGGACCGGGAACGACCGTCGGCGCGCACCTCGTCAAGCACCCGGGCGTCGAGAAGGTCGCGTTCACCGGCTCGACGGCGACCGGGTCGGAGATCATGCGGCTCGCCGCCGACGGGATCAAGCGCCTCATCCTCGAGCTCGGCGGCAAGAGCCCCAACCTCGTCTTCGCCGACGCGAACCTCGAGGACGCGATCCCGAGCTCGGTCTGGTCGATCTACTACTCGGCCGGCCAAAGCTGCGAGGCGCGCTCGCGCGTGCTCGTTGAGAGCTCGATCTACGACGACTTCGTCTCGCGCTTCGCGGAGGCGGCGTCGAGCCTCAAGGTGGGCGACCCGCTGGAGGCCGAGACGCAGGTCGGCTCGCTGATCTCCGGCGAGCACCGCGATCGGGTCCATGGCTACGTCGAGAGCGGCCGCGAGGAGGGCGCCGAGGTCGTGACCGGTGGCGAGTCGCCCGACGGCAAGGGCGCGTTCTACCCACCGACCGTCCTCGCGCAGGTCGACAACTCGATGCGCGTCGCGCAGGAGGAGATCTTCGGGCCGGTCGTGACCGTGATCCCCTTCGAGGACGAGAAGGACGCGGTTCGCATCGCCAACGACGTGCGTTACGGGCTGATGGCGACGGTCTGGACGCAGGACGCGGCGCGCGGCTTCCGGCTCGCGAGCCGGATCAAGGCCGGCGAGGTCACGGTCAACACGCCGTACACCGCCTTCCCCGGGATCCCGTTCGGCGGCTACAAGCAGTCCGGCTTCGGCCGGGAGCTCGGGCTCGAGACACTCGACGCCTACCTCGAGACCAAGAGCGTCCTCGTCTCGACGAGCGCGCGCGCGTTCAACCCGTTCGGGCTCTGAGCCGCCGCCTCGTCCGGGTCGGCATCGCCCTCAAGGCGCTCCTCGTCGC
>JAWVDY010000047.1:0-2524 GCA_033856995.1 Gaiellaceae bacterium
CTCCGCCGAGGAGGAGATCGAGGCTCTCCTCGACGCCGAGGGGCCGGGCGGCGGCGAGGTCGACCATGTCGGTGTCGCGACCGACAGCTACCTCGAGCACATCACCGATCGCTTCGGCAGCGATCTCTCGCACCTGCGGATCGCCGTCGACTGCGCCAACGGCGCCTATTCGGCGATCGCCCCGAAGGCATTCGAGCAGCTCGGCGCCCGCGTGACGGCCATCGGCGCCGAGCCGGACGGCTCGAACATCAACCTCGGGTGCGGCGCCACCGACCTCGCGCTGCTGCAGAGGACGGTCCTGCAGGGCGACTTCGATCTGGGGATCGCCTTCGACGGAGACGGAGACCGGATGCTGGCGGTCGACGCGAACGGCGCGCCGGTCGACGGCGACCAGATCCTGGCGATCCTGGCGGAGCACCTCGGCGTCGACCTCGTCGCAGTCACGCAGATGACGAACTTCGGCTTCCATCGCTTCGCCGAGGAACGCGGGATCCGGCTCGTCACGACCGATGTCGGCGACCGCTACGTGCTCGAGGCGCTCCGAGAGCATCGGGGCGTGCTCGGCGGCGAGCAGTCCGGCCACATCATCTACCTCAAGGATCACGTGACCGGGGACGGCCTCGCGGCGGCGCTCCTGCTCTGCGCGGCCCTCGCCGGTCGCTCGCTCGCCGAGGCTGCGGCGGTGCTGCCGCGCTTTCCCCAGGCGAAGGACAATGTGCGAGTTGCCACGAAAACGCTCTCGGACGGCTTGCGCGCCGAGATCGAGCGCCTCAACGACGAGCTTGGCGGTGCGGGCCGGATCCTCGTCAGACCCTCCGGAACGGAGCCGGTCGTGAGGGTGCTCGCGGAGGCAGAAAACCCCCAAAAGGCGCAGGAGCTCTGTGCTAGGATCAGCGCTCTCGTAACGCGAGAGCTCGGCTGACCGACCGTGACGAAGCGGCCGGGAACGCAGCCGGGCTTTGTGCGTTCATGGGAGCGTTCGGACAAAAACCCTCGGTCGAGGCTTCACCCGAGAAGTAGGCAGAGCGAAGGGAGAGCTTCAGATGTGCGGGATCATCGGATACGTCGGGGCAAGGCCGGCCAAGGAGCTTCTCCTTCGCGGGCTCGAGCGGCTCGAGTACCGCGGCTACGACTCCGCTGGACTTGCGCTGCGCGAAGACGACGCGCTCGACTACGTACGGGCCGTCGGCAATCTCCAGGCTCTGAAGGAGACGGCCGGCAACAACGGGTCGGCCTCGACCACCGGTCTCGGGCACACGCGCTGGGCGACCCACGGCCGCGTCTCCGAGCGTAACGCGCATCCACTCGCCGGCTGCGACGAGCAGAAGGTCGCCGTCGTGCTGAACGGGATCGTCGAGAACTTCCGCGAGCTCAAGCACTCGCTCGAGTCCGAGGGCCACACCTTTCATTCGGAGACCGACGCCGAGGTCGTCACGCATCTGGTCGAGCGCCATTACAGCGGCGATCTCGCCGAAGCCGTCCTCGCTGCCTACCGGGAGCTCGAAGGCCATTTCGCCTTCGTCGTCATCCACCATGACCACCCGGGCGAGCTCGTCGGCGCGCGCCTGCAGTGCCCGCTGCTCGTCGGCGTCGGCGAGGACGAGATGTTCTTCGCCTCGGCCGCGACGGCCTTCCTCAGCGAGACGCGGAAGGTACAGCTGATCGACGACGGCGAGGTCGTCGCGATCACGCCCAAGGGCGCACGTTTCGTCGACGTCGAGACCGGTGAGGTCGAGCGCGAGACGCTCGAGGTCGACTGGGACGACGACGCGGCCGAGAAGTCGGGCTACGAGACGTTCATGCTCAAGGAGATCTACGAGCAGCCGGACGCGGTCAAGGAGACGCTCGGCGACCGCGTCCGCCACGGAAAGCTCGTGCTCGAGAGCCTCGGTCTCAGCGACCAGGAGCTCCAGAACCTGCGGCGGATCGTGATCCTCGCCTGCGGCACGGCGTACCACGCCGGGGTCGTCGGCCGCTACCTGATCGAGGAGTGGGCCCGCATCCCGGTCGAGCCCGACATCGCGAGCGAGTGGCGCTACCGCAATCCCGTCCTCTCCAAGGACACGCTCGTAATCGGGATCACGCAATCAGGCGAGACGGCCGACACGCTCGCGGCGATGCGGCTCGCCCGCGAGAAGGGCGCGCGCACGCTCGCGATCACGAACCAGATGGGCTCGCAGATCACTCGCGAGGTCGACTCGACGCTCTACACGCGCTGCGGTCTCGAGGTCGGGGTGGCCGCCTCGAAGACCTTCACCGCGCAGGTCGCCCTGCTCTCCCTGGTCGCGCTCAAGCTCGCCGAGGTGCGCAAGACGATTCCGGCCGACGAGATCGGCGTCATCCTCGACGAGCTCTACTCGCTGCCGACCAAGATGACCGCGTTCCTCGAAGGGCACCATCCGATCGAGGAGATCGCGGACCGCTTCCACGACAAGCCGTTCTTCCTCTACCTGGGTCGGCACATCGGCCTGCCGGTCGCGCTCGAAGGCGCGCTCAAGCTGAAGGAGATCTCGTACATCCCGAC
>JAWVDY010000048.1:0-3464 GCA_033856995.1 Gaiellaceae bacterium
TCAGCTGCTGGCGCAGGAAGAACTCGCGCTGGCCCTTCTCCATCTCCGACTGGACCTGCGAGGAGATCTTGGTGCCGAGCTCGACGACCTCGAGCTCGCGCTTGAGGATCCGGAGCACCTCGTGCAGCCGGTCGTAGACCGTCTGCTGCTCGAGCAGCGCCTGCTTCTCGGCGGTCTTCAGCCGCAGCGTCGAGGCGACCAGGTGCGAGAGCGCGCCCGGGTCGTCGACGTTGGCCGCGGCGAGCTCCAGCTCGGAGGGCAGGTACGGGACGAGCGAGATCAGCCGGCCGAACTCCGTCTGCACGCTGCGCGTCAGCGCCTCGAGCTCCGGGGTCTCCTCGACCTCGTCGGGCACGGGCGCGAACTCGCCGACGAGGTAGGGCTCGTCCTGGACGCGGCGCTCGAGCTTGATGCGGCCGATGCCCTGGACGAGGATCCGCAGCGTCCCGTCGGGGACGCGGATCATCTTGTGGACGACCGCCGCGGTCCCGATCTCGTAGAGGTCGTCCCAGCCGGGCTGGTCGGGGTCGCCGTCGCCGTCCTTGACGGTGACGAGAGCCAGCATGCGCTCGCCCTCGAGCACGTCGTCGACGAGGCGCACGGAGCGCTCCTGGCCGATCGCGAGCGGCGAGACCGACTGCGGGAAGACGACCGTCTCCTTCAGCGGCAGCACCGGCAGCGTCGAGGGGATCTCGATCTCGCCGGGCTCGAACGGCTCTTCGAAGTTCAGCTCGGTCACACGCGCCCTCGGATCGCGATCGAGACACGCGCTGTCTTCGGCGGCCTGGGCGCGATCGGGAGCTCGACGGTCAGCATCCCGCTCTCGTACCGCGCGGTGGCGGCGCCGCTGTCGACGGGCTCGTCCAGCTGGATCCGGCGCTGGAAGGGGCCGTACTCGATCTCGAGCTGACGGTAGCGCCCGCTGATCGGCGGTCGGCAGCGCTCGCCGGCGACGACGAGCACGCGGTCGGCTGCGACGACTCTGATCGACGAGGGATCGACGCCGGGCAGCTCCACGACGATGTGCAGCGCGGGCGGGTCCTCGCTGCGGATGCAGTCGACCTGCGGGCGGAAGCCGCGGCGGCCTCCCGCGAAGCGCGGCAGGTGCCACAGCTCGTCCACGAGCTCCTGGATCTCGTCGTGCAGGTGGTCGATGTCGGTGCGTCGTCTCATTTCGTCCTCTGGGTAAACGGTAATCGGCCGCGAGGGGATCTGGTAAGTTAGCCGCCACTAGCTTAGCGATCGTCATCGGGTCAAGGGAGCCGCCGCACTTGGAGCGCTGGACGCGCTGGATTCTTCGCTATCGCTGGCCGGTGCTCGTGGCCTGGCTCGTGGTGCTCCTGGCCGGAGGCTGGTACTCGACGAAGCTCTCGGCGCTGCTCTCGAACACATTCACCATGCCGGGTACCGACTCCGAGCGCGCGCGGACGATCCTCAAGGAGCACTACGGCGACCGCAGCGACGGTTCGTTCACGGTGGTCTTCACGGTTCGCGACTCGGGCGACGGGCAGCTCCGGTTGCGGCTGCAGCGACGACTCGCCGATGCCGCGACCGCGGTCCCGACCGGGCGCGCGCGCCTGCTCGTTCCCGGCGGAGAGCACGTCCTCTACGGCGACATCGTCTCGACGCTCGACCTCGCGACGGCCAAGAGGTACACCGACGACGTCCTGCGCAGGCTCCCGAACGCGGGCGGTGTCCGCTCGTTCGTCACCGGGCAGGCGGCGATCCAGCACGACCTCGACCCGATCTTCAACCAGGACCTGCGCAAGGGCGAGTTCGAGATCGCGATCCCGGTCGCGCTTGCCGTGCTGGTGCTCGTCTTCGGCCTTTCGTGGGCCGTCACGATCCCGCTGCTCTTCGCGGCGTGCACGATCGAAGGCACGCTCGGGCTCGTCTACGTCTTCGCCCACTACGTGACCATGGCGACGTACGTCACGAACCTGGTGCAGCTGATCGGCCTCGGGATCGCGATCGACTACTCGCTGCTCGTCGTCTACCGGTTCCGCGAGGAGCTCGAGCGCGGAGGCTCGAAGGAAGACGCGGTCGTGCGGACGATGGCGACCGCCGGGCGCGCGGTCGTCTTCTCGGGCGCGACCGTGGCGATCGGGCTCGCACTGCTCTTGTTCATGCCCTCGCCGTTCATGCAGTCGATGGGGATCGGCGGCTTCCTGATCCCGCTCGTCTCGATCCTGGCGGCGACGACCCTGCAGCCGGCGCTGCTCTCGCTGTACGGCCGCGGCGGAACCCGGCGCATTCGCGTGTGGCGCCTCGGTGGCGATCCCGGGCGGCGCGGGTTCTGGGAGCGCCTCGCTGCCGCGATCATGCGCCGACCCGCGGCCTTCCTCGTCGGTGGTGCCGCGCTGCTCGTCGCCGCCGCGCTGCCGCTGTTCGCGCTCAAGCTGACGCCGGGGTCGGCGAAGGGGATCCCGCAGAGCCCGCAGGCGGTGCACGGCTTCGCGATCCTCAGCAAGGCCGTGGGCGCCGGCGCGCTCTCGCCGACCCAGCTGATCATCGACACCGGCAAGCCCGGCGGGGTAGCTTCGCCTCGCGTGCAGCGGTCGATCCGCGCGCTCGTGACGCGCATCCGGCGCGATCCGGAGGTGGTGTTCGTCCGCTACCGGCCCGGCCCGCCGTTCGTCGACGCGAGCGGCCGCTACGCGCAGATCGTCGTCGCCGGGAAGCACGAGTACGGCGAGGGACCGGCGCAGAGCTTCGTCCACCGGCTGCGAGGCACGCTGATCCCGCCGACGGCGTGGCCCGCGGGCGTGCGCGTGCTCGCCGGCGGCGGTCCGCCGCAGGGCGTGGACTTCATCGACCGCTCGTACGCCGTCTTCCCCTGGCTCGTGCTCGGGGTGCTGGTCCTGACCTACCTGCTGCTGATGCGCGCGTTCCGCTCGCTGCTCCTGCCGCTGAAGGCGGTCCTCCTGAACCTGCTCTCGGTGGGCGCGAGCTACGGCCTGCTCGTCGTCGTCTTCAAGTGGGGGGTCGGCAAGAGTCTGCTCGGGCTCTACGAGTTCCAGCAGATCGAGGCCTGGATCCCGATCTTCCTCTTCGCGATGCTGTTCGGCCTCTCGATGGACTACGAGGTCTTCCTGGTCACGCGCATGCGCGAGGCGTGGGACGAGACCCACGACAACGTGCGCGCGGTCGGCCTCGGGCTCGAGCGAACGGGCCGGATCGTGACGGCGGCGGCGATCGTCATGGTCGCCGCGTTCTCCGGGTTCGTCGCCGGCCGCGTGGTCGGCCTGCAGGAGTTCGGCCTTGGCCTCGCGGTGGCCATCTTCGTGGACGCGACGATCGTGCGCGCACTGCTCGTCCCCTCGCTGATGGCCCTCTTCGGCCGCTGGAACTGGTGGCTGCCGACCCACCTCGCACGGGTCGTGCGCGTGCCGCCCTCGCCGCTCAGCCCAATACGATCTGCGCGATGAAGGGACTGATCTGCGCAGGCGGCTCCGCCACGCGCC
>JAWVDY010000049.1:0-2538 GCA_033856995.1 Gaiellaceae bacterium
TTCCATGAGCGCCCGTCCGGCACCGCCCCCGCCTACAACGCGGGCGCTACCACGTTCGCCAACCTCGGCCCGACGAATCCCGACCTGGCGAAGAACGTCAGGGCGGCGGCGGTGGCGATCTTGAAGCTCGAACGGCCCTACAACCCCGGCCTGACGATCGGCGACATTCCGGTCGACGCGGTGACCACGTCCGGGTCCGGCATCGACCCTCACGTCTCGCCGGCCTACGCGCGGCTGCAGTCCCGCAGGATCGCCCGGGCGCGCGGGCTCTCGCTCGCAACGGTCAGGCGGCTGATCGGCGAGCACACGGACGGTCGCAGCCTCGGCTTCTTCGGCGAACCGGGCGTGAACGTGCTCGAGCTCAACCTGGCGTTGGACAAAGGAACGAACAACTGATGGCGCGCGCGAGCGGCAGTGTCTTCACACGCGAGATCGTCCTCGCGGCGATCGTCGACTCGTTCCCGAAGCTCGACCCGCGCACGCAAGTGCGCAACCCCGTGATGTTCATCGTCGAGCTCGGAAGCGTGATCACGACCGGGATCTTCGTGCTCGACCTCGCGCGAGGGCACACGAGCCCGCTCTGGTTCGTCGGCGTGATCGCGGTCTGGCTCTGGCTGACCGTGCTGTTCGCGAACTTCGCCGAGGCCGTCGCCGAGGGTCGCGGCAAGGCGCAGGCGAACGCCCTGCGTGCGACGCGCACGACGACCGTCGCGCACCGTCGCACCGACGCCGGCGGGCTCGAAGACATCCCCGCGCCGGACCTGCAGAAAGGCGACATCGTCGTCGTCTCCGCGGGCGAAGTCATTCCCGCGGACGGCGAGGTGATCGAGGGAGTCGGCTCCGTTGACGAGTCGGCGATCACCGGCGAGTCCGCCCCGGTCATCCGCGAGTCCGGCGGCGACCGCTCGGCCGTCACCGGCGGGACGAAGCTCCTCTCCGACCGCCTGGCGATCATGGTCACACAAGAGCCCGGCAAGTCGTTCCTGGACCGAATGATCGCGCTCGTCGAGGGCGCGGAGCGGCGCAAGACCCCAAACGAGATCGCGCTCAACATTCTCCTCTCAGGCCTGACCATCACGTTCCTGGCCGCGGTCGTGACGCTGAGTCCGTTCGCGGTCTACGCGGGCACTCCGCTCTCGCAGACTGTGCTGATCGCGCTGCTTGTCGCCTTGATCCCGACCACCATCGGCGCGTTGCTCTCGGCGATTGGGATCGCGGGCATGGATCGGCTCGTCCAACGCAACGTGCTGGCCATGTCCGGCCGGGCGGTCGAGGCCTCGGGCGACGTCGACGTTCTCCTGCTCGACAAGACCGGCACGATCACGCTCGGCAACCGGCAGGCGACGGAGTTCGTGCCCGTGGACGGCGTCAACGACATGGAGCTCGCCGAAGCAGCGCAGCTCGCGTCGCTCGCCGACGAGACACCCGAGGGCCGCTCCATCGTCGTGCTCGCAAAGGAGCGCTACGCGCTGCGGAGTCACGAGCTGTCGGAGCTCGACGCGAGTTTCATCCCCTTCTCCGCCACCACGCGCATGAGTGGGGTCGACCTCGACGGCAAGCGCCTGCGCAAAGGCGCAGCCGACGCGATCACACGCTTTGTCGAGGAGCAGGGCGGGCATGTGCCCGAGCGGCTCGACGAGGAGGTCGACAAGATCGCCCGCGCCGGCGGCACGCCGCTCGTCGTGGCCCAGGACAATTTCGTGCTGGGCGTGATCCACCTCAAGGACGTCGTCAAGGGCGGGATGAGCGAACGCTTCGACGAGCTACGCAAGATGGGCATCCGCACGATCATGATCACGGGCGACAACCGCGTCACGGCGTCCGTCATCGCCCAGGAAGCAGGAGTCGACGATTTTCTCGCTGAGGCGACCCCCGAGGCAAAGATGGCGCTGATCAAGGAGGAGCAGGGCCGCGGCCGGATGGTCGCGATGACGGGCGATGGGACGAACGACGCGCCCGCGCTCGCCCAGGCCGACGTCGGCGTCGCCATGAACGCCGGCACCTCGGCCGCCAAGGAGGCGGGCAACATGGTCGATCTCGACAACAACCCGACGAAGCTGATCGAGGTCGTCGAGGTCGGCAAGCAGCTGCTGATCACGCGTGGCGCGCTGACGACCTTCTCGATCGCCAACGATGTCGCCAAGTACTTCGCCATCCTGCCGGCGATGTTCGCGTTCACCTACGCGGCGAAGGCGGGCGAGCGCGGCCCGCTCAACTCGCTCAACGTGATGCACCTCGGGACGCCGAAGAGCGCGATCATCTCGGCGATCGTCTTCAACGCGCTGATCATCCCGGCACTCGTCCCCCTCGCGCTCAAGGGCGTGCGGTACAGGGCGATCGGCGCGACGGCGCTGCTGCGGCGCAACCTACTGATCTACGGCCTGGGCGGGATGATCCTGCCCTTCGTGGGGATCAAGCTGATCGATCTCGTCGTCCATAACCTGCTGGGCGCATGAGGCCGTGGCAGGCCACTACCGGATCCTGGTCGGAATGGCTGCGGGGGTCGGCAAGACCTACCGGATGCTGCAGGAAGGCCGC
>JAWVDY010000050.1:0-5107 GCA_033856995.1 Gaiellaceae bacterium
TACGACCCGGGCGTGGCCGACATGAACACGAGCTGCTGCACCTTCCCCAGGAACTCGTCGAAGCGCAGCGGCCGGTTGTCGAGCGCGGAAGGCAGCCGGAAGCCGTGCTCGACCAGGGTTTCCTTGCGCGAGCGGTCGCCCTCGTACATCCCGCCGACCTGCGGCACGGTCTGGTGCGACTCGTCGACGAAGACGACGAAGTCCGAAGGAAAGAAGTCGAGCAGCGTGTGCGGCGCCGAGCCGGGAGGCCGGCCGTCGAGATGGCGTGAGTAGTTCTCGATCCCGTTGCAGAAGCCGAGCTCCTGCATCATCTCGAGGTCGTACTCGGTGCGCTGCCGGATCCGGTGCGCCTCGAGCATCTTCCCCTCGGACTCGAAGAGCTTGACCTGCTCCGCGAGCTCGTGCCGGATCTGCTCGGACGCGCGCTCGACGGTCGGCTTCGAGGTCACGTACTGCGTCGCCGGGAAGAGCGCGAGGTGCTCGAGCTTGCCGTAGACCTCGCCGGTGAGCGGATCGAAATGCGTGATCTGCTCGACCTCGTCGCCGAAGAACGAGATGCGGTACGCCGACTCCAGGTGGGCCGGCTGAACCTCGACCACGTCGCCCTTGACGCGGAAGCGGCCCCGGCCGAGCAGCGTGTCGTTGCGCGCGTACTGGATGTCGACGAGCTTCCGCAGCGCGAGGTCGCGGTCGTGCTCCTCGCCGACGGTCAGCAGCACGACCCTCTTCTCGTACTCCTCGGGCGAGCCGAGGCCGTAGATGCAGGACACCGAGGCGACGATGATCACGTCGCGGCGCGAGAGCAGCGAGGCGGTCGCCGCGTGGCGCAGCCGGTCGATGTCGTCGTTCCGCGAGGAGTCCTTCTCGATGTAGAGGTCGGCCTGCGGCACGTACGCCTCGGGCTGGTAGTAGTCGTAGTACGAGACGAAGTACTCGACCGCGTTGTCGGGGAAGAACTCGCGCAGCTCGTTGCAGAGCTGGGCGGCGAGCGTCTTGTTGTGGGCGATCAGCAGCGTCGGCCGCTGGACTTGCTCCACGATCCAGGCCATCGTCGCGGTCTTGCCGGTCCCCGTCGCGCCAAGAAGCGTCTGGTACCGCTCGCCCGCCTGGAGGCCGGCGGTGAGCTCGGCGATCGCCTGCGGCTGGTCGCCGGTCGGCTTGTAGGCCGCGGATGTTTTGAACTCCGGCATCTGCTCAAGGGTAGCGGGATGGATTCCCCACACGATCGCCCGCCGTACGAGGCCTACGCCGCGATCGCCGGGTCCTTTGCGGGGCTGCTCGCGACCGCCGGGGCCGTCGCGCGGCTGCTCGACCGCGACCCGCAGTGCCAGACGGCGCTCGACTTCGCGGTGCTCGCCGCCGCGACGTTCAAAGCGGCGAGGACGCTCACGCACGACCCGGTCAGCGCTCCGATCCGCGCGCCGTTCGTCGAGGGCGAGGCGGACGCCGAGAACGAGGAGCCGGTCAGGGACGGCGGAATGCAGCAGGCGATCGGCGAGCTCGTCACGTGCACGCGCTGCGTCGGCACCTGGGCCGCGGCGGGGCTGGCCGCGACGCAGATCGCCGCACCGCGCTTCGGGCGCCTGCTGACGTGGTCGCTCGGCGCTGCCGCCGCCAACGACTTCCTGCAGGCCGGCTTCGAGGCCCTCAGGAGCAAGGCAAACGAGCTCAGCTGAGCGCGGGCGCGAGCCGGCGGCGCCCACGCTCCCGCGCCGCGGCCAGGCCCACCACGGCCATCGTCACAGTCTGAACGGCGGCGAAGCCGACCAACACCGGGCTCGTGCCGAAGGCGTCGAGCACCGGGCCCGTGATGAAGAGGCCGAGCGGGTTGACGACCGCCCAGCCGACCATCGACGTCGTCAGCACGTTCGGGCGCAGCGGCGGCGGCACCCGCAGGGTCATGATCGTGTGCAGGCTCGGGTTGACGATCCCGTTCGCGATCCCGGAGGCCGCAATCAGCGCCGCGAGGCCGAGCGCAGGAAGGGGCAGCCAGAGCAGCCACAGCGGTGCGGCCTGGCCCATCACGCACGCGGCGATCACGGCGAGCCCATCGAAGCGTCGCGTCAGGAACCGGAACGAGACGACGTTGCCGATCACCGCGCCGACGCCGAACGCGGCGATCAGCATCCCGGCGAGAATGGCGTGGTGGCCGAAGCGGGCCAGGACCAGCACCGGCACCGAGATGAAGAACGCCGTCCAGGCCGCGTCGCCGAGGGCGAAGGCCGGCCACCATAGGCGTAGGAGCCGGTCGTGCGCGATGAACCGGATCCCTGCGCGGATGTTGCGGTGCTCCTCCTCCTGCGCGACCGGAGGCCGCCGTGGGACGAACGCGGTCACGAGCAGCGCCGACACGAGGTACGTCCCAGCGTCGATCAGCAGCACCGAGGTCGCGCCGATCAAGCCGATCAGCACTCCGGCGAGGGCCGGGCCGGCGAGCATCGTCGTCCGCGTAGCCGCCTGGAAGAGCGCGCTCGCCTCGCCGACCTGCTGCTCGTCCTCGCCGAGCAGCTCGGGCACGATCACCTTCTGCGCCGCGAAGTAGGGGGCGCTGAGCGCACCGAGCCCGAACGCGACCGCGATCAGGATCGGGAACGAGAGGCCGCCCGTCCAGTGCAGGACAGGGATCACGACCATCAGCGGCGCGCGGGCGCCGTCGCAGGCGACCATCGTCCGGTGGGCGCCAAGCCGGCCCAGGAACCGCCCGGCCGGCAGGCCGAAGAGGGCGAGCCCGATCACCTCGCCGGCGACGACGAAGGTCGCGTGCGTGGCCGAGCCGCTCGTGATGAGCACGAACCACGGCAGCGCGAGCCACGTCATCTGGCCGCCGGTCGTCGAGATCACCTCCGCCGCAAGCAAGGCGACGACGGAGCGGTCGCGCAGGAGCTCGGCGCGACTCACTCGTCGGCCTCCGGGAGCTCGCGCAACCGCAGAACCGGCGACGGCAGAAGCCAGAGCACGCCCGCGAGCGCGCCGACTGTGGCGATCCACAGCGTCGGCCGCAGGCCGATCCAGGTGCCGAGCGCGCCGCCGACGAGCGCGCCGATCGGCCGCACGCCGTAGTTCACGACCATGTACGCGCCGGCCACCCGCGCCCGCAGCCGCTCCGGCACGAGCGCGGTCGTGATCGCGTTCGCCGAGATGTCGAGCATCATCACGCCGAAGCCGGAGCCGAACTCGGCCCCGAAGAGGCACGCGAGCACGGCCCAGCGAGGGCCGGCGGCGAGCGGCACGAGCAGCAGCGGCGCCGGGAAGAGCACCGAGCCGATCACGAGCACCGGACCGACTCCGAACCGCCGGCTCAGGCGCCCGGTCACGAGCGAGCCGATCACGCCGCCGATCGACGCGGCACCGAGCACGACGCCGAGCAAGCCCGGCTTCACGCCGAGCGTCCGCGTCGCATACAGGATGAACAACGCCCAGAAGACGAAGTTGAAGAAGTTGATCGTCGCCGTCGAGAGCAGCTTCGCGCGGACGATCTTCGAGCCCCAGATGTAGCGCATGCCCGCCTTCACGTGGCCTCGCCCGGCCGGCTCGCTCGGGGGCTCGACCGGCGAGATCGAGCGCATCGCGAGCGCGGAGAAGACGAACGAGACCGCGTCGGCGACGAGCGCGCCCGGGGCGGAGAGCAGCTGCACGAGCGCGCCGCCGATGCTCGGGCCGCCCACGTAGGAGAATGCGCGGCTCCCGTTCAGCAGCGAGCTCGCCTCGAGGTAGCGCTCGCGTGGCACCAGCGAGGCGAAGAGCGTGCTGTAGGAGACGTAGAAGAGCACGCTCAGCGTCCCGATCAGGAAGCTCGCGACGTAGAGCTGGGTCAGCGTCAGCGCGCCGAACGCGTAGGCGAGCGGGATCGTCGCCAGCACGACGGCGCGGCCGAGCGCCGTGAAGATCATCGTCTGCCGCCGCCGGCCGCGGCGGTCGACCCACGCGCCGGCGTGCAGCGAGAAGAGCAGGTTCGGGAAGAGCAGCGCCGCCCCGAGGTAGCCCATCTGCGCGGCGCTCGCGTGGAGCGCCAGGACGCCGACGAGCGGCAGGGCGATCATCGTGATCTGGTCGCCGAAGAGCGAGACCGTCTCGCCGACCCAGAAGCGCCGGAACTGACGCTCTCGCAGCGCCCCCGGCAGTCGCAGAAGGCGCTGCGGAGCCGGCGCCACGGCGGCGCCCGTGGTGGGATCGGTCGGGTTCACGCGCGGGAGACGGTGATGTCGCCGCTCATCGTGTTCGCGCGCAGCTCGATCCGCGGGCCGTCGCCTTCGCCCTCGGGTGCCAGGTCCGAGACGGGCAGCTCGGAGCGGACCTCACCGCTGCGAGAGCGTGCGTCCACCCAGAGGCTCGAGCCCTCGCGGATGCCGATCTTGAGATCTCCGGAGGCCGACTTGAGGCTCACCTTGCCGGTCGTGACGCTGCCGAGCTCCGTGTCGCCGGAGGCCGTGTTCACGCTCACCGACGCGGCGGCCTCGCGCACGAGCACGTCGCCGGAAGCGGAGTTGACGCTGAGCTCGCCGGCGACCTCGCGAATGATCACGTCGCCCGAGGCGGAGTTGACCTTCGCCTCGCCGCCGATCGACTTGACCTGCACGTCGCCCGAGGCGGTGTTCACGCGCGCATCACCGCCCACGGTCCCGAGCTGGACGTCGCCGCTCGCCGCGTTGATCTGCGCCTCGCCTGCGATCTCGCCGAACTCGACATCGCCGGAGCCGGTCTCGACCTCGACCGACCCGAAGCGCCCTCGGCCCTCGACGTCGGCCGAGCCGGACTTCGACTCGACGTCCGCTCCATGCGGCGACGTGATCGCTACGAGCACCTCGGCGTTGCGAGAGAGCCGTCCGCGGTCGCGGGCGTCGACCACGATCTCGTGGCCGTCAGAGCGCTCGCGCAGCTCGATCCGCGCGTTCTCGACGGTCGCCTCGTTGCCACTGAGCAGCTCCAGCACGACCGTCGTCTCCTGCACGTCGGCAGTCTCGAGTCGCACCTCGCCGGCGCCGAGGCGGATGTCGAGCCGCAGCTTGCCGGGCGTCTGGAAGGTCTCTGTCCTCACCGCGGACGCCTTCCTGCGGGCACGTGCAAGGGCCGCTGCGGGCGCCGGTCGACTTTGACCTCGACGTGTCCG
>JAWVDY010000051.1:0-4863 GCA_033856995.1 Gaiellaceae bacterium
ACCCTTACCTTCAGCGTCTCCGGAGAATCGCTGCCGGCGGTCTCCTTTCTGTGCCACTTTCCGTCGGCTTTCGCCGCCTGGGTCGCCCCAGCGTCCTGCCCTTCGGTGTCCGGACTTTCCTCGAGCCACGAGGCCCGCGGTCACCCGGCCTGCGACACGGATTGTAGCCGCGGTTCGGCCGCCTGCCCGTAATCCGCGCCGCACTCTGGGCACACGATCGCGTCGACGCGGTGGAGCAGGAACTCGCCGCAGACGAGACATTCGAGGTGCGCGCCGCGCAGGAGCGCATTCAGCTCCTGGTCGAGCGTGCGGTTGAGCGGGGCGACGTTCACAGCGTGCGGAAGACTCCCGTGACCACGCCGAGCACCTCGACATGGTCGGCGTAGATCGGCTCGAGCGCGTCGTTCTCGGGCTGCAGGCGCACGCGCCCGTTCTCGCGGAAGAAGCGCTTGACCGTCGCCTCGTCCGCCGTCTCGTCCTGACCCGCGAGCGCGACCACGATCTCGCCGTCGCGGGCGGTCTGCTCGCGGCGCACGACCACGATGTCGCCCTCGAGGATCCCGGCGTTCACCATCGAGTCGCCCTTCACGCGGAGCAGGAACTCGTCGCCGCCGCGCGCGAGCGGCTCCGGCACGGCCAGGTAGCTCTCGACGTTCTGGTCGGCGAGCAGCGGCCCGCCCGCCGCGATCTCGCCCATGAGCGGCAGCCGGTGGACATCGTCCGCGGTCGCGCTCGCGGGCGTGGGCTTCGGGTCGCGGCGCAGCTCGAGCGCGCGCGGCTTCGTGGGGTCTCGCTTGATCAGGCCCGCCCGCTCCAGGTTCGCGAGATGCGCGTGCACGGTGGACGGGGACGCGAGCCCGACCGCCTCGCCGATCTCGCGCACGGTGGGTGGGTACCCGTGCTCGTCGACGTAGTCGGTCAGGAACTTCCAGATCTCCTGCTGTCGGGCGGTCAGCATGGGGACACCTCGGGTTCGTTGGTTGGGACGAACATACGTTCGCAGGAGAGAGTAGCCGTCCTCCCGGACGGCGTCAAGCGGCCCGGGCGCGTTTCGCCGCGCGGAACGCTGCGCCGAGGCGCCGAAACGCCGCCGGCGCCTCGATCACGGCCTCGCGCAGCGGAAAGTCCTCCGGCCCGACCGAGACGCGCAGCACGGGCTCGACCGGCTCGCCGCAGACCCACTCGCGGCCCCACTCCCGCCTGAAGCCCTCGCGCGGCAGCGCGTAGACGGTGCCTCGCGTCCACGAGTTCCCCACCGCGGGATCGCCGCCGATCGCGAACAGGTAGAGCCGGCGCCGGCCGGCGTGCAGGCAGGCGCTGAAGACGCCGTCGACCCGCCCGTGCGCGGCGACCGCGTAGAAGAGCGGCCAGATCCCGTCGTCGCAGGCCACGACGGCGCGCAGCTCGGTGCCGAAGTCGCGCGCGGGACGCGGCTCGAGCGCCTCGAGCGAGCAGTCGTTCGAGCCGTGCAGCAAGAGGCCGCGCTCGCGCACGAGGTGGGTGAGCAGCTCGTGCAGCGGATACGGACAGTCAGCGGCGCCAACCGTCCCGCCGCCGGCCAGCAGCTCGTCGAAGGCCGCGGCGCGGGCGCCGTCCGCGACGACCGGCGGCCCCTCGGTCGCCCCGGCGAGGTCGAGGCCGGCCCGCTCGGCCGCGCCCCAGGCGACCGCGCTCAGCCTCAGCGCGCGCAGCGCGAGGCGGTCACGCAGCGGGCCGGAGCGCTTCATCGGCCGGAGGCTCGGTGTCGGCGAGCCCACGAATCGCGTAGCGGATCGACCAGGCGAGCACGAGCAGCATCGCCGGGGTCCCGGTGAGCAGGTTCACGAGCAGGAAGCTCTCGAGCCCGCCGTGCAGCAGGACCGCGAACCGCACGCCGCTGCGCCCGACGAAGTACGCACCCCAGACGACCGACTCGATCGCGAAGACACGCTTGTACTGCGGGTCTTCACGGAGCCAGGCCGGGAACGGATACCACGCGCAGGCAAGCGCACCCGCGAGCGGGCGGCCGAGCGGTATCGAGACGAAGAAGGCGAGGCCCCAGACCGCGGCGATGAGCACAGGCTGGGCGAGGTAGACGGTCGTGCTGTGCGAGAGCAGGCCGATCGCCGACTGCACCGCGACGAAGCCGAGCGAGAGCCGGACGAGCAGCGCGTCACGGCCCGCACGGCGCTCGTAGAGGTAGATGAGCACGGAGGCAACGGCCGCCGCGACGATCCCTGCCGCCAGCCCGTCCAACCGCAGGCCCGCGTAGAAGAAGCCCAGCGGCACGAACCCTTCCCGCAGGAACCCCGGCGCGCCGGCGCGCAGGATCCCCCAGAAACTGGGCTCTGTCAGGCCGCTTTCCGGCTGCGCAACAGCTTCAGCTGCTCGTCGCACCAGCGTGCCCCCCACTCGTGGAAGTCGATTCCCCAGCGCAGCACCAGGTCGACGAAGTCCGTGTCCTTACCCGGCCGCGCGTCGATCGCGCGCAGGAGCTCGAGGTACGTCTCGTGCCCGAGCTTCCGGCCCTCGAGCAGCAGCAGCGCGTCCTTGCGCGGCAGGTTGTCCGCGAAGAAGAGGCGCAGGAGCGACTCGTCGCGCAGCTCGACGGTGGTCGTCGTGCCGAGCAGCCACTCGACGAGCGCCTGGCGGCCGGCCTCGGTCAGCTTGTAGACCCGGCGGCCGCGGCCGCCGCGCGGCCGGTCCTCGCCCGCGACGAGCCCGTCCTGCTCGAGCCGCTTCAGCTCGGGATAGATCTGGCCGTAGCTCGCCGCCCAGAAGAAGCGCGTCGAGCGGTCGACGACCGTCTTGATGTCATATCCCGAGCGGGGCCCCTGGGAGAGCAAGCCCAGGACGACCGGAGTGACGGCTGTCGCGTCCATATATCTGGAAGATATAGCGTAACGCTACATACGAGTCAAGCGGGGAGCTGGAAGAAGACCACGACGTCGTCGGGCGCAGCTCCTGTCGTCCACCCGAGCGCCGTGTAGAAGGCACGGGCGCGCCGCAGGTCCCGAACGCCAAGCGTGACGAGGCTGACGCGCTGCTCCACGGCCCGAGTCTCTCACGCCGAACACGAAACCCCCTCGCGGGGGTTCCATGCGCTGGAGAGGACTTGAACCTCCACGGGGTATTAACCCCACAAGGCCCTCAACCTTGCGCGTCTACCAATTCCGCCACCAGCGCGCGCGGCCCATTGTAGCCACGACTTCCTTGCAAGCCCGTTGCGCACTAAGGTACGCGCCGTGCGGGAGCTCTGCGAGCACGCCGTGGCCGCAGCGCTCGGCGCCGGTGCCTCTTACGCGGACGCGCGCGTGGTCGTGCGGCGGTCGCAAATCGTCGGCACGCGCAATCGGCGGGTCGAGCGGCTGGACGACACGGAGACACAGGGGATCGGCGTCCGCGTGCTCGTCGGCAGCGCCTGGGGCTTCGCCTGCGACCGGCGCCTCGACAACGCCGGGGCCGAGGCCGCGGCGCGCAAGGCGGTCGCGTTCGCGCAGGCTGCGCCGGGCGGGCACAGCCGCGAGCTTGCCTCCATCGACCCGACGCACGGCGAGTTCAGGACCACGGTCGAGCGCGACCCCTTCGCCGTTCCGCTCGCCGCCAAGGTCGAACTCTGCCTCCGCGCGGAGGAGGCGCTGCAGCACGAGGACGTGAAGGTCACCTCGGCGTCCGTCCGCGCGCAGCACGAGCGCAAGTTCTTGGTCTCTTCCGAGGGTGCGTCGACGGAGCAGGAGCTCGTCGAGTGCGGCGGCGGCATCGACGCGCTGGCGGCACGCGACGGGATCACCCAGATCCGCAGCTATCCGAGCGCGCACGGCGGCTCGAGCTCGCAGGCGGGCTGGGAGTTCGTCGAGTCCCTCGGCCTCGACCGGGAGGCGCCACGCGTGGGCGAGGAGGCGGCCGCGCTGCTCCGCGCCGACCCGTGCCCGTCCGGGATCACGACCGTCGTGATCGACGACGAGCAGGTGGCGCTCCAGGTGCACGAGTCGGTCGGCCACCCCACCGAGCTCGACCGCGTCTACGGCACGGAAGCGGCCTACGCCGGCACGAGCTTCCTCAAGCCGGGCGACCTCGGGTCGCTGCGCTACGGCTCCGAGCACATGAACGTCACCGCCGACTCGACCACCCCCGGCGGTCTCGGCTCTTTCGGCTTCGACGACGAGGGCGTCCCCGCCGGCCGCGAGCCGATCGTGCGCGAGGGGACGCTCAGCGGCTTCCTCACCTCACGCGAGACCGCGGCGCGGATCGGCAGCGGCTCGGGCGGCTCGATGCGCGCGGACAGCTGGAGCCGCATGCCGCTCGTGCGGATGACGAACCTGCATCTCGAGCCGGGCGAGGGCTCGCTCGACGACCTGGTCGCCGGGGTCGACGACGGCGTCTACCTCCAGACGAACAAGAGCTGGTCGATCGACGACAAACGGCTCAACTTCCAGTTCGGGACGCAGATCGCGTGGGAGATCAAGGGCGGCAAGCTCGGCCGGATGCTGCGCGACGCTACCTATACCGGGCAGACGCCGGTCTTCTGGGGCTCCCTCGACGGCGTCGCCGGTCCCCAGGAGTGGCGGCTGCACGGGCTCACCAACTGCGGCAAGGGCCAGCCCGGCCAGCATGCGCATGTCTCGCACGGCGCCTCGCCCGCGCGCTTTCGCAACGTCCAGGTCGGCTTCAAGCAGTGAGTGGGCTCGAGCTGGCGCAGCGGGCCCTGCGCGCCGCAGAGGGCGACGAGGCGCTTGCGCTCGTCCAGAGCGAGCGCTCCGGCATGGCGCGCTTCGCGGGCTCGGAGGTCCACCAGCCGACGCTGATCGAGAACGATGTCGTCGAGCTGCAGATCGTCCGTGACGGACGCCTCGGGATCGCATCCGCGAATCGGACCAACGACGA
>JAWVDY010000052.1:0-14642 GCA_033856995.1 Gaiellaceae bacterium
CTCTACATGGCGCAGGAGGGCCGCGGGATCGGCCTGCTCAACAAGCTCCGCGCCTACGAGCTCCAGGAGCAGGGCCGCGACACCGTCGACGCCAACCTCGAGCTCGGCTTCCCCGCCGACGCGCGCGAGTGGGGGATCGGCAACCAGATCCTGGCCGACCTTGGCCTCTCGACGATCCGGATCCTGACCAACAACCCGAAGAAGATCAGCGGGCTCGAGGGCTACGGCCTCACGGTCGTCGAGCAGGTGCCGATCGAGTTGGAGCCCAACCCCGAGAACCGTCGCTACCTCGCGGCAAAGCGGGACCGGCTCGGTCACCGGCTTCACCATCAGGACCTCCGCTTCGACCCGGAGAAGCCGTGAGCGACAGCTGGGATCAGCCTCCCCTCTCGCCTCCGAGCACGCCGCCGGAGCCCGACGAGGAGCGGCGCGAGGACGTCCTCGACGCCGAGCCGGAGGAGGAGGCCGTCGAGCCGGAGGCCGAGCCCGCAGAGGACCTCCCGGGCGAGGAAGACGAGCTCCCGCGCTCCGGAGTCCAGCAGCACGCGGCAGGGGAGCTGCGAATCCCCGACGGCTACGGCGTGATCGAGGGCGAGCCGGTCGGCAACCGGCGCGCGGTCGGGATCGTCGTGTCCCGCTTCAACGGCGAGCTGACCGGCGAGCTGCTGTCCCGCGCGCTAGACGAGCTCGAGCGGCTCGGCGTCGGGCGCGAGGCCGTCACCGTGATCCCCGTCCCGGGTGCGTTCGAGCTCCCGCTTGCGGCAATGGCGCTCGCGAAGACGCGCCGCTACTCCTGCATCGTCGCCCTCGGCGCGGTGATCCGTGGCGAGACGCCGCACTTCGAGTTCGTTGCGAGCGAGGCGGCGAGCGGCCTTCAGCTGGCCGGCCTCGAGACGGGCGTGCCCGTCGCCTTCGGCGTGCTCACCACCGAGAACGAAGAGCAGGCCCGCGCACGCCTCGACAGGGGCGCCGAGGCCGTGCGCACCGCGCTCGAGATGGCCGACGTCTTCTCCCAGCTCCGCGCTGCGGCTGGCACAGCACAGGCTTAAACGGCCGCACCGGCAAAGCCGGCACGGCCTCCTCTGGTCGGCGCCGCCTAGTCGGCGCCTTGGCTAGACTCCTCCGCCGATGTCCAAGGTCTGCGCAATCTGCGGCAAGAAGCCCGGGTTCGGCAACAACCGGAGCCATTCGATGGTGGCGACGAAGCGCCGCTTCAACCCGAACCTCCAGCGCGTCCGCATGCTGCTCGACGGCAAGGCGACCCGCGCGTACGTCTGCACGCGCTGCCTCAAAGCCGGCAAGGTCCAGAAGGCCGTCTAAAAAGCGCCCCCGGGCGGCCAGCCCTCGGGTGTGAGCAAGCCCGCTTACGATCCTCAGGCATGAGCGAGCTCGAGACCGTGCGCGGTCTCGCCCGCGGAGCGCTCGACGCACTCGAGCTGAGCCGTGAGCGGATCGACAATCTGAACGTCTATCCCGTCCCCGACGGGGACACCGGCACGAACATGACGCTGACCGTGCGCGGCGTGGTCGAGGCGGTCGACGCCTCCACCGCCGCTGATCGCGCCACGCTCGCTCGTGAGGCGTCACGCGCCGCGCTGATGGCGGCTCGCGGCAACTCGGGCGTGATCCTGTCGCAGATCGTCCGTGGTGCGGCCGACGTGCTCGCCGCCGCGGAGACAGTTGACTCGGAGCTCGTGGCGCGCGCCTTCCGCGGTGCGAGCGACGAGGCGTTCGGCGCCGTCCGCAAGCCGGTCGAGGGAACGATGCTGACCGTGATCCGCGCGCTTGCGGACGCTGCGGAGGCGGCGCCTCAGCTCGAGCCACGCGAGCTGCTCACGCTGCTCGTCGAGCGCGGGGAGGAGGCCGTCGCCCGGACACCGGAGCAGCTCACCGTCCTGCGCGAGGCCGGTGTCGTCGACGCGGGCGGCGCCGGGCTTGTCGAGCTCGTTCGCGGCCTCGCGGCTGCCGCTTCGGGCCACGCCATCTCTGCGCCCCAAACGATCCGGGTCGCCGCGGTGGAGGCCGTCCACCAGGAGCCCTCGCAATACCGCTACTGCACGACGTTCGTCGTCGAGGGCGAGGCGCTCGATGCGAACGCGCTGGAGGACGAGCTCGAGCGGCTGGGCGATTCGCTGCTCGTCGTGGGCGACCCTGGCGCGCTCAAGGTCCACGTCCATACCGACGACCCGGGAGCCGCTCTCACGCTCGGCACGCGCGCCGGCGCGATCGAGGGCGTCGAGATCGCCGACATGCACCGTCAGACCGAGCAGCGCGAGCAGCGGATGCTGTCGTCGCTGCCGGGGGGCGCGTCGCGTTCGGCGGTCGTGGCCGTCGTGGCGGGAGCGGGCAACCGGCGGCTGTTCGAGGACCTGGGCGCCGAGCGGGTGCTCGAGGGCGGCCAGTCGATGAACCCTTCGACCGCCGACCTCCTCGAGTCGATCGACGCGGTCGGGGCGGACGAGGTCGTGCTGCTGCCGAACAACTCGAACGTCGTCATGGCAGCAGAGCAGGCGGCGCGCGTCGCGGGCCGGCCCGTGCACGTCGTGCCGACCGAGTCGATCCAGGCCGGCCTCGCGGCGCTCGTCGCGTTCCACGGCGAGCGTTCCGCCGAGGAGAACGCGAAGGTGATGACGGAGGCGCTCGCCGGGCTCGGGACGGGGGAGGTTGCGGTCGCCTCGCGAGACGCAATCACCGACGGCATAGCCGTGCGCGAGGGCGAGTACCTCGGGCTGCTCGACGGCCACGCAATCTTCTCCGGCGCTGCGTTCGACGACGTCGTGCGCGCGTTGCTCGAGCGGCTGCTCGCCCAGCCGCGTGATGTGCTCACGCTGCTCCGGGGCGACGAAGCGCCGCCGCTCGACGGCGTGCTCGAAGGGCTTGCCGAGAGTCACCCCGAGCTCGAGCTGGACGTGCACGAGGGCGGCCAGCCGCACTACCCGTTGCTCATATCCGCGGAATGAGGCGTCGCTTGCGATGCCGTGTTCAGGACGCGGGGCTTGCTCCGCGTCCGTCTGAACCGACCGGTCGGGGCGTTTGACCATCGTAGGCCGACGTCTCTAGGCTCGAAATGTGAGCGAGCCGATCCGGGTCGTCCTGGTCGAGGACAACGACGTCTTTCGGGAGGCGCTCGAGCTGCTGCTCGGTCTGCGTACCGACATGGAGGTCGTCGCGTCGGTGTCGGACGGCGCGAAGGCAGCGGCAGTCGCCGCGGAGATGCACCCGGACGTCGTGCTGATGGACTACCGCCTGCCGGGCCTCGACGGCGTGCAGGCGACCCGTGCGGTCCGGGGCGCGTGCCCGGAGGCAGCGGTCGTGTGCCTGACCGCCTCGGCGAACCTGCGCGAGCGCGACGCGCTTACCGAGGCCGGCGCCGTCGCGTGCCTGCGCAAGGACGACGGCCTCGACGCGATCGTCGCCGCGATCCACGCGGCCGCACGCGCCGAGGCCGCGTGAAACTCACCCCGAAAAACACGGCGATCGTGGTCGACTCGACCGCGGACTTCCCGGAGGCGCCGCAGCGGTTTCCGAACTGGCGCGTCGTCCCGCTGTACGTGCGCTTCGGCGACGAGAGCTTCCGCGACTACGTCGAGCTCGCCCCGGAGACCTTCTACGCCCGCCTGCGCGCCGTGCCGGAGACCCCGACGACCTCCCAGCCGACACCCGGCGACTTCCTCGCCGTCTACGAGGAGCTCGCCGGCTACGAGCGGATCCTCTCGCTGCACATCGCCGGGAAGCTCTCGGGCACGATCGAGAGTGCGCGCGTGGCCGCGCGGGAGCTCGGCGGGGATCGAGTGCGCGCGATCGACTCCGAGAGCGCCTCGGCCGCGATCGCGATGCTCGGCCTCGCGATCCAGCGCCGGCTCGAGCGCGGCACGACCGACGAGGAGGTCGATGCGTTGGTCGAGCGCTACCGGCGCGACGCCGGCCTACTGTTCACGGTCGAGACGCTCGAGTACCTCGCGCGTGGCGGGCGCATCGGCCGCGCGCGCGCGTGGGCCGGCGAGCTGCTGAACATCAAGCCGATCCTCTCGATCCGCGACGGGGAGGTGCTGCCTGTGAAGCGCGTGCGCGGCAACCGCAAGGCGTTCCTGGAGTTCGCGACCGCGTTCGAGGAGGGCACTCGCGACGCGCCGAGCCTGCGAGTCGGGATCGCCCACGCCGACGCGCCCGAGCGCGCAGAGGCGCTGCGCACACTGGTGCGGGGCACGCGGCCGGTGGCCGAGATCGAGATCGTGACGACACTCGGCCCGGTCGTCGGCGCCCACGCGGGGCCGGGGACGGTGGGCTTCTTCTGGTTCGACGACGCCGTGTGAGCCGCGCCGCTTCCTAGACTGAGCGCGTGCCGAAAGGCTTCGCCGGAGCGGACCCGCCCGCGGCCTGGCCGCGCCTGCCGGGGACGCCTCGGCCGGAGCGCGCCGATGCCGCGCTCTCGTCGTTCTCCGGGGTCGGGCCAGCGCTCGAGCAGAAGCTGGCGAAGCTCGGGCTCCGAACCGTTCGCGACCTGCTCGAGCACCGGCCTCACCGGTACGAGACCGCCGTGCCGGAGCGGAAGATCTCAGACCTGCTCGCCGAGGAGGAGAGCGCGATCGCGGGCGAGGTGAAGTCGGTCTCGGTGCGCCGGCCGCGGCGAAACCTCGCGATCGTGAACGCGCGGATCAGCGACGGGAGCGACGAGATCATGGCGGTCTGGTTCAACCAGGCGTGGCTCGCGGAGAAGCTGCAGCCGGGGACGCACGTGCGGCTGCGAGGACAGCTGAAGCGGAACGGCTTCCAGGTTCGCTCCTACGACCTGAACGGCGTCACCGCGACCGCGGACTTCGCGCCTGTCTACCCGGCGAGCGAGGAGGTGACGCCGCAGCGCCTGCGCGCGCTCGTCGAGCGGGCCCTGCCGCACGCGCGCGACCTCCCGGATCCGCTGCCGGCGGAGCTGAAGGTCGTCGAGCGGCTGCCGCTGCGAGCGGACGCGCTCTGGACGCTGCACCGCCCGCGCTCGCTCGAGGAGGGCGAGGCCGGGCGGCAGCGGCTCGCGTTCGACGAGCTGCTCGTGCTCCAGGTCGGCCTCGCCCGCGCGCGCGCGGGGCGAGACGCGGCGGTTGCGCCGGCGCTCGGCGAGCCCGGCGAGCTCGCGGCGCGCTACCGCGAGCTGCTTCCGTTCGACCTCACCGCCGACCAGGAGGCCGCGATCGGCGAGATCGACTCCGACCTCGCGCGCGAGGCGCCGATGCAGCGCCTCCTCCAGGGCGACGTCGGCTCGGGCAAGACGGTCGTCGCGCTCTACGCGCTCCTCCGCGCGGTCGAGACCGGGCGCCTCGGTGTGCTCATGGCGCCCACGGAAACCCTCGCTGAGCAGCACTTTCTCACCGTCGAGCCGCTGTGCGCGCAACTCGGCGTACGGGTCGCCCTCCTGACCGGGTCGGTCAAGAGCGAGCTCGAAGGCGCGCAGGTCGTGGTCGGCACGCACGCGCTGATCCAGGAAGGCGTCGAGCTGCCAGAGCTCGCGGTCGCCGTAGTAGACGAGCAGCACCGCTTCGGCGTCGAGCAGCGCCGCGCGCTCGTCGAAGGCCGCGCTCCCCACGTGCTCCACATGACGGCAACGCCGATCCCGCGCACGCTCGCGCTGACGCTCTACGGCGACCTCTCGGTCACCGAGATCGCGAAGCCGCCCGCCTCGCGCAAGCCGATCGTCACTTCCTGGGTCACCGCGGAGCGCTCGTCGGAGGCATACAAGCGTCTGCGTCGCCACCTCGACGACGGGCGGCAGGCGTACGTCGTCTGCCCGCTGATCGAGGAGTCCGAGACGTCGCAGTCGCGCGCGGCCGAAGCCGAGGCCGAGCGGCTGCGCCGCGCCGAGCTCCGCGACTACCGCGTCGGCCTGTTGCACGGGCGGCTGCGGCCGGTCGAGCGGCGCGAGCTGATGGCGCAGTTCAAGGCCCGCGAGCTCGACGTGCTCGTCGCGACGACGGTGATCGAGGTTGGCGTCGACGTCCCGAACGCGACGATCATGATCGTCCAGGAGGCCGACCGTTTCGGCCTCGCCCAGCTGCACCAGCTGCGCGGCCGGGTCGGGCGCGGGGCCGAGCAGTCGTACTGCCTGCTGATCTCGCGCCAGCGCGAGGACCTGACCGACAACGCGCAGGAGCGGCTGCGGGCGCTCGTCGACTCGAGCGATGGCTTCGAGCTCGCCGAGAAGGACCTCGAGCTGCGCGGCGAAGGCCAGCTCATGGGCACGCGGCAGGCGGGCGTCTCCGATCTGCGCTTCGTCCACTGGCGGAACGATCGCCCGCTGCTCGAACGAGCGCGCGACGCGGCGGGCGGTCTCGTCGCGTACGAAGGCCCGCTCGCGGACGAGGTCGAGAGGGTCTTCGGCGAACGCGAGCTCGCCGCGTAGGCATGCGAATCATCGCCGGCTCGCGGAAGGGCGCTCGTATCTTCGCCCCCACGGGAACCGACACGCGCCCGACCGCCGACCGGGTGCGCGAGGCGGCGTTCAACCTTCTCGGACCCGGCGCGGCCGAGGACGCGACCGTGCTCGACCTATTCGCGGGCTCGGGCGCCATGGGGCTCGAGGCGCTCAGTCGCGGCGCCGCGCGCGCGACGTTCGTGGACAGCGACCGCGAGGCCTGCCGGACGATCAACCGCAACCTCGACAAGCTCGGGCTCGAAGGCGCGACTGTCCTCCGCCAGGACGCGCTGACGGCGCTCCGTGCCGATGCGCGCTCGGGCACCCGCTACGATCTCGTGCTGGTCGACCCGCCCTACCGGAGGTTTTCTTCCCTGCAAAACGCGCTGATTCAGCATCTGCCAGAAGTCCTCGCGCCCGAAGGCGTGCTGCTGGTCGAGACCTCTGCGAACGAGGAACCGGAGCTGCCGCTGGCGAAGCGGACCAGCCGACGCTACGGCGCCGCCCGCCTCACGCTCTTCGAATCCCGGTGATCACCGCCATCTACCCAGGCACCTACGACCCCGTCACGAATGGCCACGTCGACGTGATCACGCGCGCCTCGGAGATCTTCGACCGGGTGGTCGTCGGCGTCGTCGGCAAGCCGCAGCACAAGGAGCCGATGTTCACGCTGGACGAGCGCGTCGGCTTCCTGCGCGACACGCTCGACGGCCTTGACAACGTCGAGCTCGACGTCTTCTCGGAGCTGGTGGTCGACTTCGCCCGCAAATGGGACGCGAAGGTGATCGTCAAGGGCCTGCGCGTGATCTCGGACTTCGAGTGGGAGTTCCAGATGAACCAGCTCAACCGGACGCTGGCGCCCGACGTCGAGACCGTCTACGTGATGGCGAGCCCGCAGGTCAGCTTCGTCTCCTCCAGCGGCGTGAAAGAGATCGCGAGCTTCGGCGGAAACGTCGAGGAGCTCGTGCCCAAGGCCGTCGCGCTCCGGTTCAAGGAGCTCTTCCCGAACGGGCGGCCGGGGACACCGGAGAACCCGCAGGAGTGAGCGAGCGACTCGAACAGCAGCTCGCCGCCGGCAGCGAGGTCCGCCTGCCGAAACGAGAGGCGCAGGACGTGCTGCAGAAGCTGCGGGCGCGCGGCGGAACGAGCAGCGCCGCCAACCGAATCGAGGCGCAGCTGGCGCAGTCCGACGAGGTCGTGCTCGCGCCCGACGAGGCAGGCGACCTGCTCGAGGAACTGCGCGCGAGCGGCCGCCGCTGGGTCTTCGGCAGCGACGAGGCGCGGGAGCACGAGACGCCTCGCGCGGCGCGCCCCGCCCCCGAGCCACAGGAGGAGCCCGCGGAGGCGGGTTGGCTGACCCGGCTGTTCCGCCGGTAGCCCTCTGTAAACTCCGCGAACCGATGGACGTACTCGTTCTGATCGACAAGCTCGACGACCTCGTGCACAACGCGAAGGCCGTGCCTCTCACCGACCAGGTGCGGATCGACCGCGAGGAGATCTACGACATCCTCGACCAGATGCGCGCGACGATCCCGGAAGAGATCAAGCAGGCACGCTGGATCGTCAAGGAGCGGCAGGAGATGCTGGCCGAGGCCAAGCGCGAGTGCGACCGGATCCTCGGCGAGGCGCGCGAGCAGGCCGTGCGCGAGGCATCGCAGACAGAGATCGTCAAGCTGGCCGAGCGGCAGGCGGGCGACATCATCGACGACGCCCGGCGGCAGGCGCGCGAGACGCGGCTCGAGATGGAGGACTGGGCAGACTCGATCCTCTCGACGCTTGAGGTCAATCTCGACAAGTTCCTCGGGGCGGTCAAGCGCGGCCGCGAGCGGCTGCACGAGCGCTCCCAGGAGTCGGTCGTCGCCGGTGTGGGCGCCGGCGTCGAGAGCACGAACGACGACTTCCCGCACTAGGGGCCTTCGGCTGGACACCTATCTGGCCATCGCGAGCAAGCGCGACTGGCGCAGCTACTCCGACCGGCCGGTGCCGGAGGACGTGCAGCGCCGCATCCTCGACGCGGGGCGGCTTGCCGGCAGCGCGATGAACGTGCAGCCGTGGCGCTTCGTCGTCGTCGAGAGCGCCGAGGCGAAGGAGCGAGTCTCGAAGGTCGTGTACGCGGCGGCCAACGTCGAGACGTCCGCCTTTGCCGTGGGTGTCGCGACCGAAGGCGGTGGCTATCCGGTCGACGTCGGTCGCGCGCTGCAGAACATGTTCCTGGCCGCGTGGAGCGAAGGCGTCGTCTCGTGCCCGAACGGCATGGCCGATCCCGAGGCCGCCGCGCGGGCACTCGGGGTCGACCAGGGCTGGCTCCCGGTCAACATCCCCAGCTTCGGGTACCCGAAGCGGCCGCTGGACCCGGAGTCGAAGACCGCGGACGAGTGGAGCGGCGAGGCCAATCGCAAGCCGCTCGACGAGCTGATTCGAAGAATCTGAGCGTTGCTACGGTGGTCGCGATGACCACGCTAGACCTCCGCACGATCAACGTTCGCTCCGGGGATCAGTTTCGCGACGAGTTCGACATCGAGCTCGAGCCGTTCGAGCTCGGGGGCCAGCGCTACCTTCCCGTGCCTCGCGCGGTCCCCGCCGAGCTGGCGGTCACCCGCGCTGCGACGGGAACCGTGTTCGAGCTGCGCTTCGACGGGCGCCTCCACGGCCCGTGCTTCCGCTGTCTCGAGGACGCCGTGCTCGACGTGCCGGTCTCGGCGCGCGAGTACCAGGCGGTCAACCCAGGTGACGACGATGAGCTGCGCACTGCGTACCTCGACAACGACCAGCTCGATCTCTCGACGTGGGCCCGCGACGCGGTCGCGCTCGAGTTGCCGGAGAAGATCCTCTGCAAACCGGACTGCGCCGGGCTCTGCCCGGTGTGCGGCAAGAATCTCAACGACGAGCCGCACGAGCACGCCGACGTGGAGCCCGACTCGCGCTGGTCGGCTCTCGCCGAGCTCAGAGACCGGCTCTAGTCGTCGCTGCCGTGGCCGCCGCCGCCGCGGCCGCTGCCCGACCCCGAGCCGCCGCCGTGGTCGTCCGCGGTCGTCGTCGGCGCCACCGTGCGGGTCGTCGTCGTGGCTGGATGCTCGCGCTTCGCCTTGGGCGCGACGTGCGCGCCCACGCGCCTGGGCGTCAGCCTCTGCGGCGCGGGCTGGAGGCGCGTCACAGGCACGGCGACGGAATCGCGAGAGACGTAATAGGCAGCGAACCCCATGCCTGCCGCTGAGAGCAGGCCGGCGAGCGCGAGGAGGCTCACGGCGACGACTCGACCCATGGTTCCTCCACTGTAGCCGCGGCCGGAAAGCGCACTTCGGCGCGCATTCCGCCCTCCAGGCGGTTCGAGAGCGATGCCGTCCCGCGCCAGCGGCGGGCGAGCGTCTCGACGATCGCGAGGCCGAGCCCGGTGCCCGAGCGGCTGCTGCCCGCGCTGCCGCGCGTGAAGCGGTCGAAGAGCCGCGTCTCCTCGCCGGCCGCGAGCCCCGGACCTTCGTCGACGACGGCGACCCAAGCCTCGGGGCCCTCACGGCCCCAGTCGAGGGCCACGCGGCTGGGGGAATAGCGGAGCGCGTTCTCGATCAGGTTGTCGAGCAGGATCGCGAGGTCCTCCTCGGAGGCGGCGATCGTCGCGTCGCCGTTGCCGACCAGCTCGAGCTCGCGGCCGTCCTGCTCCGCGGTCGCGGCCCAGCGCTCGTGAGCGCGCTCGGCCGCGCGGGCGAGGGAGACGGGACGCGCGGCGGCGGGCTTGTCGCCCTCACGGGCGAGGGTCAGCAGGGAGGTGAGGAGCCGCGCGAGCCGCTCGACTTCCCGCTCAGCCGCCTCGAGCTCCCCCGCGGCCTCGGGGTTGGCCTTCGAGCGCGCGGACTCGAGCCGCAGCCGCAGGCCCGTCAGCGGCGTGCGGAGCTGGTGTGAGGCGTTGGCGACGAACTCGCGCTGCGCGGCCAGAACGACACCCAGCCGCTCGGCCATGTCGTTGAAGGCGCCGGAGACCTCGCGCTGCTCCGCGGCTCCCGAGAGGTCGGCGCGCGCGTCGAGCTCGCCGCCCTCGAAGCGCCGCGCGGTGGCCGCGAGGTTGCGCAACGGGCGCGACAGCGAGCTCGCGAGGAACCAGGCCAGCGCGAGCCCGACGACCAGGGCAAAGGCGCCGATCGCCACGAGCGCGAGCACGCCTCGCCTGACCCGCGAGTGCACGGCCTCGAGGCTCTGCGTGACGCGGGCCGCACCGACGACCGGCCGTTGTTGGTCACGGGAACAGCCGTGTAGAGCAGGTCCTGCCCGAGCGTGTTGCTGTGACGCTCGCCTTGCGCGCGGCCACCGTGCAGCGCCTCGGCGATCTCCGGCCGCGAGGCATAGGACGTGCGCTGCGGATTCGCCACCGTCGAGTCCGCAAGCAGCCGCCCTGCTGGGCCCACCACGATCACGCGGGCGCCCAACGACTTGCCGGCGCGGCGCACGACCTTGGCGAGCTCGGCGCGGTCGGCCATTCGTCCGGAAGCGCCCGCGGCGACGAGAAAAGCCTGCGCCGCGGCCTCGTTCTTCACCTCGGCGTCGATCCGCCGCGAGAGGTTGAGAGCGAGCGGCACCTCGAGCGCGACGATGATCAGCAGCAGCACATACGCGAACGCGCCGAGAATCCGGAGCCTGAGGCTCACTCCGCCTCGTCGGGTGACGAAAAGCGGAATCCGACGCCGCGAACCGTGTGCAGGTACCGCGGCTGCGATGGGTCGTCGCGGAGCTTGCGCCGCACACCGCTGACGTGCACGTCAAGCGTCTTCGTCGAGCCGAACCAGTTCGGATCCCAGACCTCGTCGATCAACCGCTCCCGGGTCACGACCGAGCCCGCGTTGCGCATCAGCAGGTGCAGGAGCTCGAACTCCTTGCGGCTCAGCTCGAGCACGTCGTCGCCAAGCGTGACCTCGTGCTTGGCCGGGTCGAGCCGCACGTTGCCCACCTCGAGCGGGCGCTCGTCGACGGGCTCGGGCGTGTCGGAGCGCCGCAGCACGGCGCGGATACGCGCCACGACCTCGCGGCCGCTGAAGGGCTTCACGACGTAGTCGTCCGCGCCGAGCTCGAGGCCGATCACGCGGTCGGCCTCCTCGCCGCGGGCGGTGAGCATGATGATCGGGACCTGCGAGCGCCGGCGTAGCTCGCGGCAGACGTCGTAGCCGGAGCCGTCCGGCAACATCACGTCCAGAAGCACGAGGTCCGGCTCCCGCCGCGACTGCTCGAGCGCCTCGGCGACGGTGCCGGCGACGAGGGTGTCGAAGCCCTCGCTACGAAGCGCCTCCGCCAGTGGCTCCACGATCGAGGTCTCGTCCTCGACGAGGAGGATGGTGCGCTTTGGCCTGCTCATGACGGGATTGTCCCTGCTCTCGCAAGCGAGCGACGACGAGGCGGCCCAGGGGGAGCCGGGCCGCCTCGTGCTCGAGGGAGGGGATTCCCTAGTCGTCGCTTCCGCCGCCGCCGCGGCCGGAGTGGCCGCCGTCGTCGGAGCCGCCGCCGGGCCCGGAGTTGCCGCCGTGGTCGTCCGCGCTGTCGTGGCTGGAGCCGGCCGCGCTGTCGTCGGTGAGCTCGTCTGCCCGAGGAGCGCTGACGTCCTCGCCCGCCTCGTTGGCGCGTCCCCGCGACTCGTTCTCGCGTGCGCGGGCTTCTTGCCGCACGATCGGCGTGCTCACGAGCGGCGTCGTCGGACCGACGGTCGGGCTGTTCGTCGAGCCAAGGCTCGTAACCGCACCTGCCAGCGCCACGCCGGCCAGCAGCAGGACGCCTCCGATGATTGCTGCGATCTTGTACATCTCGTCTCCTTCGCTCCTCGTTGGCTTGTCTCAGCAGGGTGGCTCGGGCCGGGTTCGGCGCGGGCAAGCCGAGGCGAAGAGCACGGAAGGCTTGGGTTAAGCCTTTGCAAAGCAGGCTGCGGCTATACTCGCCCGCCGATGGCCGTCCCCAAGAAGAAAACGTCGAAGTCGCGCCGGGACAAACGGCGCGCGAACCACCGGATCGAGGCGCCGCGCGTGAACACGTGCCCTCAGTGCGGCCGCCCGAAGCAGCCGCATCGCATGTGCCCGAGCTGCAAGACCTACGCGGGCCGCGAGATCGAGCCGCTCCGCACTCCGGCCCCTTAGATTCGTGACTCGCGTCGCCGTCGACGCGCTGGGCGGGGACCGCGCGCCGGAAGAGGTCGTCGCGGGCGCCGTCGAGGCTGCCGCGGACGGCATCGAGCCGGTGCTGTTCGGCCCGCCTGGGCTCGACACGGGCGGGCTCGAGCTCGTTGAGGCACCCGACGAGATCGCAATGGACGAGAAGCCCGCCGAGGCGGTGCGCGCCAAGCCCGACAGCTCGCTCGTCGCGGCCTGTCGCTCCGTCGGCCGAGGTGAGGCCGACGCCGTCGTCTCGGCCGGGAACACCGGTGCGATGCTCGCGGCCTGCTTCCTGGAGCTGCGGCGGCTCGAGGGCGTCTCCCGCCCCGCGATCGCCGTCGTGATCCCGTCGAAGCGCGGGCCCTCGGTGCTGATCGACGCGGGCGCGAACGCCGACGCGCGGGCTGAGCACCTCGTCCAGTTCGCGTACATGGGCACGGTCTTCGCCGAAGAGGTGCTCGACGTCCGCGATCCCGAGGTGCGGCTGCTCTCGATCGGCGAGGAGCCCGAGAAGGGCAACCAGCTCACGCTCGAGGCACACGGGCTCTTGTCCGCGGCGGAGGGCTTGCGCTTCGGGGGCAACACCGAGAGCCGCGACCTGCTGGAAGGCGCCGCGGACGTCGTCGTCTGCGACGGCTTCACCGGCAACGTCGTGCTCAAGCTCCTCGAGGGGACGATCACGACGGTCCTCGATGCTCTGCGCGAGGGGATCGTGTCCACCCGCCGAGGGCGAGTAGGCGGCCTGCTGATCCGGCCTGCGGCGCGCGCGATGCGCAGCCGCTTGGACCCTGACACCTACGGCGGCGCCTATCTCCTAGGCCTCCGCGGGCTCGCCGTGGCCGCACACGGAAACTCCTCGCGGCGCGCGATCGCGAACGCGATCAGGCTCGCCGCGCGAGGCGCCGAGCACGACGTCGTCGGCAGCCTTGCGCAGCGACTGCCGGAAAGAGTGTTAGCATCCGCGCGCTCTGAAGCCCCCGGCAAGTGAGGTGAGATGGCAGCATCGCGAGAGGAAGTGTTCGAGCGGGTCAAGGAAGTCCTGACGGAGCAGCTCGGCGTCGAGGAGAACGAGATCACGGATGACGCCTCCTTCCAGGAGGATCTCGACGCAGACTCGCTCGATCTCGTGGAGCTGATCATGGAGCTGGAGGACCAGTTCGGGATCAAGATCTCGGACGAGGACGCCCAGAAGATCCAGACCGTCGGGCAAGCCGTCGACTACGTCTCAACGCACCAGTAGCCGCGCCCCCGGCGGGCGGCCGGAAGAGCTCGTCGGGCTGATCGACAGCCTCCCGTCGGATCTGCTGGAGAACGTCTTCACGCATAGCTCCTGGGCGTCCGACCGCCCGTCGTCGTACGAGCGCCTCGAGTTTCTCGGCGACAGCGTGCTCGAGCTGGCGATCGCGCGGTCCTTGTACGAGCGCTATCCGGACTTCTCGGAGGGACGGATGGCGAAGATCCGCTCCCACGTCGTCTCCCGCGCGAGCTGCGCGGTGGTGTCGCGGGAGCTCGGGCTCGGCCAGCGGCTGGCGGAGCGGGGCGAGGAGCAGGCGCCCGCGGACGAGCTCGACCGGCTCTCGCGCAACCGCAACGTGCTCGCCGCGCTGCTCGAGGCGTCGCTGGCTGCGCTCTACCTCCAGCACGGCTTCGAGCCGATCCGCGACGCGATCGTCGCGGCCTTCGACGGCCGGATCCTCTACGCCTTGACGACCCACGTCGACCACAAGACCGAGCTCCAGGAAGAGCTGGCGCGCCGGGGCCTTCAGGTCGTCTACAACGTGCTCGACGTCGACGGGCCGCCGCACGACCGCACCTTCAGGTGTGCGGCGATGATCGACGGCGAGGAGGCCGGCGTCGGCAGCGGCCGCTCGAAGAAGGCGGCCGAGCAGGCCGCCGCGCGGCAGGCGCTCGACCGCCTCGCCTCCACCGCGTAGGATCGCGCCTCCAAAAGGAGGACGCATGACCCAGAAGGTCGAGTGCCCCTGCGGGCAGACCATCCAGGGCGAGACGGACGACGAGCTCGTCTCGAACGTCGAGCAGCACGTCCAGAGCGATCATCCCGAGCAGGTCGGGACGATGTCGCGCGAGCAGATCCTCGGGATGGCACAACCCGCGTAAAA
>JAWVDY010000053.1:0-2543 GCA_033856995.1 Gaiellaceae bacterium
GAACGAGAACGTGGCCGTGGTCTTCGACGACCGAGAGTGCACCGGCAGGCCGAGCTCGATCAGGCGGCGGATGAACGGGCGCCGGTCTTCCTCACCGAGCTTGACCGCGAGCACGGCCGGGTGCGAGAGGACGCGCAGTGCGCGTGCGGCGTGGAAGGGGCCGCCGCCGACACGCGGCGGCGCGTCCCCGACGAGGTCGCGGGCGAGGTTCCCGATCACGGCGAGCCGCGGCACCGGGCGAATCTACCGGCGGGGCGCCATCTCCGGACTTCGTGGCTCTGAGCCACAAAGCCCGGTTCACGCCGCTGTCGTGCCAAAGCTGTCGAGTTAGTGGCTCTTTGCCACGAACTCGGACGTGTCCTGCGCACGCTCGACCGCGCCCGCGACCAGTGCCAGCGCGAACGCGCACGCGAAGCTGGGGAGCGAGGCTCCTATTCCCGAGTGCGGCGGATGGAGCCGGGCCAGGAAGTCCGACCAGAAGCCGAGGCCCTGCGTCTGCGCGAGCCATTCGTAGAGCGCGAATCCGACGAGCCACGCGAGGATCATCCCCGGCCGCACCGCCGGCCCTTCGAAGATGTCCGCGCGCGTGTAGCGGCGCCCGCGGGCGAGCCAGTCGGCGAGCAGGACGCCGAAGAGCGGGACGAAGAAGGCGCCGAGGAGGAGCAGGAATTGCTGGTACTGGGTCAGGTCGAGAGCGAGCGCGATCGATGTCGAGAGGGCCGCGACGACGAGGATCAGCAGGCGCTGCGAGGCCTCCGGCAGGAAGTTCTGCAGCGACACCGCGGTCGAGTACATGTTCGCGAACGCTTCATCCGTCTCGTCCACCGTCAGCGCGAGGAGGGCGAGAATCGAGCCGACGCCGCCCGCGGCCACTGTCGTCAGAACGGCCGTCGGCCCGTCGATCGACGGGTGCGAGAGCACGAGGATCGCGCCGAAGCCGAACTGGAAGAGCGTCGGCAGCAGGTAGCCGAGGCCCGCGCCCCAGAACGCTGCGCGCCTCGTCGTCGAGAAGCGGGTGTAATCGGCCGCGAGTGGGATCCAGGAGACGGTCAGCGCGATCACGAGATCCACGCCGAGCCAGAACGAGCCGCCGCTGCCGTGACCGTTCCAGAGCCGGCCGGCGTGACCCTTCGCGAGGATCCACCAGGCCAGGTAGGCGACCGAGGCGATCACCGCCCAGATCCCCACCTTGCGCACGAATCGGCGCACGAACCCGATCGGTCCCATCAGCGCGAGCGCCGTCGCGATTCCGCCGAACGCAAGCTTCCAGAGCCAGGTCGCGTGAAAGCCGAACACACGCTGGCTGAGCGCGCTCGCCGCCGTGGCGATGATGATCAGCTCGAAGATCGTCCAGCCCAGGCACTGCAGGACGTTGAGCCCGGTGGCAAGGTACGATCCGCGCCGGCCGAGCGGTGCGCGCTGGAGCACCATCGACGGCACGCGCGCATCGGCGCCGATCAGCGCGGCGAGCCCGAGCATCGTGTTCCCGATCAGCGCCCCGACGATCGTCGCGAGGACGGCCTGGCGCAGTGAGAGCCCGAAGTACGCGGCAGAGACGAGGACGAGCAGCGAGATTCCGAGGTTCGTCCAGAGGAGAAACGTGTCGAGCAGCCCGAGCACCCGCAGGCGCTCCGGGACGGGCTCGATTCCCCAGTTCGGCGTCTCCAATGTGCGCTCCCTTCGCTGGTGCGAGCCAGATCAGGTTCGACGGGTGTGATCTCAGCCCCGTAGGGCACCCCGGCTCGCCGAGCCTAGCGAACCCCACGCACTCCGGGCCGCCCTTTAGGATCCCCGGCCGACAGGGCGGGCGACCAGGAAGGGACTGACCATGCAGGGAAGGCGGACGAAGATCGCCGTGCTCGCGGCAGGCGCGGTGCTCGCGCTCGGTGCGGCGGGCTGCGGCGGCGGAGGCGGCGGCGGCGGCGGGGGCGGCGGGCAGCTCTCGAAGTCGGATTACGAGAAGCAGCTCCAGGCGATCGGCAACGATGCGAAGAAGTCGCTGAGCGGCCTCAACTTCGGCTCGGGCAAGAACCTCAAGGAGGTCGCGACGAAGGCGAACGCAGCGAAGGACAAGGTGAACAAGATCGCCGACCAGATCGGCGCCCTGAATCCGCCCTCGGACGCCAAGGCCGACAACGCGAAGATGGCCGGCGGCCTGCACGCTCTGGCCGATCAGCTCGGGAAGCTGGCGGCGGCCGCCGACAAGGGCGACGCGGCGGCGCTCGGCAAGATCGCGAACGGCTTCGCGGGCTCGCAAGCAGTGAAGGATGCAGACGCCGCGGCGAAGGATCTGAAGAAGAAGGGCTACGCGGTGGGGACGCTCGGCCAGTGACCCGGCGCTGAGGGAGCCAGCGGAACGAGGCGCGTGCCGGTTGCCTTGAAGCTCGCGACGACCGGCACGCCCTCCCGCAGCTCGAGGCGCTCGACCGAGGCTGCGGTCACCTCCGCGGTCAGCGGCCCGACGCGGACGCGCACTCGGTTGCCGACGGGGACGAGGCTCGCGATCGGGCCGCGTACATGGTTTTGCGCGGAGTCGTCGGGCG
>JAWVDY010000054.1:0-17707 GCA_033856995.1 Gaiellaceae bacterium
CGCGTCGTAGATGAGACGGTGCTGCTCGACGAGCGACAGGCCGTCGAAGCGCGGGCTCGTCACCGTCACCTGGAAGTGATCGCCGCCGCCGGTGCGGTCCTCCACCGCGACCCCGTCTCCGGGGAACGCCTCGCGCAGCAGCTCTTCCAGCCGCTCGGTCACTTCGAGCCCCGGCCGCGGGAGAGGTACTCCAAGAGGTCGGAGCGGGTGAGCATGCCTGCCGGCCGGCCGCCGGTTGCGACGACCACCGCCGGGCTGCCGCTACTCAATGCCGAGACGACCTCGTCGAGCGACTCCTCCGCCTCGACTGCCGTGAGCGGCGGCTGCATCGCGGCCGCGACCTCCTCGTTCAGCGCGTCCGGGTTGCGGAAGACCAGGTCGAGCAGGCCGCGCTCCTGGAGCGAGCCGACGACGTCGGCCAGCGAGCCGCCGGAGTCGTGGCGCATCACGGGCAGCTGCGAGATCGAGTACCGCTGCATCAGGTCGATCGCGCTGCCGACCTTCTGGTGCGACTCGATCGTCACCAGGTCCGGCGCCCCGCCGTTCTGGTGCTTGAAGCGCAGGACCTCGGCCACGCGCGGCGTCGGCTCCCCGCGCTCGAGGAAGCCGAGCTCAGCCAGGTAGTTGTCGTCGTAGAACTTCGACAGGTACGCGCGGCCACCGTCGGGGAAGAGCGTCGCGACGGTCTTGCCCGGACCGAGCTCCTTCGCGACCTCGACCGCGGCCCACGCGGCCGTGCCGCCGGAGCCACCCACGAGCAGGCCCTCCTCGCGCGCGAGCCGTCGCGCGGTCAGGAACGAGTCGCGGTCGGAGACGGTCACCCAGCGGTCGACGACCGACGGGTCGAAGGTCTCCGGGTAGAAGTCCTCGCCGATGCCCTCGACCAGGTACGGGTGCTGCTTCTCCGGGCCCGAGGTGTAGATCGAGCCCTCGGGGTCGGCGCCGACGATCGTCAGCTCCGGGTTCTGCTCCTTCAGGTAGCGCGCCATGCCGGTGATCGTTCCGCCCGTACCGACCGCGATCACGAGTGCGTCGAGCTCGCCGCCCGTCTGCTCCCAGATCTCAGGGCCGGTGGACTCGTAGTGCGAGCGCGGGTTCCCCTCGTTGCGGTACTGGTCGGGCTTGTACGCGCCCGGGATCTCCTCGGCGAGCCGGTCGGAGACGGAGTAGTAGCTCTCGGGCGACTCGGGCGCGACCGCGTACGGGCAGACGATCACCTCGGCGCCGAACGCTCTGAGCAGCGAGATTTTCTCGCGACTCATCTTGTCGGGCATGGTGAAGATGCAGCGGTAGCCGCGCAGCGCGGCGACGATCGCGAGGCCGGTGCCGGTGTTCCCGGAGGTCGGCTCGACGATCGTCCCGCCAGGCTTGAGCTTCCCTTCGCGCTCGGCCGCGTCGATCATCGTGATCGCGATCCGGTCCTTGATCGAGCCGCCCGGGTTCAGGTACTCGAGCTTCGCCAGCACCGTCGCCGCTCCGTCCGGCACGACGTTCTGGAGCCGGACGAGCGGGGTGTGGCCGACCAGCTCCAGCAGCGTCGGATACTCGCGCGCCATCGCGGGCTAGCGTAACGGCTGGTCGTCAGGCAGCGGCCTGCACGGGCTCGTCTTCGGCGACCGGCGCCCGCGTCCCGCGCAAAAGCACGAACGCGAGCAGCGCACCTAGCAGGGACAGGGCGATCAGCGCCCAGAAGGCGTGCTGGTAGCCGGTCGTGAACACCTGCGCGGCGCTACCGCCGCTGCGCAGCGTCGGCTTCAGGTTCGAGTTGACGTACGAGATGAAGACCGTCGAGGCAATCGCGACGCCGATCGCGCCGCCGATCTGCTGGCTCGTGTTGATCAGTCCCGAGGCAAGCCCGGCGTCCTGCGGGGCGACCTGCGAGAGCGCGGCGATCGTCACCGGGACGAACCCGAACGCCAGCCCGAGCGCGAATATCACGTACGGCGGCAGCAGGTCGGGCCAGAAGTGGCCGTCGACCGGCAGCTGCGTGTACCAGACCATCGAGGCGGCCAGGATCAGCAGTCCGATCGTGATCACCGGCCGCGGGCCGTAGCGCGTCGTCAGCGCCTGGGCGACGCCCGCCCAGATCACAGTCGTCCCCGCCGTCGCGAGGAAGGTGACGCCAGTCTTGAGCGCCGACCAGCCGAGCACCTGCTGGACGTAGAGGGTGAGCACGAGGAAGTTCGCGAAGATCACCGCGCCGAGCAGGAAGCCGACGACGTTTGCGCCGAGCACCGATCGGATCCGGAAGATGCGGAACGGCATCAGCGGCGCGCTCGATCGCAGCTCGATCAGGACGAAGACCGTCAGGATCGCGATCGAGGCGAGCAGCAGCAGGATCGTCCGCGCCGACCCCCAGCCGACATCGGGTGCCTTCGAGATCGCGTAGACCAGCAGCGCCAGGCCGCCGGTCACGGTGATCGCGCCGGCGGCGTCGAAGCGGTGATGGCCAAGCTCGGCACGGCTCTCGGGGACGAACGGCAGCGTCAGCCCGAGCACGAGCGCGCCCACCGGGACGTTGACGAAGAAGATCCACTCCCAGCCGAGGTACTTGGTGAGGACCCCGCCGGCGAGCACGCCGGCCGCGGCGCCCGAGCCGCCGAGCGCGCCCCAGATCCCGAGCGCTTTGTTCCGCTCGGCGCCCTCCTCGAAGGTCGTCGTCACGATCGACAGGGCGGCGGGCGAGATGATCGCAGCCCCGATGCCCTGCACGGCACGCGCGCCGATCAGGACCGAGATGTTGTTGGCGAGCCCGCAGACAAGCGAGGCGAGGGTGAAGAGGACGAGCCCGAGGATGAAGATGCGCTTGCGGCCGAGCAGGTCGGCCATCCGCCCCCCGAGCAGCAGGAAGCCGCCGAAGGTGATCGAGTAGGCGATCAAAACCCACTGCACCGTGGTCTCGGTGACCTTCAGGTCGCTCTCGATCGACGGCAGGGCCACGTTCACGATCGCCACGTCGAGGATGGTCATGAAGAACGCGGCGCCCACGATCGCGAGGGTCAGCCAGCGGCGGTCGGAGCTCATCTTCCTCCTTGGGTCGTTGCGCTCGTCGAACGAGGCTCGCCCTCGACCTATTCCGTCGGAGCGCGGCGGCCAGAGCGAGTCCCGTGGCCAGCCTAACGCTGGCACGCTTTCAGTTCAAAGCCGTCACCCATCCGCGCGCCCGCGCGGGTTACGGTGTCCTCGGGGGAAAGCACGCGGGGGTCCCTCGGGGGCACATGTTCACGCGCGTACGCGAGTGCGCGCTCTCGCTGTCCGGCCGCACCTTCGGACAAGATTCGCTCCGTGGCAAGCGAACGCTCGGCGCCGACCGGCAGCGTGGCGTGCGGCGCGTGACGCCGCCGTCCGCGGGCTGGTCATGGGCGCGGCTGGCGCTCGTGGGTCTCCTCGTCGCGACCGCCGGGACGGCGAGCGCCGTCGCGGGAGGCGGACGCCCGGCGTCCGAGTGCGCGGCGCTCCACACGGACGTGGCCTATGCCGACGGCGTCTACAACGCGCTCGCGCAGAAGCAGGATGCGTGGGGCAACGAGCTGCTGGCCTCTCCGGGAGGGCCCACCTACGCCGGCGTCGCGGGCCGCCTGCACCCGCTGATGCTCGTCGGGCGCCCTGCCGGCCTCAAGCCCACCCGGCTCACCGACTCCGGGATCTACTACCTCCCCTTCGGCCAGCCGCACGGCGCGGGTGGGGCGGGGGAGATCGACCTGCACGTGGCGGACGGGAGCCAGATCGTGTCGGAGCTGGCGAACGGGCCGCGCCTGACCGTGTCCGTGGGCGAGCGCGGCAGCGAGCGGTACGGCTACTGCCTCGCGCGTCTCGGCACGCCCAGCCTCGCGGAGGGCTACCTGCCCATCCTGGAGACCTCGTACGTGGACGCCGACGGGGTTCGCTACCGCCAGGAGTCGTTCGCCGCACGCATCCCGCAGACGCGCTCGCTCGTAAGCTTCTTGCGGCTGAGCGTCGACCCCGGCGACGCCAGAGTCCGCCAGGCGTCCCTCCGTTTCACGCCGTCGGACCGGCACCTGCGCCGGGTCGGCACGCAGCTGCGATTGGACACGCGCGCGCGGGTGCTCTTCAGCAAGGGCGCCAGATTCGACGGGTCCTCGCTCGTGTTCGGGGCGCGGCAGCCACGCATCGTCTACGTCGCCTGGCTCGAAGAGCCGGGGCGGACGAAGCCGGTCCGGCTGGACCGCGCGACGTACGAGCGGGCGCGAAGCTCGCTTGCGGCCTACTGGGCGCGCCGTCTGGCCGGCGGCGCGGAGCTGGTCGTCCCCGAGCAGCGCGTCTACGACGCCGAGCGCAACCTGTTGATCCAGAACCTGCTCATGTCCTGGCGCTACAGCCTCGGAAATTCGTATGAACGCTTCTCGTGGGAGCTTCCCGACGTCGCGGAGGTGATGGGCAGCTACGGCTTCCGCGGGGTCGAGCGGGCGATTCTCGAGGCGGCGCTTCAGGCGCCGAGCCTCTTTCCGAACCGGGCGGCCGGGGAGCGGATGACCGCCTCGGCGGACTACATCCGGCGCTTCGACGACCGCGCGTACGTGGCACAAGTGACGCCGGGGTTCCGGCGCGACGTCGAGTCCTTCGGCCGTCAGGTCGACGCCGGCCTCGTGAGCCTGCTGAACCGCGAGCGCTACGGCTCGGACATCGTCGGCCCGATCTACGGGCTGCACGCCCAGGTGCTCGCGCTGCAGGGTCTGCAGGCGATGGCCGGGGTCTGGGCGCGCACCGGGTATCCGCAGCTCGCGTACGCGGCGACCGCGACCGCGACGCGCCTCGAGGCCGGTTTGCGAGGCGCCGTCGCCGCGGCCGAGACCGCGCTGCCGGACGGTTCGCGGTTCGTGCCGATCGCCCTCGTCGACGGGAAGGAGCAGCCGTACGACCAGCTCAGCGCCTCGAAGCGGGGCAGCTACTGGAACCTCGTCATGCCGTACGTGCTCGCCTCCGGGTTCTTCCGGCCCGGGGGCGCCGAGGCCGTCGGGCTGCTCCGCTATCTCGAGAACCACGGCGCGCGTTTCCTCGGGCTCGTGCGCTTCAGCCCGCACACGGGCGTGACGAACCCCGGCTACCAGACCCCGGGCTCCGACGACGTCTACGGGACGAACGTGGCCCGCTTCCTCGCCGACAACGACCAGCCCGACCAGCTGCTCTTGAGCCTCTACGGCAAGCTCGGGGCGGGAATGACGGAGAACACCTTCGTCTCGGGCGAGGGCTCGACGATCGCGCCGGCGGGCGGCCGGTACTACCGCTCGATGCACCGGCCGCCGAACAGCGCGAACAATGCGTTCTTCCTGGAGACGCTGCTGCTGACGCTCGTCCACGAGATGACCGACGCAAGCGGCCTGCCGCGCGGGCTCGAGCTCGCGTACTCGACGCCGCGCGCGTGGCTCGAGCCGGGTAAGCGGGTCGACGTGCGGCACATGCAGACGAGCTTCGGCCCGCTCTCGTACTCGCTCGACGCAGGCGCCTCGGCCGTTCGGGTCCAGCTCGACGTGCCCGAGGGCCTGACGGGGCCTCTCCACCTCCGGTTACGCCTCCCGCGCGGGGAGCAACTCGGAGAGATCACCGTCGACGGCGAGCCGTTCGACCGTTTCTTCGATCCTGAGACGATCGACCTGACCGGACTTACCGGCCACCTCGAGCTCGTCGTTCAGCGGGTGGAGTCGCCTGCTGCCGCCTCCACGGCTCGTCGCTAGCATCGAGGCGGTGCGGATCCGCAAGCAGATCGAGGTGTCCCGCCCGCTTGCGGAGGTGTTCGGGTACGTCGTCGACTTCTCGAACGCGGCCGAATGGGATCCGGGCGTGGCCGGGGCGCGCAAGCTCACCGACGGCCCCGTCCGGGAAGGCACCGAGTTCGACATCGTCGCCCTGTTCCGCGGCAACCGGCACCGCTTTCACTACGTGGTGACGGACCTCGAACCGCAACGGCGCATCGTGCTCTCGGGTGTCGGCGACCGGGTGACGTCGGTGGACGAGATCGCCGTCGAACCAGCCGGCGAAGAGACGCGAATCACCTACATCGCCGACTTCCACCTCAAAGGGATCTTCCGCCCGGCCGGTCCGCTGCTCGCACCGGTGCTGAGCCGGATGGGCGACCACGCTCTGGCCGGGCTCGCGGCCGTGCTCGACGGCGCGAACTGACCTCGTTGCGACAGCTGTCGACAGGCGCCGAGCTACGCGTCACCGGACCGACCGGTCGTCTGGCCGTCGTGTGCGTGAACGGCGGCCAGGCGGCCGAGGTCGAAGGAACGTGGAGCGCGTCGCTCGAGTGGCTCGTCCGCAGGCTGGCGCCGGAGTTCCCTGAGCTCGGCTTCGCCGAGGTGCGGTACCGGATCAAGTCGTGGAAGCGAATGGACTGGTGCGTCGCCGACGCGCGGGCTGCGGTCGCCGAGACGGGAGCGCCAAGGGTGTTGCTGCTCGGCTTCTCGATGGGCGGCGCGGTCGCGGTGCAGGCTGCTGTCGAGCCGGCGGTCGAAACCGTGGTCGGGCTTGCGCCCTGGCTGCCGGACCGCATGTCGCTCGAGCCGTTGCTCGGCCACCGGTTCGCGGTCATCCACGGGAAGCTGGACCGCTGGCTGCCGGGGATCCCGGGAGTCAGCGCGACATCCTCGCGCCGCGGGTTCGACCGTGCCCGCTCGCTCGGCGTCGAGGGCGACTACACACTGATTCTGGGCGCGCTGCACGGGATCGCGTTCCGTAGCGGCGGCCGAGCGGTGCCGCTCCCGAGGGCAGGAACCTGGGCACGGCTCGTGGCCGCCGAGCTCGCCCGCTTTCAGGCTGCCGGCTGAGCGCGGCGCCTGACGAGCTGATCAGCGTCAGGCACCTTCACGTTCCAGACGAGGCGGAGCTTCTCGAGGCCGCGGATCACCCACCACGAGACGTCGATCTGCCAGCGCTGGAGACCGTGCCGGGCCGAGGCGGGGAACGCGTGGTGGTTGTTGTGCCAGCCCTCGCCGAAGACAAGCAGCGCGACCACCCAGTTGTTGCGCGCCTCGTCGCGCGAGCGGTAGTCCTTGCGCCCGAACATGTGGCAGATCGAGTTCACGCTGAAGGTCGCGTGCTGGTAGAGGAAGATCCGAATCAGCCCGCCCCAGACGAGCGCTTCGAACCCGGCGCCCACAGTGCCGCCGACGGCGTACCCGATCAGGAACGGCAGCCCGAGCGTGATGGCGACCCAGAGGAAGTACAGCCGGTCGATCGAGCGGACGAGCCGGTTCTCGTACAGATCCTTGCCGTACTCCCTGCCCCGCTCCATGCCCAGGTTGTCGAAGAGCCAGCCCACGTGGGCGTGAACGAAGCCCCGCACGGCGCCCCAGGCTCCTTCCTCGTGACCGACGTGCGGGGAGTGGGGATCGCCCGGCTGGTCGGAGAGCGCATGGTGCTTGCGGTGGTCCGTCACCCACTGGGTCAACGGCCCCTGCATCGTCATGCAGCCGAGAATCGCGAGCAGCGCCTCGAGCGGCTTCCGGGTCTCGAAGCCGCGGTGCGTGAAGTACCGGTGGAAGCCGATCGTCGTGCCGAAGGCGCACAGCACGTAGAACCCGGCGAGCAGCAGCAGGTCGACCCAGTGGAACGCGACTCCCCAGAGGACGCCCATCGCCGAGAGGATCCCGAGCGGCGGAACGATCACCGCGATCAGGGTCACTACCTGGCTGATTCGGGTCGTCCTCGATCGCACGGTGGCGACCGGTGCCGCCGGTTGGGTGATGGTCTGCTCGCTCACGGGGTCTCCTCCAAAGGTTGTGAACCGGCATTCGCCAGCGAGCGAATAACGGTTCCGTCCATGATCTCCAACTTGTGAAAGTAGCAATCGTCGGCAGCGGCATCTCCGGGCTCGGGGCCGCATACCTCCTTTCGCGGGCTCACGACGTGACCGTGTTCGAGCGCGCCGACCGCGCCGGCGGGCACACGCACACGGTCCTCCACGCGGACCGCGCGCTCGACACGGGCTTCCTCGTGCACAACACGCGCAACTACCCGTTGCTCGGTCGGCTCTTCGACGAGCTGGGCGTCGAGACGCAGCAGTCTGAGATGTCGTTCTCGGTCAGCTGCGACGGCTGCGGGCTCGAGTACTCGGGCCGCCGACCGCTCGCGCAGCCGCGAAATGCCGCCAGCGCCAGGTTCGCAGCGCTCGTCTGGGAGATCGGACGCTGGCTTCGCACCGCCAAACGCTCGCTCGAGGAGGCCGACTACGAGCGGCATTCGCTCGGCGCCTACCTCGACGAGCGTCGGTACTCGCAGAGGTTCCGCCGCCATTTCCTCGTGCCGTTGACCTCGGCGCTCTGGTCGACGGCGCCCGGCCGGGCGCTCGAGTTCCCCGCCGCGTACGCGATTCGCTTCTTCGACAATCACGGGATGCTCGGTTTCGGCCGCTTCCGCTGGCGGGCCGTGTCCGGCGGCTCGCACACGTACGTCCGAGAGATCGGCGAGCGTCTCGGCTCGCGCCTACGGCTCGGCCTGGGCGTCCGCTCGCTGAAGCGCGACCTCGGCGGCGTCGAGCTGACCGACGACGCCGGCGCCCAGCACCGGTTCGACGCGGTGGTGATCGCGGCGCATGCCGACCAGGCGCTTGCCCTGCTTGCCGATCCGAGCGACGAGGAGCGGCGCGTGCTCGGCGCCTTCGCGTACACGAAGAACGAGGCCGTGCTGCACACCGACTCGAGCCGGCTGCCGCGAGCCCAGGCTGCGCGGGCCTCCTGGAACTACCGCGTCGGCGACGACGGCCGGCCGACGGTCACCTACTACCTGAACCGGCTCCAGGCGCTCGAGGACGACGCCGACTATTGCGTCACGCTGAACGAGGAGATCGGCGAGGAGCACGTGATCCGCCGCATCGTCTACGACCACCCGCTCTACACCGTCGACTCGCTGGCGGCGCAGGCCGAGCTGCGATCGCTTTCGGGCCGGCGGCACACCCACTACGCCGGAGCGCACCACGGCAACGGCTTCCACGAGGACGGGCTCGCCTCCGGCGTGCGGGCGGCGGCGGCCCTGGGGGTCGACTGGTGAAGTCGGCGCTTTACACCGGCACGCTGATGCACGTTCGTCGCACGCCGACACGCCACGCCTTTCGCTACCCGGTGTCGTACTGGCTGCTCGACCTGGACGAGCTCCCAGAGCTCGAGCGGCGGTTGTCCCTGGTCTCGGTCAACGGGCCGAACGTGCTCTCGTTTCGCGACGGCGACCACTTCGACGGCGACCGGCCGGCGAAGCAGGCGGCGATCGAGTTCGCCGGCGACCCGGCGATCGAGCGGGTGCTCGTGCTGACCCAGCTGCGGGTGCTCGGGTACGTCTTCAACCCGGTCAGCTTCTACTGGTGCTACCGGGCCGACGGATCGCTCGCCTGCATGATCGCCGAGTTGAACAACACCTTCGGCGAGCGGCTGCCGGAGCTGCTGCACGGCTCATCGCTCGAGTACGAGCACGAGAAGCACCTGCACGTCTCGCCGTTCTTCGGGCTGGACGGCGCCTACGAGTACGCCTTCTCGGAGCCCGAGGACGAGGTCTTCGCGCGCATCCACCTGCGGGAGAACGGCGACCGGCCGCTGACTGCGGTCCTGCATGGGCGCCGAACGGAGCTGACCAACGCCTCGGTCGCCCGGCTCCTGCTCCGCTACCCGCTGATGCCGGTGCAGGTGATCGGGCTCATCCACTGGCAGGCGCTCCGCCTCTGGCTCAAGCGTGTGCCCTTCCACCACAAGCCCGCCTTCGTCGCCGGCAAAGGCTCCGAGCGGGCGTGAGCAGCACCTCGTACGAGCGGACCCTCAGGCCGCCGCCTGGCGCAAGCCGGATCCAGCTGCTCGAGCGAACGGCGTTCGCGATCCTCGAGCGAGCCCTTGCGCACCTCGAGGGCGGGACGCTCGAAGTCCGTCTGCCAGGCGGCGCGGTGCGCCGTTTCGGCTCGGGGCGGCCGGTCTCGATGGAGATCCACGACTCGCGATTCTTCCGACGCGTGGCCACGCGCGGCAAGCTGGGCGTCGGCGAGTCGTACACCGCCGGCGAGTGGGACAGCGACGACCCGGTCGCGCTCTTCGAGCTCCTACTTCGCAACGCGGCCGCTGCGGGTCGGCGCCATCGGCTCGTGCGGAGGCTGCTCGAATCGCGTCCGCGCTTGAACCGGCGCAACGGACTGCTCGGCGCGAAGCGGAACATCGCCTACCACTACGACCTCGGCAACGACCTCTTCGGCTTGATGCTGGACGAGACGATGACCTATTCCTGCGCGGTCTTCGAGCGGCCCGACCAGCCGCTGGCCGAGGCGCAGCAGCTCAAGTACCGTCGGATCTGCGACAAGCTCGACCTGCGGCCGCACGATCGCGTGCTCGAGATCGGCTGCGGCTGGGGCGGGTTCGCCCGCCTGGCCGCAGAGGAGTACGGCTGCAGCGTCACCGGCCTGACGATCTCGGCCGAGCAGGCTGCCCTGGCGCGCACCCGGACTGCCGGCCTCGACGTTCGGATCCTCGAGCAGGACTACCGGTTGCACGAAGGCAGCTATACGAAGGTGGCGTCGATCGAGATGCTCGAGGCGATTGGTGAGCGCCAGTTCCCCACGTATTTCGAGACGGTCGACCGCCTGCTCGAGCCCGGCGGAGTGGCCTGCATCCAGACCATCCTCGTTCCGGACGAGCGCTGGGGCCGCTACCGGAAGACACCGGACTGGATCGAGCGCTATGTCTTCCCGGGCTGTCTGATCCCTTCGCTCGCCGCGCTCAGACGCGCGCTCGCCGCGTCGGAGCTGGCCCTGCGCGAGGTCGACGAGATCGGGCCCCACTACGCCGAGACACTGCGGCGCTGGCGCGTGAGCTTCCACGAGCACATCGCCGAGGTGCGCAGTCTCGGCCACGACCGGCGCTTCGAGCGGACCTGGGACTTCTACCTCGCCTTTTGCGAGGCCGCCTTCCGGACGGGCACGCTCGGGAATGCTCAACTCATCCTGGCCAGGCCACTCGCGTGAACGCCTACGAAGTTCTCGAGCGCGTGCGGTTCCGGGAGCTCGCCCGGCAGCTCTACCGCGTCCGGATCGCCGGCGCCGAGCGCGTCCCGGCGAGCGGACCCGTGATTCTCGTCGCGAACCATGAGTCGATGTTCGACCCCTGGCTGCTCGCGCTCGTCACCCCGCGCCAGGTCCACTACATGGCGAAGGCGGAGCTCTGGCGGCACAGGCCGGTCGCGCGCGTGCTCGAGTCGTTCGGCGCCTTCCCCGTCGAGCGCGGCACAGGCGATGCGACAGCGATCTCGCGGGCCGCCGACCTCCTGCGCAAGGGCGAGGTGCTCGGGATGTTCCCGCAGGGCACGTCGAAGCGCCGGCCGAGCCGTCCCTACCACCGAGGGGCCGCACGCCTGGCCCTCGCGACGGGCGCGCCGGTCGTGCCGGTCCGCCTGGTCGGGACGCGCGGCTTTCCGCGCCCCGGTCGGCCTCCGGTGGAGATCGTCGTCGAGACGCCGATCGCCGTCGAGCCGGCCAAGCCGACGGTGACCGCGGCCAAGGAGCTGACCGTGCGACTGGAGCAGACGATCGCCGGGGCCTCCGCGTGATCGAGCACCGCTGGCAGCTCTGGCTGCTCGGCTGGGCGCTCGCCGCCGTTCTGCTCGGCGCGCTCTACCTCGTCCAGCGGCAGACACGGGACGCGACCGCCGTCGACGCCGGTTGGGCGGGGAGCCTCGTCCTGATCGCCGTTCTGTACGCGGTGCTCGGGCCGGGCGACCTGGCTCACCGCGCGCTGATCGCGACGGTGGCCGGGCTCGAGAACCTGCGCATCGCCTCGCTCGTGCGCGGCCGGCTCGGCAAGGACGAGGACACTCGCTACCGGCAGCTCCGGGCCCGCTGGCGCGAGCGAGTCAGGGAGCAGACCACCTTCGCGATCTTCTACCAGGCGCAAGCACTTGTCGCCGCGGCGTTGTCGCTTCCCTTCTTGCTCGCGGTCTTCAACCGTCATCACGGCCTCGGAGCGGTCGAGTGGGCGGGCGCGGCGCTCTGGCTGGCGGCCGCGCCGCTCGAGGCGGTCGCCGACCTGCAGCTCAAACGCTTCAAGTCGGATCCGGCGAACAGGGGAAAGACGATGCGCTCCGGGCTCTGGCGGTACTCGCGCCACCCGAACTACTTCTTCCAATGGCTGACCTGGGTGTCCTACGCGCTCGTCGCGCTCGCGGCGCCCTGGGGCTGGCTCGGCCTGCTCGCGCCCGCGTTCATCCTCTACCTGATCCTGTTCGTGACCGGCGTGAAGCCCTCCGAGGAGGCCGCGCTCGAGAGCCGGGGCGACGACTTCCGCCGCTACCAGCGCGAAACCAGCGTCTTCGTCCCATGGTTTCCGAAGTCCTCGACGGTCTGATCGAGTCCGGGCGCGTCCCTGACCCGGTCCTGCGACTCGGCATCCGGGCCAACCTCGCGCTTCGTCTCGCGCGCGAGCGGAGCAAGGGAGCCGCCGAGAAGGAGGCCTTCGTCGAGGAGCTGCGGGCCTCGCGGATCGCCGAGCAGGTCGAGAAGCCGAACGAGCAGCACTACGAGCTGCCGGTGGAGTTCTTCCAGCTCGTGCTCGGGCCGCGCCTCAAGTACAGCTCGTGCCTCTGGGAGCCGGGGACGACCACGCTCGCAGAGGCGGAAGAGGCGATGCTGGCCCTCACCTGCGAGCGCGCGCAGGTCGAGGACGGGATGACGCTGCTCGACCTCGGCTGCGGCTGGGGCTCGTTGACCCTCTGGCTCGCCGAGCGCTACCCGGCCTCCGAGATCGTCGCCGTCTCGAACTCACGGGTCCAGCGGGAGTTCCTCGAGCTGCGCGTGCCGGCGAACGTCCGCATCGTCACCGCCGATGTCAACGAGTGGGAGCCGGGCGAGCGCTTCGACCGGATCCTCTCCGTCGAGATGCTCGAGCACGTGCGCAACTACGAGCGGCTGTTCGGCCGCATCGCGAGCTGGCTCGAGCCGGCCGGCCTCTTCTTCGTGCACGTCTTCAGCCACCGCACCCACGCGTATCCCTACGAGGACACCTGGATGGCGCGCAAGTTCTTCACCGCCGGGAACATGCCCTCGGACGATCTGCTGCTCCGCTTCCAGCGCCACCTCGCCTGTCGCGAGCACTGGCGCGTGAGCGGCGAACACTACGGGCGAACGGCCGAGGCGTGGCTCGAGCGGCTGGACGAGAACGCCGTGCGCGCGCGGGCTGTCCTCGCCGGTGCCTATGGCGAGGGGGCACCGGCGCAATTCGAGAACTGGCGCGTGTTCTTCCTGGCCTGCGCGGAGCTCTGGGGCTTCCGCGGCGGCCGGGAATGGCTCGTCTCGCACTACCTCTTCGAGCCTAGTGCCGGAAGTGGCGGCGGTGGGTGAAGATCATCGTCGCGCCGGCCCGCTCGACGGCCTCAATCACCTCGGCGTCGCGCTTCGAGCCGCCGGGTTGGATCACACCCGTTACTCCCGCGGCCAGCGCTAGCTGCGGGCCGTCGGCGAACGGGAAGAACGCATCCGAGGCGACCACAGCGCCTGCTGTCTCGTGCCCGTGCTCGCGCGCCTTGTCGAGCGCGATCCGCACCGAGTCGACGCGGCTCATCTGACCGGCGCCGATCCCGATCGTCTGCAGGTCGTGCGCGAGCACGATCGCGTTCGAGGTGACCTGCTTGCAGACGCGCCAGGCGAAGAGCAGGTCGCCCCACGCCATCTCGCTCGGCGAGCCGCAGACGACCTCCATGCCCTCGCGGTCCTCGATGTCGGAGTCCCGCTCCTGGACGAGCAGCCCGCCGATCACCCGCTTGTAGTCGCGCTCTCCAGGGTTCGCGATCCGGCGCTCGCGGTCGACGAGAATCCGCGTCGCCGGCTTCTCCTTCAGCCGTTCGAGCGCCGTGTCGTCGTAGCCGGGCGCGAAGAGCACCTCGACGAACTGCTCCGCCAGCCGCTCGCCGAGCGCTTCGCTGACCGGTCGATTGAGGACGACGACACCGCCGTAGGCGGAGATCGGGTCGGCGGCGAGCGCGCGCTCGTACGCCTGCTCGATCGCGCCGGCCACCGCGACCCCGCACGGGTTCGCGTGCTTGACGATCACGCATGCGGGCAGCTCGAACTCGCGCGCCACGAGCCGCGCCGCCGAGAGGTCGTTCAGGTTGTTGTACGAGAGCTCGCGCCCGTGAAGCTGCTCGACCCGCGACAGCAGGTGCAGCCGTGCGCCACGCTCCGAGTAGTACGCGGCGCTCTGGTGCGGGTTCTCGCCGTAGGCCAGCTCGAGCTCCTTCGTGAACCCGGGCAGGAACGCCGCCGGGAAGCCCTCGGGCGCGGTGAACCAGTTCGCGATCGCCGCCTCGTAGGCGGCCGTCAGCGCGAACGTCTCGGCCGCGAGGCGCCGCCGGGTCCCGAGCGAGAGGTCGCCGCGCTCCCGCAGCTCCTCGAGCACCTCGTCGTAGTGATCCGGGCGCGACACGGGCGCGACGTGGGCGAAGTTCTTCGCCGCGGCGCGGAGCATCGCCGGCCCGCCGATGTCGATCATCTCGACGGCGTCCTGCTCGCCGACTGCGCGGCGCGAGACGACGTCCTCGAACGGGTAGAGGTTCACGCAGACGAGGTCGAACGGCTCGATCCCGTGCTCGTCGAGGTTGGCGTTGTCGTCGGGCCGGTCGCGGCGCGCGAGGATCGCCGCGTGGATGCGCGGATGCAGCGTCTTGACTCGGCCGCCGAGCAGCTCGGGCACCTCGGTCAGGTCCTCGACCGGCGTCACCGCGAGCCCGAGCTTCTGCAGGAACGACGCCGTGCCGCCGCTCGCGACGAGCTCGACGTCCTGCTCGATCAGCCCGCGCGCGAACGGCTCGAGACCGGTCTTGTCGTAGACCGAGATCAGCGCCCGTCTGATCACGAGATCAGCTCTCGTACGACCTGCGGGAGCAGCCGGTGCTCGACCGCCTGGACACGCTCCTTCAGCGTTTCGGCGTCGTCGCTCGGAAGCACCGGCACGCGCTCGGCCGCGATCACCGGGCCCGTGTCGACCCCGCCGTCGACGTAGTGCACGGTCGCCGCTGTCTCCGGCACCCCCGCCGCCAGCACGTCGTCGATCGGATGCGGGCCCGGGAACTCGGGCAGCGGCGCGGAGTGCGTGTTCACCACCCGGCCCGGAAAGCGCACGAGGAAGCAGCGCCGCAGCAGGTGCATGTAGCCCGCGCAGACGACGAGATCGACGCTGCGCGACTCGAGCCAGTCGGCCATCGCCAGGTCGCGCGCCTCGCGATCGTCGTAGTCGTCGAGCTCGAAGGCCGCGGTCGAGATCCCCGCCGCCTCGGCGCGCCGCAGCGCCGGCGCGTCCGCGGCATTGCTCGCGACGGCGACGATCGGCAGGCCCTCGTCGATCAGCGCCTGGAGGTTCGTGCCCTCGCCGCTGACGAGGACGCCGATCACGTCAACCGCCCGATCACGGTTCCGGCGGAGGCGGCCGTCTCGGGGACGACCGCGCACATTCCGATCCCGAGGTTGAAGACGCGCCGCTGCTCGTCCTCCTCGACGCCCTGCTCGTCGAGCCAGGCGAAGACGGGCGGCCGCTCCCACGTCCACTCGATCTCCGCGCTCACACCGTCGGGCAGCACGCGCGTGAGGTTGCCGATGATCCCGCCGCCGGTCACGTGCGCCAGCGCCTTCACGTCGGCGCGATCGCGCAGCGCGCGCAGCTCGTCGCGGTAGAGCCGGTGCGGCGCGAGCAGCAGGTCGGCGTCGAAGTCGCCCTCGCCGACGAGCCGCCGCACGAGCGAGAAGCCGTTGGTGTGCAGGCCGGAGGAGGGGAGGCCGAGCACGACGTCGCCGGGCTCGCAGCGCGAGCCGTCGATCAGCCGCTCCCGGTCGACGATGCCGACACACGTTCCCGCGAAGTCGAGCTCCTCCTCGCGGTAGACCCCGGGCAGCTCGGCGGTCTCGCCGCCGATCAGCGCGCAGCCGGCCTCGCGGCAGACTTCGGCCGCGCCCTCGACGAGCTCGGCAACCTGCGCGAGGTCGAGCTCGTGGGCGGCGACGTAGTCCATCAGGAAGAGCGGCTCGGCTCCGGTCGTGAGCACGTCGTTGATGCAGTGCGCGGCCAGGTCGCGGCCCGCATCGCGCAGCCGCCCGGCCCGGCGCGAGAGCACGAGCTTCGAGCCGACTCCGTCGGTCGAGGCCGCGAGCAGCTGCCGCTCGTCGAGCGGGTACAGGCCGGCGAAGGCGCCGAAGCCGGTCGCGCCGGTCGACTCGACCGCGCCGCGGAGCCGGTCGACCACCGCCTCGGCCGCAGCGAGCGAGACCCCTGCCTCCTCGTAGGTCCTGCCCCCGGAGCTCACTCGGCGAGTCTAGAACGCCGCACGGCTAGTCGAAGACCTCGGCGTACAGCTCCGGCCGCCCGCGCGGGCCCTCCGGGAGGAACCGCACAGCGGTGTCGCCGAGGACGACCTGGCCGCCTGACTGGTCGACGTCGAGGAGCATGCTGAGCGCCTCGGCCTTCGCGCCCGGATCGTCGGCGCGCAGTTGGAGCTCCGTCAGCCGCAGCTCCTCGACGTTGCCGAGCAGCTCGTCGATCCAGTCGCGCTGCGGATGGACCTCGAGCCGGTAGCCCGCGTCGGTCGCGACGAACGTGCGCCGCCCCGGGTACTCCTGTACGCGCAGCTGCAGCCGCGTCGCCCGCTCGAGCACCTGCTGGAACTCGTCGTCGTCGAGCGCCACGCCGAGGTGGTCGACGCGCGGGAGCGGCCACTGGCCCGGCTGCACTACGACGTTGACCGCGCCGCGCTCGAGCTCGGAGAGCCGGTGGCGGAAGCCGGTGCGCTCGAGCTCCTCCCACGAGACCCCCGCCTCGTAGTGCACCTGGTCCTCGCCGATCCGCCCGTAGCGGGCCACGAGCCGAAAGCCGAGCTGCGCCAGATACCGCGCCTCGACCTCGCGGACGTTGCTCGCGACCAGGTGGTAGTGAAAGAGCTCCAAGCGACCGGGATTGTGCAGGAACAACCGCCCGAACGAGGAACGTGACGCTCGGCACATGGGCGTCCACCACGTCGACCTCGTGGTCTCCTCGATCGAGCGCAGCCTGGCGTTCTACCGCGAGCTGCTCGCGCCGCTTGGCTACCACCGCATCGGCGAGGTCGAGGGCGAGCGGGGCGAGACGATCTGGTACCTCTCCGGCTCCGGCAGCTCGCTCGGCCTGCGGGAGGCCAAGACTCAGAGCAACGAGCCGTACGACCGCTACCGGGTCGGACTGCACCACCTCGCGTTCGACGCGGCCTCGCGCGCCGCGGTCAACGAGCGGGCCGAGTGGCTCCAGGCGCAGGGCGCCGAGATCGAGAGCGGCCCGGAGGAGTATTGGTACACGCCGGGGTATTACGCAGTGTTCTTCTACGATCCCGACGGGATCAAGCTGGAAATCGTGCACGTACCTGGCCTAGCGGCCTGAAGAAAGGAGAGCTGGCATGTCGACGACTCCTCCGGAGCAGCCCGCCGGAACCACGGGCGCGTCCCGCCCGACGATGGGGATGCCGAGCATCGCCTCGGGCGCCCGGATGCCGATCCCGGGCAACGCGGAGTTCGCGCTCTACTTCGTGATCGAGGTCATCTTCACTTTGATCTGGATCATCGCCAAGACCGTCGACACCCGCTACAGGGTGACCGACACGACGGATAACACCGCGTTCTACTTCATCATCCGCGGCAACACGACGCGCAAGATCGTCCAGATGCTGTTCGAGGCCGGGGCCGCCGAGGTGCACGTGCGCGTCTCGGCGCCGCCGG
>JAWVDY010000055.1:0-2883 GCA_033856995.1 Gaiellaceae bacterium
GACCGCACCGCCCACGCACGCCGAGCTGATGCGCGCGCTCGAGATTCCCCGCAGCACGCTCTCCGACCTGCTCTCCGAGCTGCGCGACCTCGGCTACGTGCAGATCGTCGACAAGCGCTATCTGCCGGGCCCGCGCCTGCTCTCCTTCGTCTACCGCGCGACCCACCAGCCGACGCTGCGCGCCGGCATCCGCCCCACGCTCGAGGCGCTCGCCGCCGCGACGCAGGAGACCGCCTCGTACGTGATCGAGATCGGCGGCGACGCGCGCGAGCCCGGACAGGTCGTCGCGGTCGAGCAGGCCGAGAGCCCGCAGCCGATCCGCTTCGTCGCGCACCTCGGGCAGCCGTTCCCGATCACCCAGACAGCCGCCGGCCGCGTCTTCCTCGCGTTCACGAACCGCACCGGGCCGGCCGTGCTCAACGGCGAGCTGGAGCGGATCCGCGAGCGCGGCTACGCGCTCAACGTCGACGAGAGCCGCGCCACCGCGGTCGCGGCGCCCGTGTTCGACCGGCAGGGCTCGCTCGTCGGCGCGGTCAGCATCAGCGGCCCGTCGGATCGCCTGCGCGAGCCCGAGGAGCGCGTGTGGCCGCTCCTCCGCGACGCCCTGCAGGAGCTCCGGAGCCGCTGATGGGGCAGCTCGACGGCAAGCGGATCATCGTCACGGGCAGCGCGTCGGGCATGGGCGCGGCCACGGTCAAGGCCTACGCCCGTGAGGGCGCGCGCGTCGTCGCGATGGACATCGACGACGAGCACGGCGAGGCCGGCGCGCGCGCGGCCGGTGTCTCGTACCGGCACTGCGACGTCGCGAGCCGCGACGAGGTCGCGCGCGCCTTCGACGACGCCGTCAGCGAGCTCGGCGGGCTCGACGTGCTCGCGCACCCGGCCGGCATCGAGCGCGGCGCCGCGGCCGCCGAGGTCGGCGACGACGAGTGGGACGCCGTCTTCGCCGTCAACGTGAAAGGGACCGTCCACACGAACCAGGCGGCCTTCGGCGCAATGCGCGAGGGCGGCGGCGCGATCGTCAACTTCGGCTCGCGGGCCGGCGTCGAGGGCTCGCCGGGTGCGGGGCCCTATGCGGCGTCGTAGGGAGCCGTGCTCGCGTGGACGCGTACGGTCGCGCGCGAGTGGGCGCCGCACGGGATCCGCGTCAACGCCGTCGCGCCGATGATCTGGACGCCGATGTACGACAAGCGCCGCGAGCGCCTGCCGACGCCCGAGGCCGTGGCGGCACACGACCGCGACAAGGCGGCTCGGATCCCGCTCGGCGGCAAGCTCGGCGACCCCGACCTCGACTTCGCGCCGGTGATGGTCTTCCTCGCGAGCGACGGCGCCCGCTTCATCACGGGCCAGACGCTCGCGGTCGACGGCGGCGGGATGATGCTGACGTGAGCGAACGCGTTACGGTTGACTCTCAGGTGAGCAGCCCGCCGCAGGACGCCGTCGCCTTCGAGTACCCGACACCGGAGCTCGTCGAGTGCCCGTTCGCGTTCTACAAGACGCTGCGCGACGAGGCCCCGGTGACGCGGCTCGCGAACGGCGACTACGTCGTCTCGCGCTGGGAGGACGTCACCTACGCGGCCCGCCACCCGGAGATCTACTCGAACTTCGTCGGGCCGGCCAACCCCGGCTTCGACGACGCGTACAACGCGAAGTCGGACACGCACGAGACGCTGACGCCGTGGCCGCTGCCGTACACCGACCCGCCCGAGCACAAGCTGAAGCGGTCGCTGCTCCTGCCGGTGGTCGGGCGCGACCGCCTGAAGAGCTTCGAGCCGATGATGCGCACGCTCGCCGACGAGCTGATCGACCGCTTCGTCGATCGCGGCGAGGTCGACTTCAAGGCCGAGTTCGCGATGCACTTCCCGCCGCTCGTGATGCTGCGCGTCGTCGGCGTGCCGGCCGAGGACGAGGACCGGCTGCGGCAGCTGCTCTCGGTCTCGCAGGGCGCCGGCTTCCGGCACGCGTCGCCGGAGCAGCGCGAGCTCCAGGCGACGGGCAAGGCGAAGGCCGGCGAGTACTTCCGCCAGGCGATCCTCGACCGCGCCGAGAGCCCGCGCGACGACTTCATCACCGAGCTGATCCAGGCGAAGCTCGCGCGCGACGGCACGCTCGACATCAACTACCTGACCGCCGAGGTGACGAACCTCTACGGCGCCGCGTACCACAACACCGTCTACATGCTCTCGAACACGATGGTGCTGCTCCTCCAGCACCCCGGTGAGCTGGAGCGCGTCCGCGCCGACCACTCGCTGCTCCGCACCGCGATCGACGAGGCGCTGCGGCTCGAGTCGCCGGTGCAGTGGCTGCAGCGGCTGACGACGCAGGACACCGAGCTTGCGGGCACGCCGATCCCGGCCGGCTCGATCGTGTTGCTGCTGTGGGGATCGGGAAACCGCGACGAGCGGCAGTTCGAGGATCCCGAGCGCTTCTGGGTCGACCGCCCGAGGGTCGCCAAGGAGCAGCTCGCGTTCGGGAACGGGACGCACCTCTGCGTCGGCGCGCCGCTCGCGCGGCTCGAAGGCCAGATCGCCTTCGAGCAGCTGCTGACGCGCCTGAAGAACATCCGCCTGTCCGAGAAGAACGACTTCGCGCGGATCACGACTGTCAACCACCGCGCGCCCGCCGCGGTGCACATCGAGTTCGAGCGCGCGTGACCGAGCACCCGTACATGCAGACCGGGATCGTCGTCCCCGACCTCGAGGCGGCGATGGCCGAGCTGAGCGAGGCGATGGGACTCACCTGGGCCGAGCCGCGCGACCGCGAGATCGGCCCCTGGCGGATCCGCGTCGTCTTCGCGCACCAGGGACCGCCGTACGTCGAGCTGATCGAGGGCTCGCCGGGGACGCCGTGGGACCCGAGCGTCGCGCACATGGACCACCTCGC
>JAWVDY010000056.1:0-7254 GCA_033856995.1 Gaiellaceae bacterium
GCCCCGGCGAGCGTCGTCGCGAGCGGGATCGCGAGGCGCGGGAAATAGATCTTCGTCAGAACGTTCGCGTTCGCGACAACCGACTGGGAGGCAAGCGAGATGGCATTTGAGAAGAAGAGCCAGGGCACCAGGCCGGCGAGCGAGAACACCGGGTACGGCAGCGAGCCGGACGAGATCCTTGCTACACGGTGGAAGAAGAGCGTGAAGACGACGACTGTCAACAGCGGCTGGAGCACGGCCCAGGCCACGCCGAGCACCGTCTGCTTGTAGCGCACCTTCACGTCGCGCCAGATCAAGAAGTACACGAGCTCGTGTGCCCTCCAAAGCTCGCGCAGGCGCAACGAGGGCCAGCCGCTCGACCGCTCGAGCACGACCTCTTGGTGTGCGGGAGCGACGGTTCCGGCAGCGCGCGGTCTCTCGGTTACGGGAGTCTGCGTAGCCATGGTTGTACCGTTCCCCATCGTAGTCAGCGATCCTCGCCACGCCGGGTCTCGATGAGGCCGGTGCTGGCGCCTCCGGCGCGGACGCCGGTCTCGCCGGGGCCGACGCCGTCCTTCTCGGTCGTAATCGCGGCGTACAACGCCGCTGCGACGATCGGCGAAGCGCTCGCGTCGGCCTTTGCGCAGACGGCGCCGCCCCAAGACGTCGTCGTCTGCGACGACGGGTCGACCGACGATCTCCTGACCGCGACGGCGCCGTTCGCCGACCGGATCACCCTCCTTCGCCAGCAGAACGCGGGCGAGGGCGCTGCCAAGAACGCGGGCGTGCGGGCGGCCACCGCCGAGTTCGCCGTGTTCCTCGACGCGGACGACGTCTTCGATCCCGAACGGCTCGAGGCCCTAGGGGAGCTCGCGTCCGCCCGGCCCGACCTCGACATCCTTACCACCGACGCCCTCCTCGAAGTGGACGGAGCGGTGGTTCGGAGATGCTACGACGAGAGCTGGACGTTCGACGTCGAGGACCAGCGCGCCGCGATCCTCGAACGGAATTTCGTCTTCGGACTGGCCGCCGTCAGGCGCGAGCGGTTCCTTGCCGTTGGGGGCTTCGAGACGTCGCTGCTCTACGCCGCCGACTGGGATCTCTGGTCGCGGCTGATCCTCGACGGCTCGCGCGCTGGTCTTGTCGTCGTGCCACTGGCGACGTATCGCCTTCGTTCCACCAGCCTCTCGGCACAGCGCCCCGCACTGCTACGCGGGCGCTGCTCGGTGCTCGAGAGGAGCCTTGCTCGCAGAGACCTCGCCCCGGCGGAGCGGCCACGGGCCGAGGAGGCACTCGCCGCCAACCTCCGCGCGGCTGCGATCGCGGAGGCACAGCAGAGTCTCGCCCAGGGCGGCCGGGGTGCTCGCTCCGCCGCGCTGCGCCTCGCCACGGCGACGGCGATCCCGTTGCGGACGCGCGTCAAGGCCGTTGCCGCGGCGGCGGCGCCGCGTCTGGCGGCGTCGCTGCTGGCACGCGAGCGCGACCGCGCCGGCGTGCCCGGCCCAGCCGGCGTGCGGCTGCCGCCCTGAGCAGCAGCCACCGCTCCCAGTAGGCGGGCGGCTGTGTCCCGGTGATCAGCTTCCACGCGAACGAGAGGTTGCTGTCCCACGCCTTGACGCTGACCCGGCGCAGGGCGAGCGGATCGCTCGCGGCATCGTTTCGGCCCGGCCGAGTGGTGAACGCGAGCGCGTACCCCGCGGCCTCGACGAACTCGCGTTCGCGCTCCCCGAAGCGACCGTGCGGGTACGCGAAGGCGACCGGCGAGGCACCGGTTCGGTCACGCAGGTCGTCGCGCGCTCCGTTGACCTCCAGCTCTGCGGTCGCGTTGTCGGCAGCCGGGAGGTCGACGTGCGTGCGGGTGTGCGCTCCCAGCACGACACCCGCGTCCGCCAGCCGGAGCAACTGCTGCCACCCGGCGATCCGCTCGCCGTGCAGCCACTCGACCGGGCCACCCACGTTCGCCGTAGGCACGAACAACAACGGGTGCAGCCGGGCGTTGCGCAGGAGCGGCTCCACGACGTCCTCGAAGGCATCGTCGATCGTCACGACGACGCCCCGCCTGGGGAGGGCTCGAGACCTGCGCGCATGAAACTCGACGAGCTCCGACTGGCTGAGCGGCGAGAAGCGGAGACGGCTCAAGAGCCGCATCTGGCGGTCGAACGCCCGCGGCGGGACGTCGATCCGCTCCTGCCCCGCCTTCCCCTCGCCGGCAAGACGGTGATAGAGGAGCACGGTGTAGCCGCGCGTCACGTGCCGCAGGCTACGCTTCGGCGACGGTGCCTGCTCGCCGCGCCCAAGCCCGCTCACCGATGACCATCATCGGGTCCGTGGCCGTCGCCTTCTCGGTGGGTGCGCTGGCAGCTGGCTGCGGTGGCTCGAGCACGTCGGTCGCACAGACGGACTCGGCCCCGCACGCGTCCTTTCCCAAGACCGGCTGCCGTACGAACCCGCTCGGCGGCGTCCACTCGCCCGACCGGCTGAAGCTGCTCGATGCGTGCCGCGCGATCATCGGGACGGTCAAGGAGGCGAGGCCGAACCCGGAGGACGGAGACGCGGTCTTCAACCTGGCGCCGGAGCGCGCCTACGCCTCGATGCTGAACGCGCAGAACGTCAAGGAGGGCGGCATTCACGTCGAGATCGTCCCGGCCGACCAGCCGGGCTGCCGCAAAGGAGAGCGCATCGTCCATGGAACGATCCCGGATCTCGGCAAGTGCACGGGGGCCCACGTCAGGCTGCCGAGGAACGGCGCACACGTACGGGTGGTCGGCGCCTACGTGCTGGACATCGACAACGCGTGGCGGGAGATCCACCCGGTCTGGCGCATCACCGTCGTCGGCTCAGCACGTTAGCGCCCAATCGTCCTGCGCAAGATCCCCTCGAGCTTGTCGACACTCGGGCCGAGCCCGAACCGCTCCTGGCCGTACTCGAAGCTCGTCTCGCCACGCTCGGCTCGCTCCTCCGGCGACATGGCGGCCCAGCGCCGCAGCTCCCGCTCCAGCTCCTCTGTCGTCGGGGCGTAGCCGCCGCCGCTCGCGAGGGCGAGCTCCCGCGGAAGTCCGTCCACCGTCGTGATCAACGGCCGGTGCGCGCCGAACGCATCGAGCACCTTGTTCGGCAACGCGCTGCGGAAGACCGGCTCGTTGCGCAGGAGGTGGAGGACCACGTCGGCCGCGGCGAGGATCTCCTTGACCCGGTCCTTCGGCACCGGGTCCACGAGGCGGACGTTCGCGATCCCCTCGGCCACCAGCCGCGACTGGATCCGGGCTCGGTCGCTGCCGTCGCCGACGACCACGAAGGAGATCGCCGGCTCGCCTTTCAGATTCTTCGCCGCATCGAGGAGTGCGTCGAGGCCGTTCGCGACCCCCAGCGCGCCGACGTAGGCAAAGAGACACGCGTTGCCCACGTCGAGCTCCGCCCTGACGCGATCGCGGACGGAGGCGTCCTGCGCGGTGTCGAGCACGATCCCCGGGAGGACGTCGACGTGACGCGCGCCGTGCTCGTAGGCAACGGCCTCCAGGCCGGGGGTTGGCACGATCACCGATGTAGCCCCGGAGGCATAGCTGTGGGCGGCGCGTTCGAGCACGCGATAGGCCCGTCCGTCGGGGTCCAGCCACCCGACGGCTGCGGCGGACTCCGGCCAAAGATCCCGGATCTCGAAGAGCCACGGCCGGCGGTGGCGCTTCGCGGCCAACGCGCCGACAGCGCCGAGCGGGAGTGGCGGAGACGAGGCCCAGATCACGTCCGGCCGGGGAAGAGTTACCGCGCGCGCACCCGCGGTCGCCGCGAACGAGACGTAGTTCAACACCCGGTCGACCCGCGAGCGATGGATCTTGCTCGCCCCCCACATCCAGTGGTGGCGGATGCCGTCGATCGTCTCCTGGACGTAGAGGCGGTGCGCGTACGCCGGCGGTCTCGTGCCGGTCAGGTAGTCGACCGGGCACGAGACAAGATCGACATCCCAACCTCTGCGCGCAAGCTCGCCGAAGTAGTAGCGGTGACGGTAGAAGCCAGGCGCGGCCGGCGTCGGTGCGTGCTGGTAGATGCAGAGAAGTCGCGGCACGGTTTGTAGAGCAGCTCCTTCGCTCAGCCGGCCGCGTCGGCGTCGACCCGCGCTCCCGCGGGCGCCATCGCGCCGGCGGGGAAAATCGCCGCGAGGGCATGGACCGGGTCATTCCCGCCCGGGGAGGGTCGCCAGGCGCTCACCGGGTGGAGCTCCCAGCCGGAGAAGTTGTGGAAGCGCTCGTTCGCGTGGCCCGGATCCCAGTAGACGAAGCCCTGCACGTCGATCTTCGTCCCGGCAGGCGGGAGCATCGGCGGCGCGACGCCCGCCTTCGTCCAGGTGCCGTCGATCTCCGCGTGAACGGCCTTCAGGTAGGCGTTCTTGATGTCGGGCCGGCTCGCGTCGGCGAGCGTGCCGGTGTAGTCGCCGTCCGAAGCCACATGCTCCCAGTCCGCCCCGACGACGACGCCGTCGACCTCCACGAAGCTCGGCTCGCCTGCAACCGAGCACGGCGGGTTCAAGAGGTGGCGCTGGGCGTTGCCGCGGAGGTGCGGCTGGAATGCGCCCCCGGACTCGACCCCTCCGCCGTTCGACCCGGTCTTGGTGCCGATGATCGTCGGCAGACTCGTGAGGATCGCGGTGCACGCGACGTGCGGGCTCCACGAGCTGAGCGGCTCTGCGGGAGCAAAGCGCGCGACGATCCGCCGGTTTCGCAGCAGCTTGATGCTGCAGACCGTGCGGCCGGCGCAGGCGCCGCCCCAGCGTTCGAAGGTCGCGCCCTTGAGCGTTGCGACGCTGACTCGGACCCGTGTTCCCGATCGGTAACGCGCGACGCACCGGACGCTGCACTGGTGGTTCCCGGGAAGCATTCGGACCGTCGCGAGCTTCGAGGGCGTGACGATCACGGTGACCTTCCGCAGGGGGTGCTTGGCCAGCGTTGCGCCGAGCGTCACGAGCATGGCCAGGATCAGGGCGGCGGAGATGGTTGCGAACGAGCGAATGTGAGCTTGAGTGAATTGCCGCAAAGAACCGGTCCCGTGACTGATAGCTTCCGCGCCCGATCCGCATGACGGCCTACAGACCAGACGGCAGGGGATGACCGCGGCAATAGTACACCGGAGATTTTGACGTGAAGGTTCTCGTCACGGGTGGCGGAGGGTTCATCGGGTCGAACCTCGCCGCCAAGCTGCTGGAGAAGGGTCACGAGGTACGCATCCTCGACAACTTCTCGACGGGCAACCGCTCGAACCTCGCGCAGATCGGGGGCGATGTCGAGGTCGTCGAGGGGGAGCTGCGCAGCTACGAACGGGTGCACGCCGCGACGCGGGGAGTGGAAGTGGTCTTTCACCAGGGTGCGCTGCCGTCGGTCCCTCGATCCGTGCAGGATCCCCTGACCACAAGCGCGGTGAACGTCGAAGGGACGCTCAACGTCCTCCTGGCGTCGCGAGATGAGGGCGTGCGCCGGATCGTCTTCGCCTCCTCCTCCTCGGTCTACGGGAACTCGGGCGAGCTCCCGCGCGTCGAGACGGCGCTTCCCGATCCGATCTCGCCGTACGGTGTGTCGAAGCTCGCGGCCGAGCGGTACTGCGTCAGCTTCAGCCGCGTGTACCCGCTCGAGACGGTTGCTCTGCGGTACTTCAACGTCTTCGGCCCGAACCAGGACCCGACATCCCAGTACTCCGCAGTCATCCCACGCTTCGTGACTGCCATCGCAGAGGGACGCTCCGTTCCGATCTACGGCGACGGCGAGCAACGCCGCGACTTCACCTTCGTCGACAACGTCGTCGAGGCAAACCTTCTGGCAGCCGAGGCGGAGCAGGCGAACGGTGCGGTCATGAACGTGGCGACCGGCCGCTCGACCAGCGTGAATCAGCTCGCGGAAGTAATCGGCAGGTTGCTCGACCGCCGCGTCGAGATCGTTCGGCAGGAGACGCGAGCAGGAGACGTCCGGGACTCATGGGCTGCGACGGCGCTGGCGAGCGAAGTGCTGGGCTGGACGCCCCACGTCGACCTCGAGACCGGGATCGACCGCGCGGTCGAGTCCTACCTGAGGCGTTCGGAGCGCGAGTAGCGGGTCACGCCGCCGGCGAACAATTCGACCTTGGGAAGGCGAAGTGCGCTGACCTTGCTCCAGCAGACCGCGACCGCAAGGCTGGCGCCGAACCACGCGCACGCGATCATCGGGAACCACGTCCAAGAATCTTCCATCTCGCGGCACAGTAGGAAACTCGCCGGACGAATGCCAGTAATTTCGCAGATCAGGGCAACTCGCCCACCGCACGGAGCGTGCTTTCCACCTTGTCCGGCGGACGACCGAACCAAGCGCGCCCTCCGACCGCTTTCTGCTTAGCGGAGCCCGCGGCGGCGCGGAGGCGGACGGCCAGGGATCGATTCTCGAGCCGTCGCAACGCCTTCTCCGAGCGCTCGAGCTGCCGTCGCGCCAACGCGCGCGTCTCGTCGTCAGCCGTGTCATCCATGGCCACCCGCCTGTACACCTCACGGCTGCTGCGCCTCATCGCGATCCCGTTGCTGGATAAAGAGCCGGGTCTTTCGCGGTGAATCGCAAGCAGACCGGGCGATCGCACGGCACGGCCTCCGCCGCGGGTGATCCGCAGCCAGAGGTCCCAGTCTTCGGCGGTGCTGAGCGTCTCGTCGTACCCGCCGACGGCTTCGAGCACCGAACGGCGTGCCGTGACCGACGTGTACACGAAGTTCCGCTCGAGCAACTCGAGGAAGAGGGTCGGCGGTTCCGGCACGACCAGCGGAGGCCGCTGATACGCCATCGCAGACCTTCGTCTGACTCGCCTGGTGGTGTCGTCGAAGACCCAGGCATCGGTGTAGGCGAACGCGGCCTCGGGATCTCCGTCCAAGGCAGCGCCCATGACGTCCAGGTACTCGGGGAGCCACAGGTCGTCCGCATCGAGGATGCTGACATAGCTGCCGCGCGCTGCTGCAATGCCGACGTTGCGTGCGGCCGACGGCCCTCTGTTCGGTTGCCTGACGACTCTCACGCTGACGCGCTCGCCCCCGAACGATGCTGCTCGTTCCGCCGTGCCGTCGGTCGAGCCGTCGTCCACGACCACGACCTCGAAGTCCTGCCGCGTCTGAACAAGGACCGAACGAATTGCGCTGCCGATCGTCGCGGCCGCGTTGAACGCTGCCACGACGATGGTGAAATGGACGCTCCTCACACTGCGGTGCTGGCGAGCCGAGGCCGCATCCGGCGCACAGCTGCCGCTTCCGCCCGCGGGCGTGCGGCGAGCGACGCCGCGGCC
>JAWVDY010000057.1:0-10723 GCA_033856995.1 Gaiellaceae bacterium
GTCCCGGCCTACACCATCAAGGACGTACTGGACGCGATCCGCAACAGCAACGGCCGGCCGCTCGTCCTCTAAGTCCTACGAAACGGCCGCTACGACGAGCTCCTCCCGGTGCGGCCGACGAAGACCCAGGGCGTCTACACGCTCGGCTTTCACCCGGCGGCGGTGCGTTACAAACAGTACAGCCCGGGGCGGGCGCTCGTGTTCGCCGCCGACGACACCTGGCTCGTGACGAAGGCGATGGGCAGCTGGTTGAGCCATCTCGCCAACGGGTCGGGGAGAAAGGACGTCTCGACGCCGGTCGGGATTGTCCAGCAGTCGAGCAAGGCAGTTCAGGTCGGCTACAGGGAGTACTTCCAGGTGCTGGCGATCATCAGCCTTTCCCTGGCGCTGCTGAACCTCTTGCCGCTACTCCCGCTCGACGGCGGGCACATGGCGTTCTCGATCGTCGAGGGCGTCCGCGGCCGTGCCGTTGGCCGCGCGGTGTACGAGCGAGTCTCCGCGGTGGGCATCGCGCTCGTGCTGTTGCTCTTCTTCGTCGGCCTTTCGAACGACATCGGACACATAGCCGGGGGCTAGTGCGCCATCCGCCAATACATGCCGGCTTCTGACCCGCGATCACGCGGCATTAACGGACGGCGCACTACACTCATCGGGTGGCGAGTGAGCGCCAGATCCGGATAGGGAACGTCGAAATCGGCGGAGGAGCGCCGATCGTCGTGCAGTCGATGACGCTGACGAAGACGCACGACGTCGAGGCGACCACGGCGCAGATCGCAGCGCTCGCGTCCGCCGGCTGCGAGGTCGTGCGCGTAGCGGTGCCGAAGAGCGAGGACGCGGACGCGCTGCCGAAGATCGTGCGGCTCTCGCCGATCCCCGTGATCGCCGACATCCACTTCAACGCGAGCCTCGCGCTGCGAGCGATCGAGGCAGGCGTCGCGGCCGTGCGGATCAACCCGGGCAACATCGGCGGCCCCGAGAAGGTGGCCGAGGTCGTGCGCGCGGCCCAGAAGGCGGGGCTGCCGATGCGGATCGGCGCCAACTCCGGCTCGCTGCCCAAGCACCTCGCGGAGCTCGCGCAGCGCGACCAGGCCGAGGCGCTCGTCGAGGCGGCGCTCGAGGAGGTCCGCCTGCTCGAGAGCCTCGGCTTCTACGACTTCAAGATCTCGGTCAAGTCGAGCCACGTGCCGACGATGATCCGCGCCTACCGGCTGCTCTCGTCGAAGGTGCCGTACCCGCTCCATCTCGGCGTGACGGAGGCGGGAACGCCGTTCGCCGGCTCGATCAAGAGCGCCGTCGGGATGGGAGCCCTGCTCGCCGACGGGATCGGCGACACGCTCCGCGTCTCGCTGACTGCAGACCCGGTCGAGGAGATCAAAACCGCCTTCGAGATCCTGAAGGCGCTCGGACTCCGCGAGCGCGGGCCGGTGATGATCGCCTGCCCGAGCTGCGGCCGCGACAACGTCGGCGTCCAGCAGCTCGCCGAGGTCGTCGAGGAGCGGCTGCACGGGTACCCGCAGCACTTCGAGGTCGCGGTGCTCGGCTGCGCGGTGAACGGGCCGGGGGAGGCGGGCGACGCCGACTTCGGCATCGCCGGCGGCCGCGACGTCGGGTTCGTGTACGCGCACGGCCGCGTGCTGAAGAAGGTCTCCTCGGACATCCTCGTCGACGAGCTCTTCCACGCGATCGACGAGTGGATCGCCGACGGGATGCATCGCCCGAAGCGTTTGAAGATGGCCAAGCCAGCCGCCCTGGCGATGGCGGAGGCCTCTCTCATTCCGCTGGAATAGTCTGCGCAGACAACGATGATCGCCCGGGCCTCACAGCTTTTCTTTCCGACGCTTCGCGACGATCCCGCTGACGCCGAGGCGGTCAGCCACCGGCTGCTCGTCCGCGGAGGGTTCATCCGTCAGGTCGCGGCCGGCCTCTGGACGTTCATGCCGCTCGGCTGGCGCGTCCACAGGAAGGTTGAGCAGGTGATCCGCGACGAGCTCGACGCCTTCGGCGCCCAGGAGATCCTCATGCCCGTGCTCACGCCCGCCGAGCTCTGGGAAACGACCGGGCGACTGGGGATCCCCGAACTGTTCAAGCTCAAGGACCGGACCGGCCGTGACTACATCCTGCCGCTCACCCACGAGGAGACAGCAGCGCTCCACGGGCGCGAGATCCAGTCGTACAAGACGCTGCCGCAGATCTGGTACCACTTTCAGACCAAGGACCGGGACGAGCCGCGTCCCCGCGGCGGCCTTCTGCGCGTCCGCGAGTTCATCATGAAGGACGGCTACTCGTTCGATCGTGACGCGGCCGGCCTCGACGAGAGCTTCCAGAAGCACTCCGAAGCGTACAAACGGATCTTCGAGCGGTGCGGACTGGAGAGCTACGAGGTCGCGGCGGAGTCGGGGATCATGGGCGGCAGCGGCAGCAAGGACTTTCTGGCGCCTTCAGGGTCGGGAGAGAACACGCTCGTGACCTGCGAGAACGGCGACTACGCGGCCGATCTCGAGATCGCGGAGGGACGCCCGTCGCAGCCGGACTTCCCCGAGGTGCTGGCGGAGCCGGAGGAGGTGGAAACGCCCGGGCAGCGGACGATCGAGGACGTCTCACAGTTTCTCGGCGTCGACCCCCGTGCGACGGCGAAGGCGATGCCCGTCGTGGCCGACGAGCGCGTCGTTCTCGCCTTGGTGCGCGGCGACGACCGGCTCAACGAGATGAAGCTCCTCGAAGCCCTCGGCCACGATTTCCGGCCGGCCGAGCCGGAGGAGATCCGCCAGGCGTTCGGCGCGAGCGGCGGCTCGATCGGGCCCGTGGGCGTCTCGGTCGACGTGATCGCAGACGAGGCGCTGCGAGAGGGCCAGTACGTCGTCGGCGCCAATCGCGACGATGTCCACCTCCGCGGCGTCCAGGCAACGCGCGACTACGAGCCTCGGTTCGCGGATCTGCGAGAAATTCGCGAAGGAGACGCATGTCCCAACTGCGGCGGGCATCTACATCTCCAGGTGGCCATCGAGGTCGGACACATCTTCAAGCTCGAGACGAAGTACTCGGCGCCGCTGCGCGCGACCTTTCTCGACGAGGACGGCTCCGAGAAGCCGCTCGTGATGGGCAGCTACGGAATCGGGCCGGGGCGCGTCATGGCCGCCGCGGTCGAGCAGCACCACGACGAGAGCGGGATCATCTGGCCCCGGGAGATCGCGCCGTACGACGTCCACCTCGTCGCGCTCCCCGGAGCCGAGGAGCAGGCTGCCGAGGCAGCGCGCGTGCTCGACAAGGCCGGAGCCGAGGTACTGCTCGACGACCGCGACGCCCGTGCCGGCGAGAAGTTCGCCGACGCGGACCTGATCGGACTCCCGCTGCGGGTGACCGTCGGGAAGAAGACGCTCGAAGACGGCGCCGTCGACGTGCGCGAGCGCGCAAGCGGCGACGAGCGCCGCGTGCCCATCCCGGAGCTCGGGAGCATCCTCTAGTGGCGCGTCGCCGCAAGTTCAGCGAGGAGCCCTTCGGGCAGACGATGGAGCGTCTGATGGCCGAGACCGGAATCACCTACCGCGGCTTGGCCGACAAGACGAAGCTGTCCGCCGGCTACCTCAACCACCTCGTGCACGGCAACCGCCCGGTGCCGTCGGACAAGGTCGTCGCGCAGCTTGCGAAAGCCCTGGGCGTTACGCCGGAGCACTTCCGCGAGTACCGCCTGCGCGTGATCACGCAGAAGCTGGAGGCAATGCCCGAAATGATCGATCGCCTCTACAAACGCCTTGGCTGACCCTTCGCCCGCCCACCAACTTGGCGCAGGCTTATCGCTAACGAGGCGCTGAGCTAGAGTTCGGTCCCGACGGGGCGTGGCGCAGCCTGGTTAGCGCGCTTGTCTGGGGGACAAGAGGTCCCGAGTTCAAATCTCGGCGCCCCGACTAGGAAAAGGCTCTGCAAAAGGATCTTTTCTCGTTTTCTCAAGGCGGTTTAGACCTCGCTACTGAGATCCTTGGACCCACTTTTGCGAGGGCCTGAAAAATCTCGGTATATGCGGCTTCCGTCTGTGGATAGCCGACGAGGGTCAGGCTCCTTTCGCTAGTAGTAGCGAGGTACATCAGGCGTGTCTGGCTCGTCCGGCGCCCCGACTACCTTGAACTCGGGTCCTGTGGCGCGTCCCCGTAGGAACATAGTCGTCCTAGTGCTGTTTCTGGTCGCGGCCGGTAACGGTTGGGGCACCGCTCGGGCGCTTGACACGCCACACCACAGGCCGCCGTCTGCCGCTCCCCGCTGACCGGCATCCACGATCCTTCGCGTCTACAGGTCGTGAATGCATGTGCGACGTTCGTCGGCAAGGTCGTCAGGGCGCACGACGTCGCGCCTGACGGCGATCTGACCTTCACCGTCGCGCGCGACCCTGCGTACGCGTCGATGCTGAACGCCAAGAACCGCAGCAAGGGCGGCATCCACATGGAGATCGTCCCGATCGACCAGCTCGGATGCAGATCCGTCTGCAGCGGACTCAGAGTCGCCACACCTCCCGTCGGTGCCCGCGTCCGCCTGACCGGCGCTTACGTCTACGACCGCTGGGTCGGCTGGAACGAGATCCACCCGACCTGGAAGGTCGAGATCCTCTCTGGCGGGCCTCCGCCGCCACCTCCTCAGCGACTCCAGGTCTTTCACCTCAAGGCGCACCTGAGCGGCAAGTCGCTAAGGCGCCACGGTGCCCGCTACGGCCGCGGGCAGGTGGCGCTGAGGCTGAAGGCCGGGACCGTCTGCTGGAGGTTCACGCATCTCACGAGAGTTGGAAGCCCCACCCGAGCCGCGATTCGGCTCAAACGACGTGGTCAGCCGGGGCGAAGCGTGCTCGCGCTAGAGAAGCGCTACCGAAGGCAGGGTTGCGTCACTGCCAGCGGGACGCTGTTCGAATCGCTTGTCGAGAAGCCCGCGCGCTACTACGTCCTGGTGGCGAGCAAGCACCACCGCTACGGTGCGCTGCTTGGGCGTCTCAAGCCCGCTCGACCTCGTTCCCTGTTGGACGCCTACTAGCACCCTCTAGGCTGGAGGTTCGACTAGCTCTGTCGCCGTTCCCGCGCGAGTGAGAAGAAACGGGCGCGGGCTAGCTCTCGCAGATGCTCCGGAAGGTTTGCGATGTCGTTACCCAGCGGACTGCGCGCGGCCGCTTCGATGAGGTCGCGCTCGAGCTCCTGGTCAACACGTTGCTTGACGAGCTCGGTCAACGTTCCTAGCGCTTGAGTAACGATCTCCGGTTGCTGGTGCGGATCCTCGTCCGGCAGCTCTGAAACCAGGGCGGGCAGCTCGACCGTCCTGCTGCTCAGCAAGGCCTGCCACGCGTTTTGCGCCGTCTCCTGTGCGGCGTCGAACCCCTGAAGCCGCAGCGCAACCAACTGCACCGCCGACGCGAACGCGTCCGCTGCGGCATCGCGGTCTTCAAGCGCTTGCCTCACTACCGCGAGCGCCGCCTCGGCTTCAGCACGTGCCAGTTCGATCCGCTTCTCTTCGAGGCGTTGCTCAAAATCATGTTGCGCGCGCAGTGCGACTGCCAAGCGGCCTTCTCGTTCGCGGCGCTGCTCGTCGAGCGCGCTCAGGGCGGCGTGGTTCTTCTCCGCCGTCTGCCTTGCGCGTTGGAGCTCGTGCTCGAGCGCCGCAATCTCTCTCTTGGCGTCCTCTTCGGCCATGCGGGTGCGATTGTGCCGCAGTTTCTCGCGTGACGCCAGCCGTTCCGGAGGCGTTAGCCGACGAGCAAGGCGGTCACGAGAACACCTCCGCGGAACAGCCGAATAGGAGGGCTGCGTGGGCCTCGCGTGGGTCAACACCAGCGAGCGACGCGTGCGAGATGTTCACGCCGACGTCCGGCCAGCGCGTGAGCCCCAGCGCGGCGCCTCCTTCGTCCGCGCCGCAGCAGAGGAGCGCTGAGACTGAGATCACGTTCCGCCTTCCCGTCCGGCGGCGAGCGATCCCCTCGAGCTCGCGCAGCTCCTCGAGCGGGTCGATGCGCACGTTCGAGTCGGAGCCGATGCAGATGCCGATCCCGCGCTCGCAGAGCTCCTCCGCGGCCACGAACCCGTCGCCGAGATTCGCTTCCGTGGTCGGGCAGACGCAGACGCGCGTACCGCTCTCGGCGAGCAGGTCGAGCTCCCGCGCATCGGCGTGCGTCGCGTGGACGACGGTTGCGTGCGGGCCGAGGCAGCCCGTGTCGGCTAGGAGCTCGATCGGCCGCACGCCATGCTCCGCGACGCACTCCGCGATCTCAAGCTGCTGCTCGTCGGCGTGGACGTGCAGGGGCAAGGCTTCGCGAGCCGCGTAGGCACCGAGCTCCTCCAGCCAGTCGCGCGGGCACGCGCGAACGGAGTGGGGCGCGAGCCCAACGCGCACGCCTGTCTCCCGCACGGCCTCGAGCTGGGAGAGGTAGTCGGCAACCGATTCCTGACGCGAGCGCTCGAGCCCGCCGCGCGCGTAGGCGGCGAGCAGGAGCACGATCTCCATCCCCGCCTCTGCTGCCGCTTCGACGGCCGCGTGCGCCTCCGCAAGGCCCAGGTAGTGGAATTCCCCGACCGCGGTGTAGCCGGCCGCCAGCATCTCGCGGTAGACCTGGACGTAGCCTGTGCGAACGTGCTCCGGCGTCAGCCCGGCCGCGAGCTCGAGCATTGCGTCGCGCCAGCCCCAGAAGTCGTCGCCTTCCGTCCGGCCGCGCAGCGCGCGCTGAAAAGCGTGCGAGTGGGCGTTGACGAAGCCTGGCAATGAGAGCGTTTCCGCCACCGCCGTATCCTTTCACCGTGGCAGCCCGCGCCGTACCGGCCCCGCTCGCGCAGATTCCGAACGCGCTGACCCTCGCGCGGCTCGTCCTGATCCCCGTGTTCGTCGTCCTGATCCTGAGTGCCGACGGCGGGCACAGCTGGCCGGCCGCGATCGTCTTCGGGACAGCAGGGGCGACCGACCAGATCGACGGCTGGCTCGCACGGCGGTGGCGCGTCGAGTCGAGCTTCGGCAAGATCGTCGACCCGCTCGCCGATCGGCTGATGATCGATGCCGCGGTGATCCTGCTCTGGCACGCCGGCCGCCTGCCGTGGATCGCGCTCGCGATCCCGGCACGTGACGTAGCGCTCGTCGCCGGGTACAAGCTCGTCGTGGGCCGTGGCTACGAGTTCGCAGTCAATTTCGCCGGCAAGGCGGCGACCTGGCTGCTGTACGCATCGCTCGGCTTCGTGATGGTCACGCGGCGGGGCACCGACTGGCCGCTCTGGGTCTTCTGGGCCGGCGTCGCGCTCGCCGCGGTCGCGATGGGCGGCTACCTCCTGAAGGCACAGCGGGAGGTGAGAACGTGAAGGCGGTCGTGATGGCCGGCGGCGAGGGCACGAGGCTGCGGCCGTTGACCTCCAACCAGCCGAAGCCGATGGTGCCGATCGTCGGGAAGCCGTGCATCGAACACATCCTCGAGCTCCTGAAGCAGCACGGGCTCGAGGACGTGATCGTCACCGTCGCCTTTATGCCGCAGGCGATCCGCAGTCACTTCGGCAACGGCGACAGCCTTGGGATGCGCATCGAGTACTCGGTCGAGGAGTCTCCGCTCGGCACGGCGGGCTCGGTCCGGCTCGCCAGCGATCGTCTCGACGAGACCTTCGTCGTGATCTCCGGCGACGCGCTCTGCGACGTCGATCTCACCGATCTGATCCGCTTCCACCGCGAGCAGCAGGCGGCGGTCACGATCGGCCTCAAGTCGGTCGAGAACCCGCTCGAGTTCGGGATCGTGGTGACCGACGACGACGGTCGCGTCGAGCGCTTCCTCGAGAAGCCGTCGTGGAGCCAGGTCTTCTCGGACACGATCAACACCGGCATCTACGTGCTCGAGCCGGAGGTGCTGCGCCACATCCCGACCGACCGGCCCTACGACTTCTCGAAGGAGCTCTTTCCGCTGCTGCTGGAGATGGGACGGCCGCTCTACGGCTACGTCTTCGAGGACTACTGGCAGGACATCGGGAATCTCGACCAGTTCCGGCAGGCGAACTTCGACGCGCTCGACGAGCGCGTGCGCCTCGACATCCGCGGCATCCGGCTGCGCGGCAACGTCTGGCTGGGGGAGGGGGTGGAGGTCGACGACCTCGACGCCATCGAGGGTCCGGCCTACCTCGGCAACTACTGCCGCGTGGCCCCCGACGCGACGGTCGGCCCCTACTCGGTGCTGGGCTCGAGCGTGACGCTGCTCGAGCGTGCGCGCACCGAGCGCTCCGTGATCGACGCGGCCACGCACATCGGCCGCAGCGCGCGGGTCGAGGGCGCCGTCGTCGGCCGCTCGTGCGACATCCGGGCGCATGCCCACGTGCACGAGGGTGCTGCGATCGGCGACGAGGTCACCCTCGGCGCCCAGAGCGCGGTCATGCCGCAGGTGCGGATCTACCCGTACAAGGAGGTCGAGACCGGCGCGCAGATCCACGAGAGCCTGATCTGGGAGTCCCGCGCCTCATCGAAGCTCTTCGGCAAGGAGGGCGTAGCGGGGCTCGTCAACGTCGACCTGACGCCCGAGACCGCCGTCCGCCTGGCGGCCGCGCTCGGGACGGCGCTGAAGCGAGGCGCGCGCGTCGTAGCGAGCCGGGAGTCGCCGTCGGCCTGTCGCATGGTCAAGCGGGCCATGATCTCGGGCCTGAACTCGACGGGCGTCGACGTCGCCGACCTGCGCGTGCTGCCCGCGGCGGTCAGCCGGCATCTGCTCAAGAGTCAGGGCTACGACGCCGGCTTCCACGTGGGGGTCAGCCATGCCGACCCAGAGATGATCGAGATCCGGTTCTACGAGCAGCCGGGAATCCAGCTCACCGCCGAGCTGCAGAAGGAGATCGAGAAGCACTTCACGCGCCACGAGCTCCGGCGAGCGGCGTTCAACGCGGTCGGCGGCGTGACCTACCCCGCGCGCGTGCGCGAGGGCTACGCGCAAGACCTGCTCGCGAGCGTCGACGCCGAGGCGATCCGCGCCCGCGGCTACCGCATCGTGGTCGACTACGGCTACTCGGCGACCTCCTATGTGCTGCCTCTCCTCCTCGGCCCGCTCGGCGTCGAGGCGGTGAGCTCGCACGGCTTTGCAGCGGACGGGGCCCAGCCACCCGCGGGCCTGCGCGAGACCGTGGGGCAGGCGAAGCGGCTGGTGACGGCGATCGGCGCCGATCTCGGAGTCGTCTTCGACCGCGCCGGCGAGCGGCTCTTCCTCATCGACGAGGAGGCGCGGGAGATTCCGGTCGAGCAGGCGCTCCTGCTCTTCCTGCGCCTGATCAGCTCGGATGGCAGGCACGGCAAGCTCGCCTTTCCGATCACGGTGACGAGCCACGTCGACGACCTCGTCGCGGGAAGCGAGCTCGAGGTGATCCGCACTCCCGCCTCGCTGGCAGACCTGACCAAGGCAGCGGCCGAGGACGGCGTGATCTTCGCCGGAGCTGTCGGCGGCGGCTACGTCTTCCCCGAGTTCCTGCCCGCCTACGACGCTGTCGCGAGCCTGTGCAAGCTGCTCGAGCTGCTGGCGCCTTCCGGACGAAAGCTCTCCGAGCTCGTCGCCGACCTGCCCGCGAGCACGCTCGTCCACCGGCAGGTGCCGTGCCCGTGGTCGCTCAAGGGAACGGTGATGCGTGTCGTGACCGAGCGCCTGCGCGACCGCGAGGTCGACCTGCTCGACGGGATCAAGGTCTTCGACGAGCGCGGCTGGGCGCAGGTGTTGCCGGACCCGGACGAGCCGCTGGTGCACATTTACGCGGAGGGCGCCACGGAGGAGGTATCGGCCGAGCTCGAGCGCGAGCTCCGCGAGCTGGTCGAGGAGATCATGCAGACCGAAGGCGCTACGGCCGCTGCAGTAGCCTCAAGCTAAGGTTGACCCTTCGGGCTCGTTCTGCTTGACTACGGAGCGCCCCCTGCGGACGAAAGGCTCACGTGGAACCGTTTCCCGATCTCGCTTCCCTCTCCGACGACGACCTCAAGGGTCTGATCGACGACCTGACCAAGGAAGAGCTCGAGGTCTCGTACACGCGGCGCATGCTGCACGGGAAGATTGACCTGCTGCGCGCGGAGCTCCAGGCGCGGCTCCGGGAAACCGGGGGGAAGAGCGTGCTCGATCAGGTGGACGTCGACAAGCTCGCCGCCATCCTCGCCGGCAAGGCCGCCCCGTCCTCCGAGGGGTAGATGTCCCACACGCTACGCGTCTGGTTTCGCCGAAGTTCTGCCTGCGCCGGGCAGAACCGCATCGCGGCTCGCGGAAGCGAGGCGGTCGGATGAGCCATGTCTACTGTCCCGAATGCGGGTTCCAGAACCCGGAAGCCGCCAACTATTGCGCGCGTTGCGGTGCCCTGCTCGTCAAGGACGAGCCCGGCTCCGAGACGACGATGAGCTACACCCCCGAGGAGGTGGAGGAGGGTGCCGCGCTGACGCTCGAAGACCTCGGCGCCGAGGGCCCCGCGCTGGTCGTGCGCTCGGGCGGCGGCCGTGCGGGCGAGACGTTCGCGCTGCAGGGGGAGAGCACCACGATCGGCCGCTCGCCGGACTGCGGCGTCTTCCTCGACGACGTCACCGTCTCGCGCAAGCACGCGATCCTCGTCGAGGCCGACGGTCGCTTCCGGATCGAGGACCAGGGGAGCCTGAACGGCACCTTCGTCAATCGCAAGCGCGTCGAAACGGCGGCGCTCGACGACGGCGACGAGCTCCAGATCGGCAAATACCGATTGACGTTCCTCAAGCGCTGATGGCGACGACCGCCCCCTCTCGCGAGCGG
>JAWVDY010000058.1:0-3537 GCA_033856995.1 Gaiellaceae bacterium
CGCGCCATCTGGGTCGAATGCGCGTTGGCGGCGACGGTGAGGGCTGGAGAGACGCGGAGCCGGGAGAGCCCGTGCGCGGCGCGGAACCCGTTGATCTGCGTGAGGAGGGCAACCTGAAGCTGCGCCGCGGTTGACGTGTTGCCGCGCGTGTGCGCGAATCCGGCCGAAGGCGCGACCGCGACGGCGACCAGCACCGTCAACAGCGCAAGGATTCTCGTGTTCTGGCCCACACGCTCGCGATCGGCTCACGCCGTGCGAGCAGCAATCCATCGATCGAGGGATCAGAGGGCCGCAGTCGAGCGGTCATGCCGGTTTCGGAGCCAATCCAGGAAGACCACCTGGATCGACCCGGCCACCGGAATCGCCGCGAGCGCGCCGAGGATCCCGGCGAGCTCTGCCCCGATGAGGATCGAGATCAGCACCGCGAGCGGCGAGAGCTGCACCGTGCGGCCGTAGATCACCGGCTGCAGCAGATGGTTTTCGATCTGCTGGTAAACGACGAAGAAGACGACGACCACGATCCCGGCCGGGATCGAGTGGAGGAAGGCGACGATCCCGATCAGGATCGCTGCGATCGTCGCGCCCGCGAGCGGGATCAGGTCGAGGATCGCGACGATCAGCCCGAGCGCGACGGCATAGGGCACGCCCATGATCAGCAGGACGATCGTCGTGAGGCCGCCCGCGATCAGGCTGATCAGCAGATTGCCCGTCACGTAGCCGCCGACCGTGCGGTAGATGTCGTGACCGACCTTGCGCCACCGCGGCTGGGACTCGGCCGGCAAGAGGCCGTAGAAACGGTCGACCCACGTCGGGCCTTCGAGCAGCATGAAGAACGTCATGAACAGGATCGTGACGGTCGCGAGCACGATCGTGATCACGCCCTTCGCGACCGAGAACGCGGCGCCGGACAGCCCCAGCACCTTCGTCGCGCCGCCGTTCTTGACGGCCTTCTGGATCCGTTCCTGGATGTGGTATTTCGTCTCCAGGAAGCCGAGCCGGCCGCGGCCGTGCGTGACGTCGTGGGCGTAGCTCGGCAGCTTCTGGACGAAGTCGTTCACCTGGTGAACGAGCGTCGGGACGAACGTGTAGCCGATCGCCGCGACGACAACGAGGGCGATCAGGTACGTGATCGCGGCGGCGAGCCCGCGACCCTTCACGCCTCGCCGCTGCAGCCATTCGACCGCCGGGTTGAGCGCGAGCGCGAGGAAGAGCGCGATCAGGATCCAGGTGAGGACGTGCCGCGCGATCCAGATCACCTCGAGTGCGAGGGCGACGGCGATGACCGTCCCCAGCAGGGCGAGGACCGTCCGCAGCCGGAACCGGACCAGGCGCTCCGGAATCACGCGCGCAGCATCGCGCAGCCGTCGGACGTCCACGGCCTCGCGCGCGCGAGTAATCTCCGCGGCGTGAGCCTCAACGGCCGACCGGTCGAAAAGACCGCCACGCTTCCGGACGGCCGCCACGTGCGTGTCCGCGTCGGCGTGCCTGATGACCCCTACATCGCCAAGCGCGAGCTGCGAACGGTCGACGTCGAGCTCTTCATCGGCAACGCGCACCTCGCCGCGGTCAACACGGTGCTGCTGCCGGAGCAGGAGAGCGAGGGCCTGGCCCTCGTGCGGGCGATCGTGGCCGCGCTCGAGTCGGGCGACATCGAGCCGACCGCCGCGGGGATCGAGCCGCTGGCCGACGACCCGCCCGTCGGCTAAAAGGGTTTGACGAAACGCGGTTTGGCGTTCCCGCTCAGGCGGAAAAATGGCTTCATGACCGATGAAGTCAAGCGCCTGACCCAACTCCTCGACGCCTGCCACCGCGTACTGCCGAACCTGAGCGATCGTGAAGACGACCTCGCGCAGGCGATCCGCATGACGTGCATGGCGGTTGAGGAACACTTGAGGGAACTCGGCGTGGCCTACATGGAAGCCGTGTAGCGGCCGTTTCGTCGAGCGCTCCAGAAAAGAGCGGGCGGCGGGGATCGAACCCGCGTAACCAGCTTGGAAGGCTGGGGCTCTACCATTGAGCTACGCCCGCGCGCTCGCAAGCCTAGCGCCGACAACGAGAACGGCCCCCTGTCCAAGGAGGCCGTTCGTATATGACGCGAGCCTATGCGGCGAGCATGTTCCCCGAGCCCCTGCGGAGAGACTTCGAAGGCGGCCCGCGTTGCCTGTAGTTGACATGATCGGAGCCGGTAGGCCGAAGGACCTCCCCCGTTAGGGTGATTCGATGAGGAGGGTCATCCTGGCCCGGCACGGCGAGAGCGAGTTCTCCGTCGTCGGCCGCACGAACGGCGATCCTAGGATCCCCTGTGCCCTCACAGAGGTAGGTCGCGAGCAGGCGCGCGAGCTCGCCCGCGCGCTCGCCGGCGATTTGATCGATCTTTGCGTCACCTCGGAGTTCCAGCGCGCCCAGGAGACGGCCGATCTCGCGCTCGAGGGGCGAGAGGTGCCGCGGCTCGTGCTATCCGGGCTGAACGACATCCGCTTCGGGGAGTTCGAAGGACGGGCGCTGACGGACTACCGAGCCTGGGCCCACACGCACGGCCCCGAGGAGCCGGCGCCCGGGGGCGGAGACAGCCGTGCGCAGACGGTGGCCCGCTACGTCGCGGCCTACGGCGAGCTGCTCGAGCGGCCCGAGGCGATGGCGCTCGTCGTCGCGCACGGGCTGCCGGTTCGGTACGTGCTCGACGCCCTCGAGAGCCGCAACCCGGCGGCAGCCGTCGCGCAGGTGCCGTATGCGCAGCCGTTCGACCTGAGCGCGGACGAGCTGCGCCGGGCTGTAGCCCGCCTCGCGGCCTGGGCAGAACGCCCTGTCTGGCCGAGTTGAACGGCGGATCTGGTTACAGGATGGCGCCGTTGCCAACCGTGCCCTAGAAAAACTCCGCTTTTTCTCCTAAGCTCGTCTGCGGACCTGCGGTCGCGGCACCCGAGGGATGGGGCCGCTTTAAGCGAGGAGGGCATGTGCACGTTAAGGGGAGCCTCAGTATTTTGGCGGCGATCATCGCCGCAGTCGTGTTGGTCTCGGGCTCCGGGGCCGGCACCGGAAAGATTCGGACGGCGTCGAAGGTCGACGTCTCCACGAGATCGGCGGTGATCCACTACCTCCGCTCGATCCACGTCAACCCGCGAGGGGCGGTGATCCAGCGCGGCATGCACAACTACGCCGGCGCGCGCTGCCCCGGCAAGGGCTGGAGCTGCACGTCGACACGGCATGCAGTCGTCCAGGTCGCGCAGCGCGGCGGGAAGAACACGTTCAGCTGCTCGACGGCGAGCTGCGCCGTGGTGCAGGTGGCCACCGCAACGGTTGCGGCGAATACGGCGAAGTGCATCAAGACGACAGGGCTGTCGTCGTCGTGCACGATCAGCCAGACGAGCTCCACAGCTGACAACGTCGCGATCGTCTACCAGAGCGCCGGAAAGATGACCGGCCTCACCCAGACCGCGGCGTACTCGGCGTCAATCACCCAGAAGGCCACGGGCTCGACGAACAAGAACCAAGCCTGCGTCTACCAGGCGATCACCATCGACGGGTCGACCGGGAAGG
>JAWVDY010000059.1:0-14555 GCA_033856995.1 Gaiellaceae bacterium
CGGGTCAGGCCACGTGCATCAGGGCCGCAGCGTGCCTACCGAGCCCATGACCGGCGTGGCGTCGAGCGAGGTGGCGCTATACGGCCGGGCTGGAACCGCCAACTCCCAGCTGGGGGTCGTCTCGACATCGGGCGGGGAGACATCCCATTCTTTCGCACCAGTGCCCACCAGCACCTGCGGCAGCAGCGGTTCCGGCAACCCCTTCGCGGTGCGTGCAAGCGGTTCGGGCAACTGCTATCTGAGTCGGGTACAGCCGGTTCGAATCCGGGCGCCGGTGTCGCCAACACAAACCAGGTTCCGAGCAACTCGCGGCCTCCTTACAGCCGCTGCGTCAAGCGCGGGACCTGGCTTAGGCGAAGACGCCACCGAAGACGGGTCGTCCGGCCGCGAGCTCACCGGGAGAGCACCGAGCTAGCGTGTGTTGAAGCTACTCGACGCGCTGCGCGACCACCCGCCCGGAGTTCCAGCCTGGTGCCCGGCCGCCCTGCGGCGGCAGAATCGAGTCCACCTCGATACCGCTGCGGGCGAGGAGCCACGCGATCAGCGAGTTCGAGTTCCACATTTCCCCCGCGTGCAACTCGTCGCGTCCCCACACCGGTGTCGGCACCGTGGGAGCAAGCGCGAGCACCCTGCTCGCGGCCGCTAGGTCGTCCGTCACGTGCCGGGGGCTATCGACTGCCTCCGCAACATCTGGTATGCAGCCCTCGCGCCAGAAGCGGAGTTCGTACCGAAAGATCCGCAGACGACCGGCAAAGCGGGTGCCGACTGCGCCTTCCGCAACGACCCCACGGTCGGGACCGTCAGCCCTGCGGATCGGGGCCGATTCGATGACGAACCGGCCCTCTGGTGCATGCACCTCGAGGGCCGAGTGGTAGAGGTTGCACACGGGCCGCCTTGCGAGCCGGGCCGAGATCGCCTCGTAGATCCGTCCGTTCTGGCGCACAAAGCGACCGCCGGCGCCGAGCGGGAGCCAATACAAGTCGACCCCGGTGGGGGACGTGCTCGCGCTCACCAGCTCTTCAGTCCCTGCTCGGCGCTGTGCGCGACCACGCGCAGCCGCGCGTCGACGGCCACGCAGCCGTGCGGCCCCGCGATCACCGGGTTCAAGTCGAGCTCGCTCACCTCGGGCACGTCCTCGGCGAGGCGGCCGAGGCGGTGGACGAGGTCGACAAGCGCCGACTCGTCAGCCGCAGGCGCGCCGCGGAAGCCGGCGACGAGCCGCCCCGCCTTGCCGCCGGTGACCAGCTCCGCGGCGTCCACGTCGGTGAGCGGCGCCAGTCGGAAGGCCGCATCGCCGATCAGCTCCGCGTACACCCCGCCCGGACCGAAGGCCACGAGCGGGCCGAAAACCGGATCCTGGACGACGCCCGCGAGGAGTTCGGTGCCACCCTCGAGGTACTGCTGGACGACCACGGGTCCGCCGATGCGCTCCACCGCCGCCCGAACCTGCTTGGCATCGGCCAGGTCGAGCGCGATGCCTCCGGTCTCGGTCTTATGGGCGCCGGGAGCCGCGGTCTTGACGACCACCGGGAAGCCGATCTCCGCCGCAAACGTCACTGCATCGTCCACGCTCGCGGCCGTGCGCTCGGTGACGAGGGGGATGCCGTAAGCGCCGAGCAGCGCTCGGGTTTGCGCCGCGTCGAGCCACCCGTCGCCCGCGGCCGCCACAACTGCTCTCGCAGCATCGCGGTCGATCCTCTCCAGCTCCGGCAAGGTTCCCACCGGCCGGCGTAGCCAATGCGCGCGATCGGCGGCGAGTCCGAGGGCTCGTGCCGCCGACTCGGGATAGGAGAAGCTGGCAATGTCGGATCCGAGCAGCTCCGGCGGCGTGCCTTCAGCACTCATCACGACCGCGAGAACGGGCTTGTCCGACCCTGCCGCCTCGACGGCGTGGCAGACGGCGGCGGCGACCTCCTGGGCGCTGGCGACTACAGGCGGCACGAAGAGCACGATCAGTGCGTCGAGCCTCGGGTCGGCAAGCAGCGGCGGGATCACCCGCTCGTAGGTGGCGCCCGTCGCGGAGCCAAGCATGTCGACCGGGTTCGCGAGGCTGCCGTCGCCGGGGAGCACCTCGGCGAGCGCAGCACGCGTCTCCTCGGAGAGATCGGGCAGCTCGAGCTTCTCGACCTCGCACGCGTCTGCGCAGAGAATCCCGAGGCCGCCGGCATTGGTCAGCACCCCCACGCGCCTGCCTCGCGGCAGCGGCTGGCTCGAGAGCAGGCCGGCGGCGTCGATGAGCTCCTCGAGCGTCCGGGCGCGCAGCACGCCGGCCTGGTGAAAGAGCGCGTCGACCGCGGTCTCCGAACCTGCGAGCGCGGCGGTGTGCGAGCTCGCCGCCCTGGCGCCGGCCGCAGTCACGCCGGCCTTCAGCGCGAGGATCGGCTTGCGCCGCGCCACCCGGCGCGAGAGCCGCCCGAACTTGCGCGGGTTGCCGAACGACTCCAGATAGAGGAGCACGATGTCGGTTTCGAGATCGTCCTCCCACCATTCGAGCAGGTCGTTCGAGGAGACGTCGGCCTTGTTCCCGATCGAGACGAAGGCCGAGAAGCCGAGGCGCGTCGAGCCTTGCTCGAGCAGCGCAAGCCCGAGTGCGCCTGACTGGGAAGAGAAGCCGATCCGTCCGGGTGGCAGCGCCCTGGGCGCGAATGTCGCGTTCAGCTTCGGCTTGGACGAGGCGATGCCGAGGCAGTTCGGCCCGAGCAGCCGCGCGCCGTGGGCGCGCACGAGCGCGAGCAGCTGCTCCTGGCGCTCGCGGCCTTCGGCGCCCGTCTCCGCGAACCCGGACGAGATCACGCAGATCGCCCGCACGCCCTTGGCCAGTGCCTCCTCCGCGGCATCAAGCACACGCGGGCCGGGTACACAGATCACGGCAAGCTCGATCGGGTCCGGAATGTCGGTTATGGAACCGTAGCCACGCACGCCCGCGACCGCCTCCCCGCCGCGGTTGACCGGGTAGGTCGCGCCCTGGAAGTCGCCCTCGAGCACGTTGCGAAAGAGCTCGCCGCCGATCGAGCCTCGCCGCCGCGACGCGCCGACCACGGCCACGCTCGCGGGCTCGAAGAATGGCCGTAGCGAGGCCACGACCGCGACGTGGTCGCGCTCCTCGACGCGGGTCTGGAACAGCTCAGTCGACTCGATCGGGAAGCTCACCTCGACCTCGCCGCGGTCGAGTTCGCGCCCGACCTCGAAGCCCGTCTCGGCGAAGACGCTCAGCATCGCCCGGTTTTCGGCCATCACCTCGGCAACGAAGCGCGTCACCCCGGTGGCGGCCGCGCGTGTTGCGAGCTGCTCGAGCAGGCGCGTCCCGACGCCCCTACCCTGCTCCCCGTCGGCGACGACGAAGGCGGCCTCCGCGGTGGACGGATCCCGCAGCCGCACGTAGTTCGCGAGCCCGACAACGCTGTCGCCGAGCCAGGCGGCGAGCGCCCCGCGCTCGACCCAGTCCGGCTCGAGCAGCGGCTCGGCGAGCCCTTCGTCCAGCTGCCGGATGCCGTGGAAGCGGAGGTAGCGGCTCCGCTCCGAGAGGCCCGAGAGGAACGCGAGTACCGCGTCTGCGTCCTTGGCCTCGGGGGGCCGCAGCCGGAGCGTGCCGCCGTCCTTGAGGATGACGTCGACAGCTCCGGCTACCTCCTGCTCCGTCGGGTTACGCGCCAACGGCTACCAGCTCACGCTCCGCGGGCGCCAGCGGCGACCGCACGGCCTCTAGGACGACCTTCAGCGCGGCGGTCTCGGCCGCGGCGGCGAACGTGTCGTAGGCCTCCATCGTCTCGTCGAGCCCGAACCGGTGGGTCGCGAGCGGCGTCGCATCGAGCCTGCCGGCGGCGATCAGGTCGAGCAGCCTCGGCGTCGAGAACGTGTCCACAAGGCCGGTCGTGATCGTGAGGTCACGAGGCCACAGCTTCTCGAGGTGGAGCGTCGCCGGGTGCCCGTGAACGCCGACGTTCGCCACGCGCCCTGCGGGCCGGACGAGCTCGGTGCAGAGCTCGAACGTCTCGGGCACGCCGACCGCCTCGATCACCACGTCTGCCCCGAGCCCGCCGGTGAGCGCCATCATGCGCTCGACCGCGTCCTCGGTGCTGTTGTCGATCGTGACGTCGGCGCCGAACTCGAGCGCCTTCTCGAGCCTGGCCGGTGCCAGGTCGATCGCGACGATCCTCCCGGGTGTGTAGAGCTTGGCCGTCATGATCGCCGCGAGGCCGATCGGGCCTGCGCCCACGATCGCGACCGTGTCCCCGGGCTGGACGCCGCCGTTCAGCACTCCCACCTCGAACGAGGTCGGGAGGATGTCGGCGAGGAATAGGACCTGCTCGTCGGTCAGCTCGTCCGGCACCTTGTAGACGGAGGTGTCGGCGAACGGCACCCGCGCGAGCTCGGCCTGCAGGCCGTCGATCAGGTGGCCGAGGATCCAGCCGCCGCCTCCTGTGCAGAGGCCGTAGCGCGCCTCCTTGCAGAAGCGGCAGCGCCCACACGAGGTGATGCACGAGACGAGCACGCGGTCGCCCAGCTCGAGAGTCGTGACGGCGTCGCCGACCTCGACGACGGTGCCGACGGCCTCGTGGCCGAGGACCGTCCCCGGCTGGACCTCGGGCACGTCGCCTTTGAGGATGTGGAGATCTGTCCCGCAGATCGTGGACGAGCCAATGCGGACGATCACGTCCGTCGGCTGCTCGATGCGCGGATCCGGGATCTCGTCCCAGGATCGCTTCCCGGGGCCGTGATACACAAGCGCCTTCATAGCTTCTCCTTTCGACTTTCTCGCACTCTCGCGCGCGGGAGGCCGGGGGACATCGGCGGCTTCCACGAATTCGCATTCGGGTTTCCCGCAAAAGCGCGCCCGCACGGCGCTCTGCGCGCCGTGGAGGGGCGAACTCCGAGCGAAGCGCCGTTGAGCCCGACCCGCCTGCAGCCGGGATGGCGATCACCTCCGAGGTGTCACTCGCCCACCCTCAGACCCTCTGAGAGGCGGGCAGCAGGCACCGACGGCCGGAAGGCAGACGGTGCCTGCGTGCGGGAACCGCCATTCCAGACTGGCGCCTTACGAGACTGCTGGCGCCGGCGCTGGCGGAACTGTGACGGGAGCGGCGTCAGCCGGCGGTTCGCTTCCTCCCATGTCAAGTCGGAACGGGGGATACACATCCGTCATCAACGAGGAGTAGGCGGCAACACGGAAGACCCAGCGGTTCATGCCGAGCACGAACTCGTAGAGGGACTTGGGATAGCGGCCGGTGAAAAGCAGCACGACGCCGGCGAACGCGACCAGCAGGCCGACCAGACCTCCCGAGCTCCACATCCAACCGTTCCCGAGGCCCGACCATGCCGCCCAGCCGCCGCCGGCAAAGACCGCGACAACCAGGTAGTGCGGCAGGGCGAGCAGCCACCACTTGACGAGTACGAGCCCGCGCGAGAGGGATTCCGGGTATTCGACCTCGAGCCGGGCCGGGTAGTCGGGAATGTCCTTGAGCGTGAACGGCGGGTATCTATCGGTGCCGAGCGCGCTGTAACTGTAGAAGCCGACACGCCATGACCAGCGCAGGACGCCGACGTTGAAGTCGAACAACCCCCGCGGGTAGCGCCCGGTGAAGAGGATCGCGAAGAAGGCGACTACGCTCACGACGACGAACGCGATCCAGAGGAAGAACAGCACGATGAAGTGCGGAATCGCCAACAGCCACTTGACGAGCCAGAGCCCGCGGCTGAGCTGCGAGTCCAGCTCGCCTTCGAGCTGGAGTGGGTAAACGGATGGTGTCATGTAACTCTCCTCGAGCGGGTCCAGCTTTGGACTTGCGCTCCTCACGTCACGGCGGGGGATTCCGTCGAGTCTGTTCGGCGCGTCCTCCCGAGAAGAGGTCTCCCGCTCTCATCAGCAAGCGGTAATCCGACTTCGAGCCGGCGCGGCAGGTATCTCGTCCGCTCTTCCCTTTCGGGGATCGCCGCGCGGGTAAGCGTCGCGACCATCGTAGCGCCGATTGCCGGGGCTGAGTTCGCCGCGACCCAAGTGCCGCGCTTTTGAAGGAATTAGCGACCCGACTAGGCTGCTTCCATGCCGCCCACACTGAGCTCCCGCCACGCGCGCATGGCACCTCTCGCGTTGATCGCCGCGCTCGGTGCCCTCTATCCGCTCCTGCGCCGACCGATCCTGACCTGGGGCGCGACCAGTGAAGAAGCCGCCGCCCGCCTGCCAGGGGACGAGCTGCTCGAGAACGCGAATGGAGTCTCGACACGCGCGGTCGCGATAGATGCGCCAGCCGCGTCGGTCTGGCCGTGGCTAGCGCAGATGGGTCCCTCGCCTCGCGGTGGCGCCTACACCTACGACTGGATCGAGAACCTGCTCGGCCTCGACATGCATAGCGTCGCCCGCGTCCTGCCCGAGTTCCAGCATCCCGAGGTCGGCGACACCATCAGCTTCGGCGCGAGCCGGATGCGACTCGAGCTGGTTGAGCCGCGGCGTGTGCTCTGTTGGCGTTCCGAGGACGGCAACTGGGTCTGGACGTTCTTGCTGCAAGAGGACGACGGCGCCACGCGGCTGATCAGTCGCAACCGCTTCCGCCTCCAGACGCTCGCCGCACGCATCGGCATGCTGCCGATGGAACCTGGCTCCCTGATCATGGAGCGGAGGATGTTGCTCGGAATCAAAGCCCGCGCAGAACGGCTTTCATCAAAGGAGTCGGAGAGAGAGGCCGTGTGAGAGGCGGCGTGCTAAACCCTGAACCCGGCCCCCGACAGCCCGATCCCTCCTCCGACCTCTGGGGCTTTCTCATGACGGCGCTTGCAAGATCTTGGGCCCGTGCAACGCTCTCTAGATCTTTAGCGTCACGACGAGAGAGGGTGGACTAGATGAAGGAGCGCGGTAACGAACTCGTCCTGGTTCTCCTGGGCGTTGGGCTTGCGCTCGTCGTCGCCGTCGGCCTCGTCGCCTGGGCTGCCGGCCACTACACGAACCGGACGCAGACCGTCACGGTCGCCGGCTCAGCGGCGGAGCCGACCGGGGGCGGTTCCGTGTCACCCGAGGTTGCCGCCGGCGCCCACGTCTTCGTCCAGTTCGCCTGCGGCCAGTGCCACGGCAACCGAGGAACGGGCGGCGTCTCTCCTGACGTACCCGCGCTGGCGGCGGTCGGCAAGGCCCTAACGTCGGCGCAGCTCCGCAAGATCATCGACCACGGACTCGGCGAGTCGGCGAACCCGAAGAAGCCATACATGCCCGTCTGGGGGGCCGTGATCTCGACGCGGCAGGTGAACGAGCTCGTCAGCTACCTTCACGCGGGCCTGCCCGCCGTGTCGGACGCGACTGCGGTACCGGTCCCGCAGGGCCAGGGACTCGCAGTGGCGGGCGCCGCGCTCTACGTGCGCGACGGTTGCATCAACTGCCACGGCCCCAACGGACTCGGTGGCGTCCCGAATCCGCAGGCACCGGACAAAGCGATCCCCCCACTCTCGGGTACTGGTTTCCGCCACGACTTCGGCACGGACGAGAAGATCACGCAAATGATCCGGACGGGCAGTGTGCTCGGGCGCGCCCCGATCGTGAGCATGCCGCACTGGGGCGGGATCATCTCGAACGCCGACCTCAAGGCCCTCGTCGCCTACCTGAAGACGCTGAAGTAACGGTGATCGGCCCTCTCGTGCGTCGGCCTAGGCCTGGGCGCCCTCGATGCGCTCGGCGAGCAGGTGGAAGGCACGCTGTGCCGCGTTTGCAAGGCCCATGAGCAGCTGATTCATCTCGTCGACCGGCGGCGCCAGCCCAGAGCCAGTCGCGGCCTGCGCCTTTGCGTAAGCGGGCAGAGACTTCACCTCGCGTCTAAAAATCTCGTCGACCTCGTCCCCGAGTGCCATTGCCATCTCCTATCTCGATTTGCGGCAGACTAGAACAGGTGGTCAGGCCCGAAGAGGGCCGGCCGGCCGTCATCCCACCTCGTCCGTCACGAGCCCGGACGAACGAGCCGACCGACATCAGCCAGCCGCCTTCAGTCGACGGTCAGCAGGGGAAATCGCCACCTGCTGTGATTCGGCGCGCTGTTTGATGCCCAGCAGGCACTTCCGCATCATCGGGAAATCCCAGGGTTCCATCAGCAGCAGCGCGAACAGGATCGACGGGTGCGTCCAGCGGTAGCGCGTGCGGATCCTGGTCACCAGCCGGGTCTGCCCGGGAGCGGTCTCAGTAAGGCTCCAAAGCCAGGTGCTGCGGCCGGCCCCGTCCCACCACAGCAACCACTCGCCGCGCACGAAATCCCTGACCCGAAGGCCTGCGCCGCCCGGCCCCATCGGGATAACGTCGCCGACTTCGACGCCCTGCAGCGAAGGGATGATCGTGTCCGCGCTGCGGCGGCCGAGGTTGTCCAGAAGGTCGTACGTGTACCAGCCGCCCCGTCCGTAGCCCATCTGCGCGATCCACGGCCAGATGGCGTCCGGGCTGGCCTTCACGGTGACCGCGCGGGTCGCGTTGAAGGTTGGCTCGATAACGAGCTCGTCGCCGGGGAGGCATCCATGGACCTCTTCATCGGTCGAGCCCCATCTCAGGTGCCACCGCCGGTAGGCGAGGAAACCCACGAGCCCGGCTGCGGCCAGGCCCGAAACAATCCCGATTTGCGCTGATGCTCTGGGCATGCGTGGCTTTCCGTAGTCGAGGTGTGCCCGCCGACCAGGCTGAGCAGCGTCTGCCGCAAAGTCTGCTCCAACTCGGCAGCGTCGCCGGAGGAAACCGCGCCAAGCCAATAGCTGACACTCGACGCTACCTCCACAGTACTGTCGGCAAGGCCTTCCAGGCGCCGCCGGGCTTCTCCCGAGCTCACGTTGGCGGGCCTCGTCCGCTTCGCCTGTGCTTTTCATCATGTACCGCCGGTGCGTCCCACGCGCAGCAGGTCTGCGGCCAACTACGCACGCGAGATCGGCGCTGCCCCGGATAGCTGAGGGCGCGCTCGGCCAGATCATGGAAGCGAGACAGATCTCACTTCAAGGAGGCCAAGATGAGAAAGATCGTGATCGCTACCGATGGCTCCGCGTCCTCGGCCCAAGCCGTCGATTTCGGAATCGAGCTCGCCGCCGAGCATGAGACGAACGTGATTTTCGTTCACGTCGCGCCCGCGTTCGACATCGTCCCGACCAGTGGTTACGGCATGGGCGGAGCGATTCCGCACGTCCCGCATGAGCTCGACGAGTTCGACTCTGCTCCACTCGAGGACGTCGAAGAGATTGCCGCTCGCCAGGGCGTCAAATCAAGCTCGAAGCTACTCGTCGGCGACGCAGTCGACGAGATCGTCGCCTACGCCGACTCGCAGGGCGCCGACTTGATCGTCGTCGGTTCTCGCGGCCACGGCACCCTTGCCAGTGTGCTACTCGGCAGCGTCTCGCGCGGAGTGCTGTCGGAGTCGAAGCGGCCGGTGGCCATCATCCGCGGACTCGCTGCAGTCCCGCTAGGGGCGAGCTAGCGGAGGGATACCACCTGTCCAGTCTGGCGAGAGAACGCCGGCCCACACGACGGTGCCGGTGTGGTTCCAACAAGGAGGCGTCCGGCGTTGGCCGAGAGGAGAATGAGATGACGGAGCGCGCGAGTTTCAGCGAGGAAGAGGCGCGGCGGATCGGCGAGGAGATCGGCATCGATTGGAGCGCGGCGCCGTTCGATGTCGAGCAGTTCCGCATGGGGATGGACGTCGAACTGGAGCACGGGCTCCATGATCTATTGACGAACGTCACCGACGGCGATCCGGTGGTGACAGGCAAGATTGCGCTCGCCCATCTGAAGGAGTTTCCCGACTACTACACTCGCCTCGCTCGAATGGAAGCGGAGGCCAAGGCGGCTAACGAACCCTGAGCCCGTGTCACGGCAGTTGTTGGTCGAGGTGCGTGAATGGCCGCCAGGGCTGGTGGTCCCAGACCGACCCGGAACACATCGGGCAGCGCTCAGGGACGATCCGGACACTCGCCCCGTAGCCGCAAGCGGCGCATTGGAATTGCTCAAGAGGGCTGTGGAGCCTCCCGGCGGCCGGCGAAGCTTCGCGCCCGGCCGCAATTTCGAGATCCAGGGCATGCTCGAGCCTGGGCGTCAAGCCGGAAACGAGAGGCAACGTGCTCATCTTCCTCCTCTACTTGGTGCCCCCGGGGCGACAGAAGTCTTCGTCCTTTTGTCGCCCGGGGAGGGCGCAGAATCCTCGAGCCTCGGCGGCTTCGACGCTGGTCCTACGCGCAGATCCACCCTACCTGGAAAAGCTCGCGCGCATGAGGTTAGAGGAGCAGGGGGTCAGGGCCCGCTCTAAGGGACCGCCTGAGAGCACAGCACGGGTGCCGGTCAGATCGTGGGCCAACCAGGCCAGTCGCAGCTCGCGAGCTACTGCAGCTCGAACCGAAGTCCGAACAGTAACGTGTCTGTTGCCTGTTCACGAACGCCGAGGAACGTCGAACGGTCGACCCCGCAGAGCCGCGGATGGCGCCCTTATGGAGCCCCGTGGTTGCAACGGGTGGCAATCAGCGGCAAATTGACCGGCCCTCGAAATCGCAGAAACAAGCGAATCCGTTGCGACCGGCTGCCGCCGGTTGCGTGCCGCCGAAGCGCGAGCGCTGCGGGATGATCTCGCATCAAGCCGCCGCGAGCGCGGCCGATGCTGATCTCGTGCTGGCCAGACATTTCGTCACAATCGCGATCGTCGCGTTCGGCGCAGTCGTGTTCGCGGTGCGGGGCATCTTCGGGATCCGGCCGAAGTGGCAGAGGAAACGTCACTGGAGCGAGGCGATCTCCGGCGGACGGTGGTCGGCCGCGGCGTTGACGGGGATTGCAGTAGCGGTAGTCGCGGCGCATAGCGGCGCCTGGATTCCCGCGACGCTCGGCTTTCTCTTCGCTCTGCCGACGTCATACGCGACGATCGCGCAGATTCGCCGCGGGCGCTTCTGAGCTTACGGGTCCGCGGCCGCCAGCGCGGGTCGGTCCGCCTGAGCCATGTGTGCGGCGTAGTCCCAGCCGATCCCGGTGTCGCCGGTCAGGAGTCCGATAAGCACGACCAGAAGTCCAATTGCGAGTAGGCCGTTCAGAACGAAGCCCGTCCAGAGGACCCGTCGCGTGGAGAGCGCCTCCACGCGACCCACTCAGCAAAAGTGTCGCCGGTGACAGAAAGACGGTGAGACCGAAACTCGGTTACTCCGGCCCCATAAAGGACGACCGCACGCGGTTGTCCGTGATCACTTTCTCGGCCACGGGTCGATTGTAGGGTCGGACCAGGGACATTCCGGATAGGCACGCGCCCCGCGCCCAGGCAGGCTCGACCCATGACAGAAACCACATCACACAGTGCACCGCAGGCCCGCCGCCTCGAGCGGAGCCGGACCGATCGCAAGGTCGCCGGCGTCGCGGGGGGCCTGGCCCAGTACTTCGACCTCGATCCGATCATCTTCCGGATCGGCTTCATCATCCTCACCGTGCTCGGCGGCTCCGGGCTCCTGGTCTACGTCGCCGGCTGGCTCATCCTTCCCGAGGAGGGGAAGCACGAGTCGATCGCAGCGGAGGTGCTGCGGACCCGTCGGGAGCGGCCGTGGGCCGTCATCGGCCTCGGGCTGCTGGCGCTCGCCGGCCTGATCCTGGTCGGCAACAAAGACCTCTGGCCGAGCGGAGACGGCGTCTGGGTCGTGCTCGCAGTCGTCGGCGCGATCATCCTCTGGCGTCAGCGGCGAGCCGAACGCGGGCGACGCCGTACCCTGCGCGTCTTCCTCGGCGTGCTCGCGGCGCTGATCGTCGCCGCAGTGGCGTCCGCGGCAGTCGCGGTCGCCACGATCGGGAACCTCGGCGACGGCGTCGGCGACCGGACCTACCGGATCTCCTCGCCCGCCGAGCTGAACCAGGCGTACAAGCTCGGCATCGGCACGCTCGAGCTCGACATGTCGCACGCGGCGCTTCCGGCCGGCAGGACGCCGCTCCGGCTCCGAGTCGGGCTCGGCCGCGTCCACCTCGTCGTCCCGAGCAACGCAGTCGTCGCCTACCACGTGAAGGGCCACGTCGGCGATCTCAAGATCCTCGGCCAGGAACAGAGCGGCTGGAAGGTCGTCGAGTCCGGACGGAAGGCGCCGTCGACCCCCGCCGGCGGGCCGGTGCTCGTCGTCGACGCGAACGTGGGCGTCGGGGAGATCGACATCGACCGGGCGACGGGCTGACCGGAATGCCGGTCCCGCGACTCGCACGCAGCGCCGACGATCGCCTGATCGCCGGCGTCTGCGGCGGGATCGCGGCCGCGCTCAGCCTCGACGCCAACCTCGTCCGCTTCATCTTCGCGCTGCTCGCGCTCGCGGGCGGCGCAGGAATCCTCCTCTACCTCGCCATCTGGGCGTGGACGTCGGAGCGGTCGCGACTCGCGCCCGTGCTGCTTCTCTTCGCCGGAGTCGCTCTGCTGCGCGGGATCGGGCTGCGCTGGACTGCGGTCGTCGCCATCGCGATGATCGGCGTCGGCCTTGCGATGATCTGGCGACGCGGTGGCCTGCGTCCGGGCGCCGCGGTTCCGCCGGTCGGCGTCGGGCTCGCGATGGCGGGAGGCGTCGTACTCCTCACCGGCGGCGGCACCTCCGTCGGCTTCGCGTCTCCGGGAGCGGTCGCCGCGGCACTCCTCCTCATCCTCGGCCCCTGGCTCTGGCGGCTCGCAGTCGAGCGAGACTCCGAGCGCACTGCGCGGATTCGCTCGGAGGAGCGCGCGGACGTCGCCGCCCGCGTGCACGACTCCGTCCTCCAGACCCTTGCCTTGATCCAGCGGCACGCGGAGGAGCCGCGCCGCGTCGGCTCGCTCGCGCGGCGCCAGGAGCGCGAGCTCCGCTCCTGGCTCTACGGCGACGGGACGACGGCTCTCGGCGGAACCCTGAGCGGTGCGCTTGCAGCGGCGGCCTCCGAGGTGGAGGAGCTGCACGGCGTGCGCGTCGAGCTGGCGAGCGGCGGCGACTGCGAGCTCACCGACGATCTGCGTCCGCTCGTGCTCGCTGCCCGCGAGGCGATGGTGAACGCGGCGAAGTTCTCGGGCGCGGACGAGGTGGACGTCTATGCGGAGGCCGACGACGCGCGGGCGAGCGTCTTCGTCCGCGACCGCGGAGCCGGCTTCGACCGCGGCGCCGTGCCCGAAGACCGTCGCGGCATCGCCGAGTCGATCGAAGGCCGCATGACGCGTGCGGGAGGCAGCGCCACGGTGACCTCGTCGCCGGGCGAGGGCACCGAGGTCGAGCTCCTGCTCCCCCGGAGCAAGCCGTGAAGCGCCGCGTCGTCCTCGTCGACGACCACGAGCTCTTCCGTGCCGGCGTACGCGGCGAGCTCGGCGACGCCGTCGAGATCGTCGGCGAGGCAGGATCCGTCGCGGAGGCGGTGCCGATGATCCGCGAGCTCGATCCGGACGTCGTCCTGCTGGACGTCCACCTGCTGGACGGCGGCGGCGAGGCGGTGATCGCCGGTGTGTCGCAGGAACGGCCCGGCGTGAAGTTCCTCGCGCTCTCGGTCTCGGATGCCGCGGAGGACGTGATCGGCGTGATCCGCGCGGGCGCCCGCGGGTACGTGACGAAGACGATCTCGGGCGACGAGCTCACCTCCGCCGTGACGCGGGTCGCCGACGGCGATGCGGTCTTCTCGCCGCGGCTCGCCGGTTTCGTGCTCGACGCGTTCCGCGAAGGCGACCGGGTCGGCGACGACGCGGAGCTCAACGAGCTGACGCCGCGCGAGCGCGAGGTGCTGCAGCTGATCGCGCGCGGCTACCGCTACAAGGAGATCGCGGCGCGGCTCCACCTGTCCGTGAAGACGGTCGAGGCCCACGTGTCGAGCGTCCTGCGGAAGCTCCAGCTCTCGTCGCGGCACGAGCTGACGCGCTGGGCGGCCGAGCGGAGGCTGATCTGACCGCCGAGCCGGTGGAGCTGTTCGAGGTGTTGACGGACGGCGTCGTGACCCTGCGACCGTGGACCATGGACGACCTGCCGGCGCTCGTCGAGGCCTGCAACGACGAGACGCTCCACTACGGCTGCCGATGATCCCGTTCCCGTACACGAACAAGGACGGGCGCGAGTTCATCTCCCATCAGCCCGAGCGGAATGCCGAGGGATCGGGGAACGTCGGCGCCTTCGACGCGCAGACCAGCGAGCTGCTCGGCGGCTGTGGCTTCCGCGGGCTCGAGGCCGAGCGCACCGAGTTCGGCTACTGGGTCGCCGGCCGCGGCATCGCGCCGCGGGCACTGATCCTGCTCGTGCGGTGGGTGGTCGAGAACACCGTCGCCAAGCGGCTCCAGCTGCACGCGGACGTCGAGAACACCGCCACCGCCACCACCTCCCACAGCTGGGGGTCACCCGGATCAAGGCCAGCTACGACAGCTGGTGGTCGTGCTCCGGCATGCGCAGCGGTTTCCTAACCGCATGCACAAGTTCGATTCTTGTCGGGGGCATGCGCCCGGTCAGGACCCTAGACGACTACCTCCATGGAAAGGAGGGGGTCGACGGTTCGAGTCCGTCAGAGGGCTCTGCAAAAGGCCAGCAAATGGCCTTTTTTCTTGCTTGGACGCGGTGCGCTCGGCGTTCGGTGGCCCTCAAACCTCTCCCCAAGGGCTGTCCCCAACGTTGCCTTC
>JAWVDY010000060.1:0-6400 GCA_033856995.1 Gaiellaceae bacterium
AGAATCGAGCACTGACGCCGTGGACGCCGGCACCGAACGGCCCCGCTCGCGTCCGGTCGCCCCTGGTCCAGCGTCAACCCGAAACGGGCGCGTTCCACGAGCGGATCACCCGCTGCTCGCGCTCGAAGCCGAGCGTGCTCAGCGTCCCCGAATCGAGCGCGAAGAGCCTGCCGTCGGCCGCGTCCAACCCGAGCCAGCGCGCGCTTAGCACTCGCAGCAGGTGCCCGTGTGAGAAGACGAGCACGTCCCCCTCGGAGCGCAGCAGCTCCTCGACCACCCGGTCGGCACGCGCGCTCACGTCCGCCACGCTCTCGCCCCCGCGCGCGCCGTAACGCCAGATCGTCCAGTCCGGGACCTCCTCGCGGATCTCGACCGTGCGCTGCCCGTCGTACTCGCCGTAGTCCCACTCCGCGAGCTCCTCCCGCACCTCGGGCTCGAAGCCGGCGAGCCGGGCCGTGTCGAGCGCACGCCGCAGAGGGCTCGACAGCACGAGCGCGAACTCGCGGCCCTGCAGCGCCTCGCCGACCACGCGCGCCTGCCGCTCCCCCACCTCCGTCAGCGGCACGTCGGTTCGCCCCGTGTGCTTCAACTCCCGGCTCCACTCGGTCTCCCCGTGCCGGACGAGCACGACTTCCACTCGGCAGACCCTAATGCGAGGATGCAGCGACCGTGTCAGCGGGTCAGCAGGACGGCGATCCGCTCGCGCTCGAGCGCGAGGCCATGCGGAAGCTCGGCTACCGCACGATCGACCTGCTCGTGGAGCGGCTCGCCCGCGAAGGTCCGCCGCTGCAGCGCGCCACGCCGGCCGAGATGCGGGAGCGACTGCACGGGCCGCCGCCGGAGCAGCCGGAGCCATTCGACGAGATCCTGGCGGGACTCGACCGCGACGTCCTGCCCCTCGCCAGCCGCGACGGCCACCCGACCTTCTTCGGCTTCATTCCCTTCGCGGGCACGTGGCCGGGCGCCCTCGGCGACCTGATCGCGAGCGCCTGCAACCTCTACGTCGGCTCCTGGATGGAGTCGGCCGGGCCCAGCCAGGTGGAGCTCGAGGTGCTCGGCTGGTTCAAGGAGTGGATCGGCTACCCGGAAGAGGCGGCGGGCACGCTCGTCAGCGGCGGCTCGGCCGCGAACATGACCGCTCTCGCGTGCGCGCGCGAAGCGCTCGCCGGCCCGATGCGCGACGACCTCGTCCTCTACGTCTCGGACCAGGCGCATTCGTCGATCGCCCGCGCTGCCCGGATCCTCGGCTTCCGGTCGGAGCAGGTGCGGGTGCTACCGAGCGACGAGGCGTTCCGACTCTCGCCGCACACCGTGCGCGCGGCGATGGAGGCCGATCTCGGCCGCGGCCTGACCCCGTTCTGCGTCGTCGCGCTCGGCGGCGCCACGAACACGGGCTCGGTCGATGCCTTCGAGGAGCTCGCCGGGCTTTGCCGCGAGCACGGCGCCTGGCTGCACGTCGACGCTGCGTACGGCGGCTTCGCGACGCTTGCCGACCCGGCGCTCCTCCCCGGCCTCACGCACGCGGACTCGGTCACGCTCGACCCGCACAAGTGGCTCTACCAGCCGTTCGAATGCGGCTGCGTGCTCGTCCGCGACGGCCGCGTGCTGCGCTCCGCGTTCGAGATCCTGCCGGACTACCTGCACGACGCCCGCGCCCACGAGGGAGAGGTGAACTTCTCCGACCTCGGCCTCCAGCTCACGCGCTCGGCGCGGGCGCTCAAGCTCTGGGTCTCGCTCCGGTTCTTCGGGGTCGGCGCTTTCCGCACCGCGATCCGCCGCACGCTCGAGCTCGCCGCGTTCGCAGCGCGTCGGGTCGAGGAGAGCGACGCGCTGGAGCTGATGGCGCCGCCGTCGCTCGGCGTCGTCTGCTTCCGGCGGCGCGACCTCGACGAGGAGGGAAACGCCGGCGTCGCCGCCGCCCTCGAGCGGAGCGGCACCGGGCTCGTGTCCTCGACGCGGCTGCACGGCCGCCTGGCGCTCCGGCTCTGCGTGCTCAACCACCAGAGCACCGCCGAGGACGTCGAGCGCGTGCTCGCATTCCTGGAGACCGCCGAGCCCGAGGCCGGCGCGCCGGAGTTCGAGCGTCACCCGCCGATCGTGAGCAGCTGGCCGGGCGTGCCCGAGGCGGATCTGCCCTCGCTGCGAGCGCTTGCGCTCTTCGCCGGGCTCGAACCGGACCAGGCCGCGCAGGTAGCGGCCCACGCGGCGCTGCGCGAGGCCGCCGCGGGCGAGCCGGTGATCGAGCAGTGGGACCTCGGCTCGGAGTTCTTCGTGATCCTCGCCGGAACAGCGTCCGTTTCGGTCGACGGCAAGCCGGCGCGGGAGCTCGGGCCCGGGGATTTCTTCGGCGAGCTGCGCGCGCTCGAGTGGGCAGCCGGCTATGCCTATCCGCGGCTGGCCTCGGTGGAAGCGACCTCCGCGCTGCGCCTGCTCGTCTTCCCGGAGGGGAGCCTGAAGGAGCTCGTCGAGCGCTACCCGCCGCTCGGAACGGTGATCCGCGAAGCGGTGGCCGAGCGGCTGCCGCGCCACACGTGAGCGCACTGCGCCGGATCAGGCCGGTCCTCGGCGGCGTTTTCCGCAACCCGGAGCTGCGGCGCGTGGAGCTCGCTTTCGCCGGCTTCAACGCAGCCGAGTGGGGTGTCTGGATCGCGATGCTGGTCTACGCCTACGAGCAGGGCGGCGCAACGACCGCGGGCCTAGTGGCCGTCGCGCAGCTCGTGCCGGCTGGGCTGTTCGCGCCGTTCGCGGCGGTGCTTGCCGACCGGCACGCGCCCGGGCGGGTGCTTGCGGCGGGCTATGCGGCGCAGGCGCTCGCGATGGGAACCACCGCCGCCGCGCTCCTTGCCGGGGCTCCGTCGCTCGTCGCGTACGCGCTGGCGGCGGTCGCCGCGACCTGTGTCACGGTCACCCGGCCGACGCAGTCGGCACTCGTGCCCGCGCTCGCGCGAACCCCGGACGAGCTGACCGCGACCAACGTCGTGTCCGGCTGGATCGAGAGCGTGAGCGTGCTCGCGGCCCCGGCGGCGGCCGGCGTGCTGCTCGCAGTCGCCTCGCCGGGCTGGGTGTTCGCGGTCATGGCCGTGATCGCGGCGGCCTCGGCCGCTTGCGTGGCGCGCGTGCACGGCCAACCGCCGGGCGGCGACCCGAGACCAGCGCTCGAGGAGGTGCTCGCCGGCTTCCGGTTGCTCGCACGCGAGCCCGCCGCGCGCACGCTCGTAGGACTGCTCGGCGCGCAGTTCATCGCGATCGGCGCGCTCGACGTGCTCTACGTCGTGCTCGCGATCTCGGTGCTGCACCTCGGCGGCTCGGGAGCCGGCTACCTGAACGCGGCCTTCGGGGCGGGCGGCGTGGCCGGGATCGCCGTGACGGTCGCGCTGATCGGGCGACGTCACCTCTTGCCGCCGATCCTGCTCGGGATCGTCGCCTGGGGCGCGGCCTTCGCGGTGCTCGCGGCCAGGCCGACGGCGCTCGGCGCGCTGCTGCTCCTGGCTGCGGCGGGAGCGAGTCGCTCGCTGCTCGACGTGGCGGGCCGGACGATCCTGCAGCGAACGGCGCCGGCCGACGTGCTCGCGCGGGTGTTCGGCGTGCTCGAAGGGGTCTCGATGGCCGGCCTCGCGATCGGGTCGCTCCTGACGCCGACCCTCGTCGCGCTCGCCGGCGCGCGCTGGGCGGTGGCCGGGGTCGGAACGCTGCTGCCGCTGGCGGTCCTACTTGCCGCCCGCCGCCTGGCCGAGATCGACGGCCGCGCGCCGGTGCCGGTCGTCGAAATCGCGCTGCTGCGCTCGCTCCCGCTCTTCGCCCCGCTCGGCGCGCCCGAGCTCGAGGGTCTCGCGCACGCACTCGTCGAGACGAACGTCTCCGCCGGCGAGACGGTCGTGCGCGAAGGCGAGCGGGGCGACCGCTTCTATGTCGTCGCTGAGGGTGAGCTCGACGTCGACTGCAGCGGCACCGCGCTGCGCCGGCTCGGGCGCGGTGAAGGCTTCGGCGAGCTCGCGCTTCTCCGCAACGTGCCGCGCGCCGCGACCGTCACGGCCGCGACCAACGCGCGCCTGTACGCGCTCGACAAGGCATCGTTCCTCGCCAGCGTCGGCGCCCACCCGCGCGCGACCGGCGAGGCCGAACGGCTCGTCCGCGAGCGCCTCCCGTCCCAGCAGGCGACAATCGCGCCGTGATCGACCCGCTCGAGCGCTGGCGGCAGTACGGCGAGAAGCCCGACTACGCGGGCCTGCTCACCTACGGCGGCGCGCCGTACACGCAGGATCCCGCCGAGCTCGCGGGCTTCGACGTCGCGATCGTCGGAGCGCCGACGGACGACCTCGTCTCCGACCGGCCGGGCGCCCGCTTCGCGCCGCGGGCGATCCGCGCGGCCTCGTGCCCGCCAGGCCCGCACCTCGAGTCGAACGTCGACGCGTTCGAGCAGCTCAGGATCGTCGACTTCGGCGACGCGGCCGTGCTCCCCGCCGACGCGCCGCGAACCCATGCGGCGATCGCGGCGCTCGTCGGCCAGGTCCTCGACGCCGGCCTGCTGGCGATCGTGCTCGGCGGCGACCACTCGATCGCCGAGCCCGATATCACCGCGGTCGCCGAGCGCTACGGCCCTGTGGGGCTCGTCCACTTCGACACCCACACCGACACGGGCCGCGACGTCTTCGGCGTCGAGCTCTCGCACGGCACGCCGATGTTCCGCCTCGTCGAGGCCGGCAGGGTCACGCCCACGCGATACGCCCAGATCGGCCTGCGCGGCTATTGGCCCGGCGAGCGGGAGTTCTCGTGGCAGGCCGAGCGCGGGATCACGAGCTTCTTCATGCACGACGTGCGCGAGCTCGGAATCGCCGCGGTGGTCGAGCGCACGATCGAGCTCGTCGGCGAGGGGCCCGTCTACCTGACCGTCGACGTGGACGTGCTCGATCCCGCGTTCGCGCCCGGCACGGGAACGCCGGAGCCCGGCGGGATGACGAGCGCCGACCTGCTCTGGGCGTGCCGCGAGGTGGCGTCGCGGCTCGAGCTCGTGGGCGCCGAGGTGGTCGAGGTGATCCCGACCGCCGTCGGCTCGGCCGACGTCACCGCGCTCGCCGCCGACCGGATCGTGCGCGAGATCCTGAACGGGACCGCGCTGCGGCAGCGCTAGCGGAAGAGGTCGCGCTCGGCGGGGATCACCAGGTCGCGGGCAGTGCCTTCGCCGCGCGCGTCGACGCCTCGAATCACGGCTGCCGGCACTCCCTCGGTCTTCCCGCACACGAGCTCCGCGGCGCCTGCCAGCTCGTCGGCGAGACCGATCACGGTCGCGTGCAGCTCGTAGCCGGCCGCGTCTCGGACTCCGGTCAGGTCGACGAGCGGGCGGATTCCCGCCAGCCCGATCGCGACGTCGGTAGTCCCCTGACGCCACGCGCGGCCGAAGGAGTCGCTGACGATCACGCCGACCTCGGCGCCGGTCAGCTCCAGCAGGCGCTCGCGCAGGCGCGCTGCCGACGCGTCGGGGTCGACCGGCAACAGCACCACCGTCTCCGGCTCGGGCGCGTTCGAGGCGTCGACCCCGGCCGAGGCGCAGACGAACCCGTGCCGCGTCTCGGCGATCACGAGCGGCGGCCGGCTGCGAACGATTCGCGCCGACTCGCGCAGGATCACCTCGAGCCGACGCGGATCCTCGCCGCCGGCGAGCTCGCGTGCCCGGTCGGATGGCTCGACCTCGGCCAGCCGCACGACGCGGCCCTCGGCCTTCGAGACCACCTTCTGCGCGACCACCAGCACGTCGCCGTCCTCGAGCGCCGCTCGCTCGGCGACCAGCGCGGCGAGGTCGTCGCCCTCGCGGACCTCAGGCAGACCCTCGACCGGTCGGATCGAGATCACGGCAGGCCGGTGATGCGCAGGCCCGCGTGGACGCCGAACTCCTTGTTCACGTTCAGGATCACGGCGGTCATGCCTTCGAGCGCACGGGAGTTGGCGAGCGGGCCGACGTCGATGGCACGGCCGCCGACGATCCTCCCGGCGAGGTCGAGCGCGATCCGCTTGGCCCGCGGGTCGTCGCCGCAGATGAGCGCGTCCTGGTCGGGCAGCTCCGGCCCCGAGAGGTCGATCGCCGAGACAGTCTGGAGGCCCGAGGCGACGGGCGCGCGCAGGAGCCGAGCGAGCGCCTCGGCGAGCGAGCCCTCCTCGAGCCCGGGCACGATCCCGATGTCGGTGAAGCGCAGGTCGCTCGCCACGCAGAGGACCGGCGTGTCGCCGATCGCCTCGGCGAGCGAAGCGCCGGTCTCGAGGGCCGCGTTCGACTTCGTCGCGAGCACGACCAGGTCGGCTCCCTGGACGACCTCCTCGTTCGTGCCGCCCTGGACTCCCAGCTCGACCGCGCGCTCACGAGCCCGCTCGGCGTCCCGGGACCCGATGTGGACGTCCTCACCGAGCG
>JAWVDY010000061.1:0-9018 GCA_033856995.1 Gaiellaceae bacterium
CCAGAGCTGACCGCGCACGCGGTCAACGACGCCGAGCTGGTTTCACGCTGCCGCGCGGGGGACGACGATGCCTGGCGCGAGCTCGTGGACCGGTTCTCGCGCTACGTCTACGCGATCGCGGTGCAGGGCTTCCGCCTCCCGCAACAGGATGCGGAGGACGTCTTCCAGGAGGTTTTCGCGCGCGTCTACGAGCGGCTCGACACACTCCGCGAGGACGAGCTCGTGCGCCCCTGGATCGCGCAGCTCACTCGCCGGTTGTGCATAGACCGGCTGCGTGTCGGCTCCCGCGAGTCGGACGCCGACCTGGACGAGCTTCCGGAAGTGGCCGCAGACGACGTGCTCACGTCCCTCGAGGATGCCTTCGACGTGCACGAGGCGATGGGCGAGCTTCCCGAGACCTGTCAGCAGATCCTCGACCGCTTCTTCGCGCGTGACGAGAGCTACCGGACGATCGGCGACAGCCTCGGATTGCCCGCGGGGACGATCGCCAGCCGCCTCTCGCGCTGCCTCGACAAGCTTCGTGACGCGTTCGAGGGAAGAAATGCATCCCCCGCTCCGTCTCGTGGACAGGTGACGTGATGACTGCTTACGACGAACAGCGACTGGGACGACTGATCGGGCTGCTTCCCCCGGCGCCTGAAGGCTGGGTGCGCGCCGCTCAAGAGCTCCCGAACGCCCGCCGCGGGCTCGACCAGCTCGTCGCACGGGCCGAGGCCGACGCGGCCTACCGCGCCACGGTGCTCGCCGATCTCGAGCGCGCGCTGGAGGCCGAGGGCGTCGAGCCCGAGCCTCGCGTCGTCGATAAGGTCCGCCGCCTGCTGGCGGACGACTAGCTGCCGCCGTACGATCCGCGCGTGGCCCAGGAGCCCGCCGACCTTCCCGACCTTCCTGCGTGGAGCCTCCCGGCCGGCGCCGGGGACCGCATCGCGATCGGCGTCGACTGGCCGGAGAGCGTCACGCGCGACTGGGCCCTCGGCGGCGCGACGGGCAAGGGTGTGCGCGTCTGCATCCTGGACAGCGGGATCGAAACCGGCCACCCGCGGGTCGGCGAGATCGACGCAGCGGTCGCCTTCCACCGCGGCGACGACGACGAGATCGAGCTCGAGGAGGACACCGAGGGCGACCTCTGCGGTCACGGCACGGCGTGCGCCGGCATCGTGCGCCAGCTCGCGCCCGATTGCAGCCTCTACAGCGCGCGCGTCCTCGGGGCCGGCTTCAAGGGCAGCGGCCCGGTCCTCCTCGAGGGCCTGCGCTGGGCCGTCGACCAGGGCTTCGAGGTGATCAACATGAGTCTCTCGACCACGAAGCGGCAATTCGCCGAGTTGCTGCACGAGCTTGCCGACACCGCGTACTTCCGCCGCACCGTGCTCGTCGCGTCGGCCCACAACATGCCCGTCGAGAGCTATCCGTGGCGCTTCTCGTCGGTGATCTCGGTCGGCAGCCACGAGGAGACCGACCCGCTGACGTTCTTCTACAACCCGTCACCGCCGGTGGAGTTCTTCGCGCGCGGGGTGGGCGTCGAGATCGCCTGGCTCGGCGGCGGCTCGATCCTCTCGACGGGAAACAGCTTCGCCACACCGCACATGAGCGGCATCTGCGCGCTGATCATGTCCAAGCACCCCGAGCTGACGCCCTTCCAGCTGAAGAGCGTGCTCTACCTGATCGCGAACAACGTGGGAGGAGGAAGATGAGCGACCTCAGAGCCGCCGTTGCGGCCGGTGCGCTGGGATCCGAGGAGAGCTACCGCGAGCTGCTGCAGTCGATCGTCGAGGTTGCACGGGCGATCTTCGGCGCCCGGGCCTCGTCGGTGTTCCTCTTCGATGAGGAATCCGACGAGCTCGTCTTCGAGGCCGTCGCCGGCGAGGGGGCCGACGAGCTGATCGGCAAGCGGTTCCCCTCGAGCACCGGAATTGCCGGCTGGGTGCTCGTCACGCGGCAGCCACTCGTCGTCGAGGAGCTCGACAAGGATCCGCGCTTCTCGAGAGAGACCGCCGAGTCGACGGGCTTCGTGCCCAAGGGGCTGATGGCCGTCCCGCTGCTGCACGAGGATCGCGCCCTCGGCGTGCTCGAGGTGCTCGACCGGCCGCAACACGCGGCGTTCTCGTTGGCCGAGATGGAGCTCCTGGGCCTCTTCGCCAGCGAGGCGGCGATCGCGCTCGACCTGCTGCAGAAGGCCCGCGCGGCCCGTGCGGTGCTCGAGCAGGAGGGCGGCGCCGCCGGCCCGCTCGCCCGCTTCGCGGCGCGGCTGGACGAGGCAGACGAGGAGAAGCGCGAGGCCGCGCTACAACTGCTCGACGCGCTCGGGAAACTTCTCCGGGAACGCTGAGAGGGAGCCTTTCGGCTCCCTCTCACTAGGGCTGAGCTCTTAAGCCCTGGGTCTTAGGCCTTGTGCATGCCCTTGTTCGGAGCGGCCTTGTGCATGTGGCCCTCGAAGTCGTCGCCCTCGTCCGCGGCACCCTTGTTCGGGGCGCCCTTGTTGGGGGCGTAGTGCGAGTGGCCCTCGACGTCCTCGCCCTGCTCGTCCTTGCCGAGGTTATGGCCCTTGTTCGAGTGGCCCTCGACGTCCTCGTCGATCCGGGTCTCGCGGTCCTGATCTTCCATCGAACTTCCTCCTTCTTCGAACTTCCGGAACCTGATCACCTGACGGAGTTCGTGGTCGAAATCTTCCACGACTCCTTCAAAAACGCAATCTGCCCTGTAATTGTGCGTCCGTGGAGCGAATGCGGGAGCACCTGCGGGGTTCACTTCGCGCAGCGCGGGAAGTGTTTCACAACCGCGCTCTGCGCCGCCTCCAGCTTGCCTGGGGCGGCTCGATCATCGGCAGCTGGGCGTACACGATCGCGCTGGTCGTCTTCGCCTACCGCCACGGCGGCGCTTCGGCCGTCGGCCTGATCGGGCTGATCCGCTGGCTGCCGGCGGCGGTCTCCTCCCCGCTCGCCGCGGTGCTCGGCGATCGCTATCCGCGCGTGCCCGTGATGCTGACGGCGGACCTGCTGCGCGCCGCCGGGCTCGCGGCGATGGCGGCCTGCGTGCTCACTCACGCCCCGGTCGCGGCGGTCTACGTGCTCGCCTCGGCCGTGGCCGTGATCACCACCGCCTTCCAACCCGCACAGGCAGCGCTCCTCCCTTCGCTCGCGAGCACGCCCGAGGAGCTGACGGCGGCCAACGTGAGCTCGAGCACGCTCGAGGGCCTCGGCTTCTGCGTGGGGCCTGCCCTAGGCGGGATCCTGCTCTCGGTCTCGAGCGTCTGGGTCGTCTTCGTCGTCACGGCCTCGACCTTCCTCTGGTCGGCGCTGATGCTCGCCCCGCTCCTGCGGATCACCGAGCCGCCGCTCACCCAGGAGCGGCCGCGCTTGCTCGACGAGGCGACCGCCGGCTTCCGTACCATCGGGCGCGACCGGCGCCTGCGGCTGGTGGTCGGCCTCTTCTCCGCGCAGACCCTCGTGAACGGCGCGTTCGGCGTGCTGATCACGGTTTCCGCACTGCAGCTGCTTCACCTCGGCCCGAGCGGCGTCGGCTACCTGAACACCGCGGTCGGAGTCGGCGGCGTCATCGGCGGCATCATCTCGCTCGCGCTCGTCGGCCACCGCCGGCTGGCAACGACTTTCGGGATCGCGGTCGCCGGAACGGGCGGGCCCCTCATGCTCCTCGGCGGCGTTCCGAGTACCGCGGCCGCGCTCGTCGCCTTCGGGCTGATCGGCTTCGCCAACATCGTCTGCGACGTGAGCGGCTTCACGATCCTCCAACGCGGAACGCCGAGCGACGTGCTCGCGCGCGTCTTCGGCGTCCTGCACAGCCTCTTCTACGCCACGGTCGCCATCGGCGCGGTCAGCGCGCCGCTGCTGATCCACGCCGCCGGCACGCGCTGGACGCTGATCGCGGTCGGCGCGCTGCTCCCCATCCTCGCCGCGCTCACGCACGCGAGCCTCGCGCGCCTCGACGCCGAGCCCGTCGACACGGAGCGGCTCGGGCTGCTGCAGGCAATTCCGATCTTCTCGCCGCTTTCGCCGCCGGTGCTGGAGCAGCTCGCGGCCCGACTCGTGCCCGTCGCTGCGAAGGCGGGCGAAGACATCATCCGGCGTGGCGACCACGGCGACCGCTTCTACGTCGTTCGCTCGGGCGAGGTCGAGGTCCTCGTCGACGACCGGCCGCCGCGGCGCGAGGGCCCAGGCTCCTACTTCGGCGAGATCGCACTCTTGCGGGACCTGCCGCGTACCGCGACCGTCCGCGCCGCGACCGACGTCGAGCTCTATGCGCTCGACCGCGACCACTTCCTCCCCGCCGTGACCGGCCACGGCGACAGCGCCCAGGCAGCGGAGGCCGTGATCGGCTCGCGCCTGGGCATGTCCGCGGTCTAGCCGCAGTCGATTGCGAGCGGTTGGCCAACCCGGTTAGAGTCACGGCGTGGCCGCACCCTCCGTCGAGCTCCTCCAGCGCATCCCGCTCTTCGCTGAGCTGGAGCCGCGCGAGCTTCAGCGGCTGAGCGGCTCGTTCAAGGAGCGCACCTTCACCGCCGGCGACAAGGTCGCCACCGAGGGTGAAGGCGGCGTCGGCTTCTTCGTGATCGAGAGCGGCGAGGCCGTCGTCCGCGTCCACGGCGATGAGCGCGGGCGCCTCGGCCCCGGCGATTACTTCGGCGACGTCGCGATGATCGACCAGGGCGACCGCACCGCGTCGATCGAGGCCGAGTCCGACCTCAAGTGCTACGGCCTCACGTTCTGGGACTTCCGCCCGCTCGTGGAGGGCGACCCGCGCATCGCGTGGCCGCTTTTGCAGGCGATGGCGAAGCGGCTACGGTCCGCCGAGTCCGAGGCCTAGCTCCTCCAGATCCTCACGCGCGCGGGCGGGGTCGCCGCTGAGCGGGCGGGCTTCGATGCCGTCCTCGACGCGGCCGCCGAAGAGCACGCACCGAACGCCGAGCTCCTGGCAGACGCGCAACGCCTCGCCGGGCGCCTTTCCGTCGAACGTCGTGCGGTCGACGGCTCCCTCGCCCGTGACGACGAGGTCGGCCCCTGCAGCGCGCTCGCGGAAGCCGATCGCGTCCAGCACGAAGCCCGCACCCGGGACGAGCTGGGCCCCGAGCGACGCGAGCGCCACCCCGAGGCCGCCGGCCGCGCCGGCCCCGGCGAGCTTCGCGAACGTGGGCAGGTGCTCGGCGAAGCGCTGCTCGAGCTCGGCGACGTCGTCGGCGAGCGCGCCCTTCTGCGGGCCGAAGCGTCGCGGGGCGTCGGCGAGCATCGTCCGCACGTCGTAGAGCGCGACTGTCGGTACCGGCAGCTCGTCGAGCACCTCGAGGAGGCCGGTGCCGCCGTCCATCGTGGCTGTCCCACCAAGGCAGACGAGCAGTCTCTGGCACGGCCCGACCCGCGCGACCAACTCGCCGAGCCCGCGGCTCGAGGCCGCCCGCACGTCGAGCCGCGACGGGTCGAGCGGGATGACCTCGGCGCTCTCGACGACGACCGTCCCGTCGGGAAGCTCCCGGATCGGCGCCTCCCGCTCGCGACCGAACGCATCGTGCACGAGCTCCATCCGCACAACGCGCGCGCCGAGCACGGCAGCCGTTCCCTCACCACCGTCTGCGAGCGGCAGCTCCTCGGCCTCGGCGCCCGCCTGCCGCAGCCCGCGGGCCAGCGCGGCCGCCGCCTCCGCCGCCGAGAGGACGCCCTTGAGGCTAGAGGGGGACGCGAGCGCGCGCACGGGCGCCGTCGTCGCCGACCTGCTCGTCCTCGCCGGGCTCGGCCGCGGGTGTCTCGGCCTCCCCCGCCCCCGGCATCCGCCGCAGCATCGCGAACGACAGGCCCTCGCGCGCGAGGAACATCAGCCCCACGCCCACGCCGACCGACGCTTCGATCGCCTGCAGCCCGAAGCCGAAGGCGATCGCCTTGCCGAACGCAACGCCGTATGACCGCAGCGGATACGCGATCGCAGCCTGCAGCAGCCCGATGTTCCCTGGCCAGAGCGGGAAGAGCGTCGCGACGTTCATCAGTAGCAGCACGAGCCCCGCCGCGGGCAGCGGCGAGTGGATGTGAAAGGCGCGCATTGCCGTGTAGACCGCGAAGAACTGGCAGAGCCAGCCGCTGCACTGGAAGAGAGCCGCGACCGCCGCCGGCCCCGGCGCGTGCAGGACGCCGAGCCCGTGCCGCGCCATCTCGATCACACGCCTGGCCGGGCCGACACCTTCCATCACCGACTGCTTGTGGTGCCGCGCGCTCGCGAAGGCGAACGTGAACAGGCCGAGCCCGATCGCGCCGACGATCAGCAAGCTCGAGATCGCCCAGTGCGGGATCTTCGCCGTCAGCAGCACATAGATGATCAGGCCGACCGTCGGGACGAGATCGAAGAGGCGGTGCGCGAACACCGTCCCGATCAAGGCGGCCCACGTGCCGTTGCCACGGCCCTCGAGCCGCAGCTTCCTCGTCAGCACCGCGACCCGCGCGAGCTCGCCGATGCGGCCCGGGAGGACGGCGTTCGCGAACAGGCCAACCGAGAACGCCGAGAAGACGAGCATGAAGCGTGGGTGCGGCGGCTCCATCGCCTGCTTGATCACGGTCCGCCAGGCGATCGCCCGCACGACGACCGAGAGCAGGTTCAGCCCGATCGCGAATGCGACCCAGTACCAGCGCACGGCGTCGAACGCGTGCCAGACCGTCCCCCAGTCCGGCCCGCGCCACAGGAGGAGCCCGACGACACCCGCCGCCGCGGCGAGCACGACCACCGTGCGGAGCAGCAGCGAGCCGGGGATGCGGGGCTTCACGCGAGCTCCCCGTAGATTGCCGCGAGGCGGCGGCCGATGTCGTCCCACGAGTACCGCTCCTGCGCGAGCCGCCGCGCGGCCAGGCCGAAGCGCTCGCGGCGCGGCTCGTCCTCGAGCAGCGCCACGACAGCGTTGGCCAGCGCGTCGGGATCTCCCGGGGGGACGAGCACCCCTGTCTCGTCCGTCATGACGTCACGGTAGCCGCTGATGTCGGAAGCGACCACCGCCGTGGCGCAGGCGAAGGCACGCGTGAGGACCATGCCGAAGCTCTCGCCGCCGAGCGACGGCGCCACGAGCGCCTTCGCGCTCAGCAACTCCGCGGTCAGGTCGTCCTGGCTGACGAAGCCGAGCGGGTCGATGCCCGAGTCGTCGATCCCCGCCCTCGTGACGGCGAGACGCACCATCAGCGGGTCCGCGCCGACGAGCCGCAGCCGCGCACCGGTTCGGCGGTGGATCTCGGGCCACGCGCGCAGCAGCACCGGCATCCCCTTGCGCGGATCGTGGCGGCCGATGAACACGATCCGGTGGTCGCGGCAGCCCGGCTCGGCGTGCTCGGGGATCAGGACACCGTTCGGGATCACGTCGTACTCGCCGGGGAACCAGCGCGACGCCGACTCGCGTGCCGCGTCGGAAACCGCGACCCGCCGGTCGATGCGATCCATCAGGAAGCCCCAGACCGGCCGGCCGGCGTGAAGCCAGCCGAGGCCGCCGGAAGCGTGGAAGGTCGCGACGATCGGACAGCGCGCCCAGGCCATCACGGCCGTGCAGACGATCGGCGTCATCGGCTCGTGCAGGTGCACGACATCGAACTGCTCGTCCGCGAGCACGCGCTTGATCCTCGACACCGAGCGCGGGCTGAGCACGATGTTCGGCAGCGCGCCGTTCGCCGGCACGATCACCGAGCGCCCGACCGGGATCACGTCGGGCGGCGGCGTGCCGTGCCGCCCGTGCCGCGGGTGCAGCACGCGCGTGAAGCTCCCTGGAGGGTCGTTCCCGATGATCGTCCGCGTCTCGACCCCGAGCTTCTGCAGCGACTCCGCCTGGAGCTCCGCGTGCTCGGGCACGGCTCCCCAGTAGGACCACGAGTACGGAACGACGATGCCGACCTTCATTCGCGCCCGATTCTGACGGCTAGTGCGCTCGTGGGTCGCTCAGCGTTTCGGGAAGCCCGGCCCCGCGGCGTAGAGCAGGTCGCTCCACTCGCCGAAGCCGTCGTTGCCGACAGAGCAGACGTCCTCGAACGCCGCGTGAACTCGCTTCCCTCGGTACGACCCGCGTACGTCGATGCTCTCACTCGGAGCGACGCCGGGCCCACAGATCGAGTAGCGAGCGGTGGCGCGCATATCCGGCTGACGCCGCAGCGCCTTACACATGTCCACCGAGTTGCGAACCGTCCCGCACTCGAGCCGGTATGCGCGCACTCCCGCGTTGTCGTTGACCTCGATCGTCAGCGTCGTCGTCGCCGAGTGCCCACCGCAAGCGGTCGCGGTCAGCGCCAGCAGTGCGACCCCGTGAAGCTTCAGCCTCACGTCTCCATAGACGCGCCGGCCGAGCGAAAAGTTGAAAGGGCCGCGGCGTCTTCCAAGCGTTGCCTTCGGCTTCGACTCGGACAGAGTGCGGCGAGCATCTCGCCGCGGCCCTTTGTCAATCGTCGGCAGCCTCGGCGGCTTCCTTTTGACCCGGTTGGGTCAAATTCTCCCGGCGCCGAGGCGGACGTAAAGCCCTACCGGCCGCCCGCCGCGGGCGACCGGTAGGCATGTGGCACGGGCCGAACGAGGTTCCCGAGTACCGCCGAAGCGGGCGGGCCGCGGGGGGGAAGGTGTGGGCACACCTTGCCGACCTGAGCCAGGCGCCGAGCTTTTCACCTCACCGCGGCCTGTGTCATGACCCGTGTGGGTCAACTCGGCGGCTAGACCCTCACTCCGAGGAGGCGTATGGTCGGCCGCGCCGCCAGTGACCGAGGAACGGGTACACCCGAAGCTCGGCCTCGCCCTGTCCGGGGGCGGGCACCGCGCGGCCTTCTTCCACATCGGCCTCCTCGCACGGCTCGCCGAGCTCGGGCTGCTGCGGCCGATCCAGGTGATCTCGACCGTCTCCGGCGGCTCGATCGTCGGCGCCCTCTACTACCTACACGTCAAGAACCTGCTCGAGTCGAAGGCGGACGCGGAGATCGCGGACGAGGAATACGACGAGCTCGTGAGGCTGGTCGTGCTCGAGTACCGGGAGGGGGCAGCGTGGATCTTGTGGTGGTGTGCGTTGGCGAG
>JAWVDY010000062.1:0-8185 GCA_033856995.1 Gaiellaceae bacterium
GCTCGTACCTCGTGAGGCCCGAGGCGAACAAGGCGGCGGTCAGCAGCACCCAGAAGACGAGCGACGCCGAGACAACCGCGAACAGGCGGACGACCCTGTCTGCACGCGAGAAGGCGAACGTCGCCACGAGCAGGAACGCCGCGAAGGGGATGATCCCGACGTAGAGGTCGAGCTCGGCGAGGTGGTACGCGAACCAGCGCGCGACCGCAACAGCGGAGTAGTGCTGCTGCCATACGCCAGACGCCGACCGGAATGCCGAGGTGACGCCGCGACCGTGGACGCCTTCCCACGTGACGACCGCCACGCCCACTCCAGCGAGCGTGAGCATCGTCGGCATGAATGCGCGAAGCCGGCGGAAGAACCCGGTCCCTTCCCCCGCGGCGAACGCGACGATCGCCGTCGCGAGCGCGGGCACGAGCGCCAGGGCTTCGAATCGTGTCAGCAATGCGATCCCGATCACGCCGAGCGCCGCCATCTGCCTCCCGGCCGTCGGCCTCTCGAGCATGCGCACGATCGCGAGCGCCGCGGCGAGGAAGACCGGGTAGAACAGGTTTTCGGTCAGCACCAGGCCCGTGTAGACCATCGACGGGACGGCGAGCGTCAGCGCCGCCACGGCGAGCGCTCCCCGCTGTGAGAGCAGCCGCCTGCCGAGGAAGTAGGCGGGCACGGCCGCGCAGGACATCACGACCGAGTTGATGAGCTTCACCACCAGGCATGCGTGCGGCAGGTTGTCGAAGGCCGCGTATGCAGGCGCGATCAGGACCGGGTAGAGCGGCTCGAACTGGAGGCCCGGCACGTCTCTGATCGCGAAGTGACCCGTCGCGGCGACGCTCTTCGACAGCTCCGAGTAGATGAGCTCGTCGATGAAGAGCCACGGGGCCGGCACCCAGAGCGCGAGCAGGAATCGAAACCCTGCCGAGAGAGCCACGATGCCCACAACCCACGCAAAGATGGGAACCGCTGCGAGGCGCTCCCGCAGCGTCGCCGGCCGACGCGGATCCAGAACCTGCGCCCGCTCCACCGGCACCTCTTCGAGAACGTGGCTCATCGCCCGATCAGAACGAGACGAAGTTCGAGCCGTGGAAGAACAGCGAGATGCACGCCCCGAACGCGAGGAACGGGCCGAGCGGGATCGTCTGCTTTCGAGCCTCGAGCCCGTTGCGCGCGATCACGACGAGACCCCCGATCCCAGCGGCGAACATCCCAAGGAAGATCCCGAGGACGACCCCTTTTCCCAAGCCGGCTCCCAGCAGCAGCGCGAGCTTGACGTCGCCGAGGCCGAGGCCCGCACGGTAGCTCAGGTACGCGATCAGAAAGAAGGCCGCAGCGCCTACGCTCGAGAGGATCCACTCGAGCGCGTGTCCGGGGAAGAACGCGAGCTGGAGGATGAGCACTACGAGGGTCGCAGGCAGGACGATCCGGTTCGGCAGCAGGCCCTGCTCGATGTCGATCACCGACAGCACGACGAGCGCGACGACGAACAGCGCCGAGATGAACGCCCGCGCCGTGACCCCGAAGTGGAAGAAGCAGGCAGCGGCCAGCGCGAATGCGACGCCGATCGAGAGCAGGTCGGGGACGTGCGCCGCGCGGGGCGTGTCGACCGGCGACATGGCCTGAACCTCCGCGCTCACGCCGCCGCCTCCTCGGGCTGCAGCCGCTCGCCCACGCGCAGGCCGATGCGGTCCGCCTCGCCGGCCGAGAGCTCGAGCACTGAGCGTGCCCGGAACCTCGTCGCCGCGCGCCACGGCCGCAGTTCCCGCACGACGTCGACGACGGTCTGGTCTCGATCCAGGAAGACCACGTCGATCGGGAAGCGCATGAAGAGCGTGTGGATCGAGAACGTGGGCTTGAGCAGGAGGCCGGCACCGGCCTCGAGCCCGCTCCTGCCGAGGAGCCCTCGCGCGCGTGAGACAGGACCGGCTGCGATCTCGCAGCGCTCGCAGATGACACGACCGCCTTCGCCGCGCATCGTCACCGTCCGCAGACCCCTCGCGCCCATCAGTTGAGCGTGTCCATGATCGAGTAGATCGCCGGCGCGAGGATGATCACGAAGATCGCCGGGAAGATCATGAAGACGAGCGGGAACAGGATCTTGATCGGCGCCTTCTGCGCCCGCTCCTCGGCCAGCGCGCGCCTCCGCTTCCGCATCTCCAGCGCGACGTTCCGCAGGATCTGACCGATCGAGACACCGAGCGTCTCGCCCTGGAGGACCGACCGGATGAACGAGCGAAGGCCGGGCGTCTCGGCCCGCAGCAGCAGGTTCTGCAGTGCCTCGTTCAGGGCCAGGCCCATGGTCTGCTCCTGCATCGTCAGGCGCAGCTCCTCGCCGAGCGCGCCGCCGATCCGATCGGCGGCGATCCGCAGCGACTCGTTGAAGCCGACGCCCGCCTCGATGGTGACCACGAGGAGGTCGATCAGCTCCGGCAGCTGGAGGTCGATCTCCAGCTTCCGGCGGCGGCCACGGCTCTGGACGATCCACAGCGGCACCCTCCAGCCCGCGGCGACCGACAGCGCCGCCGCCACGAACACGATCGCGACGGGCAGCGAGGCCGTCACGAGCGACCACGTCACGATGGCCGGGACGACGATGACCGAGATCGCCCGGTAACCGGCGAACTTTCGCGGCGAGATCGTGTAGAGACCGGCTCCGACCAACTCTCTGCGGACACTCTCGCTGTCGAGCCCACCGAAGCGAGCGGCGACGAATCCGCCGAGTCTCGTGACCGGATCTTCGCCGGCAGACCTCGTTGCTCCCGACTCGACGAGCACGCTCTCGGTGCGCCCGCTGAAGCCGTAGAGGTCGATGCTCTCGATCCTCGCGGCGGAGCGGACGCGTTCGAAGTTGATCGCCCGCAGGCCGAGGAACACGGCCGACGCCGTCAACGCTAGTCCGATGATGAGAAAAATGATCATCGCTAGACCTTGATGTCCACGATCCGCTTGATCACGAGGGAGCCGGAGACGACTAGCACTCCCGCGAACACGAACAGGATCTTGCCGGACGTATGCGTGAACAACGGATGGATGTAGCCCGGGTTCAGGAGCGTGATCGCCAAGAGCAGGACGAACGGCAGCGCTGAGACGACCCAGCGCGACATGCGCCCGGCAGCCGTCAGCGTCTTGATCAGCCGGCGGAGCTCCTGGCGCTCGCGGACGGTGTCGACCACGCGGTCGAGGACCTCCGCCGTGCTACCGCCGGTCTGCCGCTGGAGGGCGGCGACGAGCGCTACCTGGCCGAGATCCTTGTTGTCCATGCGACGGACGACCATGTCCAGCGCGTCCTCGAGCGGCCGGCCGAGCTGCTCGTCGGCGACCACCCGGGCGAACTCCGACTTCGCCGGCTCCGGTGCGTCGTCCACCACCACGGACAGCGCGCCCACAAAGCTGTGTCCTGCGCGGAGCGCGGACGAGAGGACCGCCAGGTTGTCGGGGAGCTGCTCTGCGAACAGCGCACGCTTCCGATCGACTTTGCGCCGGACGAACCACCACACAGCGGCGGGCACGAAGAACCCGAGCAAGAGACCGGCGAAGCTGAAGAAGATGGCGACGAACCACATCACTCCGATCATCACGACGAGCGTCCAGATGGCGATTGTGGCGGGACTCATCTCGATGTCGCTGAGCTCGACCTCGTCGACGAACCGGTGCCAGAGCCGCGAGCGCTCCACGGCAGACCCGACCGGCTCAGGGCCAGGACCATGAAGCGTGGACGTGAGCGATGTCCCGTCGGAGGGATGCGCCAACGAGACGAACTCCGCCAGCCGCCTCTGCAACGTCCGGCGCTGCGGCTTCAGCAGCACCAGGATGCAGAAGGCAACGAGCGCGATCGCGATGACCGCGAAGACGATCATCGTGAAGCCCGACATCCAGAAGCTGCCCGCGCCGCCGCGATGGAAGGTCGTGAAGACCTGCGCCGGCAGCTCCGGTGCCGCGTAGCCGGCCGTGGCCGCACTCCCGATGCCCTTGACCCTGACCGAGACGTGCACCTTCGTCCCCAGGTCCAGCAGCGACCGGTAGCTGAGCAGGTACTCGTGGGAAAGCCGCGTGCCGAGTTGGTCGTAGATCTGCGAGAGATCGGACAGCGACGTCGCCTCGGAGAAATCGCCCGCCGCACCCGCCGCGAGGCTGCGCAGGGCAGCCGGCGCGAAATGCCTGGAGCGGAGCCCAACCGCGAAGATCCGCGCGTGCGCGTCCTTCGCCGCCGCCAGGACGTCCGACCGCGTGGCCTTGCTCCCGGTGTCGGCGCCGTCCGAAAGGACGACCACCGAGCCCGCGGAGATGCCAGCGGTCTTCAGCAGGGATAGGGCTTCGTCGACGGCGTCGTACAGGTGCGTGCCGTACGCGAGCCCCGGCTTGTGCGCGAGCGCGCGAACGATCTCCGCCGAGTCCGTCGTGAACGGCTGGACGACGTGGGCGTTGTCGTTGAAGGTCACGACGGCCACTTGCTGTGTCGGCGTGCGGTGGGCCACGAACAGCTGGGCAGCCTGGAGTGCCGCGCCGATCGGCCTGCCCTTCATGCTGTCGCTCGCGTCGAGCACCAGCACGACACCGAACTGGGAGCCGCTCGCACTCGCGGCCGGGACCACCGACACCCCGGTCACCGGGCGGCCGTTCTCGCGGATCCGTAGCTGCGAGGCGAGGAGCGACCGCTCGGTCGGAAGCGTGAGCACGAACGACCGATCGGGGAACTGGCTGCCCGCAGCCTCGGTGAGCGTGGGGCGCTGGCCGGCCCCGAGAGCTGGAACGGCCGTGAGGACGACGGCGAAGAACGCCAGCAACGTGAGCTGGAGCCGCCGCCTCACGGCCGCACCCCTTCCGAGGACTCGGGCATGCGGCCCTCACGGAAGAGGCCTAGTGGCAGCGCGATCCCGCGCCGCTCGAACTTGGTCAGGAAGGTCGGGCGGAGCCCGGTCGGGCACAGGGTGCCGATCACCATGCGCTCGCTGGTCACCTGCTCGACCTGGAACCGGAAGAGCTCCTGCAGCGTGATCGTGTCCGACTCCATCCGTTGCACCTCGACGATCGACGTCACCCGCCGGGAGCCGTCCTCGAGCCGTTCGAGGTGGATGAGCAGATCGAGCGCGGAGGCCACCTGCTGGCGAATGGCCCGGACCGGCAGGTCGTAGCCGGCCATCAGGACCATCGTCTCGATACGGGCGAGCGCGTCGCGCGGGGCGTTCGCGTGCACCGTCGAGAGGGAGCCGTCGTGGCCGGTGTTCATCGCCTGGAGCATGTCGAGGGCCTCGGACCCGCGAACCTCGCCGACGATGATCCGCTCGGGGCGCATGCGCAGCGAGTTGCGGACCAGCTCTCGAATCGCGATCTCGCCCTCGCCCTCGATGTTCTTCGGGCGCGACTCGAGCCGCAGCACGTGTCGCTGGTTGAGCTTGAGCTCGGCCGCGTCCTCGATCGTGATGATCCGGTCGGACTCGGGGATGGAGCTCGAAAGAGCGTTCAGGAACGTCGTCTTACCGGTACCGGTACCGCCCGAGACGAGGATGTTGAGCTCGGCCCGCACACAGCGGTCGAGGAACTCGACGACCTCGGTCGTGACCGTGCCGAGCCGGATCAGCTCCTGCATGTGAAGCCTCTGGTTGCTGAACTTCCGGATCGTCACCAGCGGCCCGCTGAGCGAGAGGGGCGGCAGGACGGCATTCACGCGGCTTCCGTCGGGAAGGCGCGCGTCCACCATCGGCGACGACTCGTCGATTCGCCGGCCGACCTGCGCGACCATCTTGTTGATGATCCGCCGCAGGTGAGACTCGTCCTTGAAGCGGACCGTCGTCTCGTACAGCCGGCCCTGACGCTCGACCCAGACGTCGTGCGGTCCGTTGACCATGATCTCGGTCACGCTGTCGTCTGCGAGCAGGCGCTCGAGCGGCCCGTGACCCAGGATGTCGTCCGCGATCTCCGCGGTGACCCGATCGCGGTCGTCGCGGGCGATGCCCGTCTCCCTCGAGAGATGACCTCGGATGTCGCTGACGACCCTCTCCCGCAGCGAGTTCGGGTCGATGTTGACGTTGAAGAGCTGCGGACCAAGGTCGCCGATCACGGCGAGGTGGATCCGGTCCTTGAGCGCGGAGAAAGGATCGTCGCCCCCCGTCGGGGCGACGGCCGGCGCCGTCAGCAGTCGCTCGTGGAGTTCCATCAATGTCTCCTCAGGAGTGAGCGAAGTCCTCCGTTCCCGTTCGCCGTGAGCTCCGGCGGCGGGGCGAAGCTGAAGTAGTTCACGAGTTCCTGGAAGGCACGCGCGGATTCCGAGCGCTCGTGTGCGAGCACGATCGGCGTCCCTTCGTTGACGGAGCGGGCGATCTCGCGATCGCTCGGCACCATCACGTCGGGCACCCGGCCGACCACCGCCGCGACGTCGCTCTGCTCGATCCCGACCCGGCTGTCCGCCCGGTTGAGCACGAGGCAGACGTGCTCACGGTCGTAGCCCATCAGGTCGAGCGTCTCGAGGCCGAGCTTCGTGTTCTTCAGCGACAGTGCGTCGAGCATCCCGACGAGGCAGAGATGCGAGGAGCTGTCGATCGAAGCGATGACCTCGGGCGTGAACCCGGGCGGAGTGTCGACGATTACGTAGTCGAACGACCGCCGCAGCGTGGCGTACACCTCGCGAAGGAAGTCCACTCCGATCGCCGTTGCGTGGTCCGGCCTTGTGGGCGCGAGCAGCAGCCGCGCGCCCGACTCGTGCCGGGCCAGGTACGCGTCGATCTTGTCGGCATCGACCGAGCCACCCGACTTCGCGAGGTCGTAGATCGTGCGGTCGGGGGCGACACCGAGCGCGAGGCCCGCATCGCCGAACTGGAGGTCGAGGTCGATGAGCACCGCGGAGTAGCCCTTCTGGGCGAGCCCGACGGTCAGGTTTGTTGCCGTGACCGTCTTCCCGCTGCCCCCCTTCGGGCCGAGGATGCAGATCATCGGACCAACGGCGAGCCCCGTCGAGGCGGCAGCGCCTTGCTTCCGCGCAATCGCCTTCTGCAGCGCGAACCGAACCTGCTCCGGCGATTCCGGGAGCAGGATGATGTCGTCGGCTCCCGCCTCGAACAGCCGGCGGACGAACCCGTTTGCCGGCCCCTCGCTGAGGATCACTACCGGGCGCTCCGGCCGCTGCTTCGAGGCCGCGTCGACGAGGAAGAGCGCCCTGTCGGAGTACCCGTTGCAGCTGACGATCAGAAGGTCGGTCGTGGTCTCCTGCAGGATCCGCCAGGTCTCGTCCAGGCCCTGGACGAGCCCGACGATCTGGATTTCCGGGTAGTTCTCAGGCAGCGCCGCCCGGACCGCCTCGGTGTCGACCCCTTCGTCGAGGGCGACGAGCGTCTTGATGGTTTCCCTCATCAGTTGCCCCCCGGCACCTTCGACCCGGACAGGAGCTTCTGCAGCGTGGTCGAGTTGGCGGTGATTTGCCCGCCGCGCGTCGCCGGTCGCAGGACGATCCAGATCTTGCCGTTGTCGGACGCGAAGGCGAGCCGGCCTGCGCCGGCAGGCGAGACCCGAAGCGTGATCCCGCTGGCAGAGCCTCCGCCGCCCGAGCCGATACCGCCCGACGAGCCGCCGCTGCTCACGCCCAGGACGTAGACGTTCTGCAGCACCGCCTTGATCACGCCGCTGAGGTTCGCGTAGACGTCGACCCGGTCGCCCCCGGCGACCATGCCGATCATCCCGTGGACGGTGTCGACCGGGACCGAGATCGCTCGCTGCTTACCGGTGAGCCTCGAGCCGAGCGTCGCAGACCCCGTCGCCGTGAAGTCCGTGACGGTCAGCTGCTGTCCGGGATAGATGTCCGCGACGGCGACGCGGCCCTTGAGCAACGCCGGGTCGGTGATCGCGCCGTCCTTCACGGTGCTCTTCGCCACCTCGGTGGCCTCGAAGCCTCCGCCCGTCCCCAGCACGTCGCCGGAGGTTCCCTGCGGGATCAGCCGCTTCGCGACGAGCACAGGTACTGGCGCACTGGAGCTCCTGATGCTGCTTCTGTAATGGCTCAGGTACAGCAGGAGGACGAGCAGCGCGAGCAGCGCCGCGAACACCCCGACTGCGATCGTCCCGCCGCGCGTCGAAAAGAGCCGATTGGACGAAAGTCTTTCTGCGAATTCAGACACTGCTTTTCCTCCTCTAGCGTGTGAGCACTGGCACACATGGAAGTAGTCCGGCCAGATCGCACACGCCCGACCCTCCCGTGCCATTT
>JAWVDY010000063.1:0-7495 GCA_033856995.1 Gaiellaceae bacterium
GCCTGCGTCTACGGCCAGCTGGCGGCCCTCCTCACCCCTGGCACACGCACGATCGCGGTAGAGCACCTGATGCTGGAGGCTCGGTCGCGCCTGCGACACCGGCTGAAGCGGTGGATGTCACGGCGGCTGTCGGCGCACGTTGCGGTGAGCGAGCGCACCGCGCGGCTCGTCGAGCGCGACGCCGGGTTGCCCACCGGATCCGTCGCCGTCATCCACAACGGGGTTCGTGCGAAGCCCGCCGCCATCGAGCGGAAGTTGCGCGCCGCCGGCCCGGTCGTCGGCTCTGCCGGCCGGCTCGTCGCTCAGAAAGGCTTTGACGTCCTCGTCGACGCCCTCGTCCAGCTCGACGGCGTGACGGCAGTGGTGGCGGGCGACGGCCCTGAGCGAGATGCGCTCGAGCGAAAGGCCGAGGCCGCCGGAGTGGCCGACCGCTTCCTGCTGCCGGGCTGGGCCGACGATGTCTCGCAGTTGATGGGCGAGCTCGACATCTTTGTGCTGCCCTCGCGGTTCGAGGGACTTCCGCTCACGCTGCTCGAGGCGATGCAGGCGGGCCTGCCGATCGTGGCCACCGACGTCGGCGGGATAGCCGAGGCCGTCACCGACCGGGAGAGCGCGCTCCTGGTCGCGGCGGAGGACGCGCCGGCGCTCGCCTCGGCGATCACCGTACTGCTCGAAGACCGCGAGCTCGGCCGGCGTCTCGGCAGCGCGGCGCACGCGCGCTGGCGGGCCGCCTTCGACGTGCCGGTGATGGTCGCTGCCTACGAGCGCGTGTACCGCGGCGCATGAGCCTCCGCCGCATTGACGCCCGCTTCCTGCTGCCGTTCATCCCACAGCGCGCGGCCGTCGTGGCGGGAACCGAGGACTGGCGCGAGTGGCTGCCGAAGGCCGGTGTCGCGCTCGATACGCCCGACCCGGAGCTGGTGGTGGGCGACGGTGAGCCGGCTGCGACGGGCCGGCCGAAGGCGCTCCTCGTCGAGGCCGGGCGACCGCGAGCACCCCGCGACTACGACGTCCGCCGCTTCGCCGCGTTGCCTTCGCTCGAGGATCAGTCGCTGCTCGTGCCGCTCGACCGGCCCAACGTCGCCGCATACGCCCTGGAAACGTGGCTCTTCCCGGCGACCCGGCAGCGAGCCCTTGCGAAGCGAGCCCTCGTCGCGCTTCCCCGGCTCGGGCTTGCGCTCCGGCGGAGTCCCAAGGTGACGATCGCGCTCCGCGAGCCGGGCCGGCCCGCGCTCGTCGCAGCCGCCGCAGCGCGCTGCGGGGTCGACGACGACGCCGATTGGTTCGTCGTGTGCGGCCAGGGCGACGAGCTCTCACGCGGGGTGTTCGTGCTGTTTCCGGCGGGGGCTCGGCGGCCCGCCTGGGCTCTCAAGTTCGCCCGCGTTCCCGGCTACCGAGAGCCCTTCGACCGCGACGAGGCGGCGCTGACGCTGGCAGCCACCGCAGGCGGCGCAGCCGCAGCACGAGCCCCACGCCTGCTCGGTCGATTCGAGGTCGCGGGCTACGAGGCCTCGGTCGAGACCGCCGCAGTCGGCTCGCGTCTGTCGGGGGTCCTTCGTGCGACGCGTTCGCGGGGAGACAGGCTGCGCCTGGTCGAGGCCGTGGCCGACTGGCTCGTGGAGGTCGCCCTGGAGACCCGAGGCGCACGTGGCTCGGCCTCGGACGAGGCGCAAAGGCTCCGCCGCGACGTCGTGCCCGCCTGGCCGGGCATCGACGCGAGCCTCCTCAACGGCATCGACGAGCTTCCGGGCGTTCTCACGCACAACGACCTCGGCGGTTGGAACGTGGTTGTCGAAGATCGCGACCGCTTCACGGCCGTCGACTGGGAGAGCGCCCGCGCCGGAGGACTGCCGCTCTGGGACTTGTGGTACTTCCTCGCAAGCGTCCTGCCTCAGGTCGACCGCACGAAGTCCGATCCGAGGACGGCGTTCGTCGAGCTCTTTCGGGGCGACGCGGCCTCGTCGGGCTTGCTCTTCGAGCGCACGCGCGCGCTTGCGGACGTGCTCTCGATCCCGGATGCCGCGGTCGGGCGCCTTACGACGCTCTGCTGGCTGCACCACGGCCTCTCCCACTCGGCGCGCGAAGAGGCTCTCGCGCGCCATGCGCCGGCGGCGCCTGCAATGACCTGGGCCGCCTCACAGTACGCACAGGCTTGGCTCGCGGACCCTGATCTCGGTCCGACCTGGAGCCGCTGGCTGACGTCTCAGGGATGATCCGCCGATGAGCCTTCGAGGACGACTTCGCGCCGCCGCCTGGCTCGCGCGCGGACGCGTCAGGCCGCTGAGCGCACATTGGGGGCGGGAACGCGGCACGCCCGTCGACCGGTGGTTCATCGAGCGGTTTCTGCGCGACAACGCCGCTGACATTCGCGGAGACGTGCTGGAGGTGATGGACGACCGGTACACGACGCGCTTCGGCACCCGTGTCACACGCTCCGACGTCCTCGACGTGAACGAAGCGAATGCCGCGGCAACCGTCGTCGCCGACCTCGCCGACCCAGCCGCCTTTCCGCGCGAGCGGTACAACTGCTGCGTGCTGACGCAGACGCTGCAATTCGTCTACGACGTGCACGCAGCGGTCGCCAGCGTCCACGCTTGCCTGCGGCCCGGCGGCGTCTGCCTCGCGACGGTCCCTACCACCAGCCGGCTGGACCGTCCGGAAAACAACCGGGGCGAGTTCTGGCGCTTCACCCCGGCGGCGTGCAAGCGGCTCTTCGGCGATCGTTTCGACGCCGACGCGGTCGAGGTGGCCGCGTTCGGCAACGCCGCGGCGTCCGTCGCATTCCTGATCGGAATGCCGGCCGAGGAGCTCGACCACCGCGTCCTTGCGGAACAGGACGCGCTTTTCCCATTGCTCGTCGCGATCCGCGCCGTAAAACGTTAGATCCTTCTGGTGCGGACCCGGAACGGCGTGATCCCGCTACGGCGGTCCCGGAAGCGGAGCAGCACGCGCCCGAGTGGCGGAGCTATCGCGCTCACGGCGGCGAGGAGCCGGACGCGCCGTGCGTGCTCGGATTCGCTGCCCAGAGCGACGCACCATGCCCGACGGCGTGCGTCCGGAGCTCGGTGCTGCAGGGCGTGTTCAAGCTCCGCGACGCAAGCCAGCCGCTCTTTCACCTGCAGGTCGCTACGTGCATACGCCCGCTCGTCGTCCGAGAGCGAAGGATGCTCTAGGGCACGCTCGACGATCGTCACCATCGCGCGCATGTTCGACGCGCGCTCGTCGCTCAGGCTGTCCGGCCGGAAGCGGTAACGCGCGAGCGGCTCATACACGAGCCCTGCCGGTGACCCCGCGAGGATCAGCCGGAGGAAGAGATCGGTATCCGAGTTGCCGCGGTACCGCGTATCCCACCCACCAACGGCCACGACCCGCTCGCGACTGATGCACGCGAGGCCGAAGACGAAGTGCTGGTGCAGCGCCCCCCGACGCTGGTCGTCGACGACGAAGCGCGCCGCGCGACGGTAATAGCGGTCGAAGACAACGCCGTCGGTCTCCAGAAAGGCGTCGCACGTCACGATCTCCAGGTCGGGCCGGGCCGCAAGTGCGGCGGCATAGGCCTCGTAACAGCGCCGCTCGAGCAAGTCGTCCGAGTCGAGAATCACGACATGCGACGTCGTCGCGAGTGCGAGCGCCGCATTGCGCGCCGCCGCGTCGCCCGCGTTCTCCTGCCGGATCAGCGTCACGTCCGGCTCGAAGGCGGCCACGATCCGAGCAGTGTCGTCAGTCGACCCGTCGTCGCAGACGATCACCTGCTGCGGGGCATGCGTCTGAGCCAGCGCCGACTCGAGCGTCTCGCCGATGCTCCGCTCGCAGTTGTACGCCGCGACCACGACTGCGAACGTCGGCGCGGTGGCACGCACCCCCTGTCGCACCCGGCGCGGGGCGACGAGCGGAAACCCGGCGGCGCTCACCGCGCTCAGGTGCTGCTCACCGCTCACCTGCCGGCGCGCCTCCACGGCGCTGCGCTTTCAGCCGCCCCGGCTGCGGACCGCGCCGCGCGGGCCGGGCTGATCGACCATCGAAGCGCCTCGGCGCGCTCGCGCGAGCCGACTCCTCGTGCAACGGCGAGCCGCAGCGCGCGGCTTCGCCGACCCGGCGCTGCCTCGAGCGCGGCGATCTCGGCCTCGGCCCGCATGAGCCGGCGCCGGCTCGTGATCAATGCCTGCTCGGCTGCTCGCTCCTCCTCGGCCGAGAGCCCCGGGCGGCCCCGTGCCTTCTCCAGCAGCCGGACGCGGTTCTCGAGCGCGGACACGCGTCGTGAGGTGAGGCTCCCGGGACGCAGCCGGTAGCGATACAACGGCTCGTCCACCAGAGCGGCTGGACAGCCCGCCAGGATCAGCCGGAGGACGAGGTCCCAGTCCTCGCCGGTCGGGAGCGTCTCGTCGAAGCCCCCGAGCGCGAGGAGCCGCGAGCGGCGCACTGCAGGCGCACAGACGAAGCAGGCACGGAAGATCGCGGTTCGCTGGTCGTCGGTCGGGAACGGCGTCGACCGGTTGAAGCGGTCAACCGCACGACCGTCGACCTCGAGGATCGCGTCGGTGCCGAGAACGTCCACGTCGGGCCGAGCGGCTGCCAGTTCGTGGAGCGCGGCGAGACGCTCCGGAAGGTAGGCGTCGTCGGCGTCGAGCACGGCGACGAAGTCGCCAGTCGCGACTTCGAGTGCGCGATTGCGAGCAGCCGCTGCGCCCGCATGCGGCCCGCGCACGAGCTTGACGCTCGACCCGTACGGCTCGAGCGCGCGCTCCAGCTCGTCACTCGAGCCGTCGTCCGCGACGATCAGCTGGGTAGGCGCAACGGTCTGTGCGAAGACAGATTCGAGCGCGTCGCCGATGAGCGGGGCGACGTTGAACGCGGCAATGACGACCGAGAACGTGACCTCCGGCGCCTCGTCGACCGTGAAGAGCGGCGGGGGTGCGAGGAAGGAACGTTCCCTCGCGCTCATCGCCGCTCCACCACCTCGGCGAACGTGCTGACTCGGACGTGACTGCGACCCGCGAGCCACCCGACGAACTCGCTGAAGACGGCCTCGTCGATGTGGTACCGGCCCTCGCCGACGAGGCCGTGGAACACGAGCGGCAGCCAGCCACCCGTGGCCTCCGCCCGCGAGACGAGCCGCTGCAGATCGTCGACCGTCGTTCCCGTCTCGAGGGACGGAACGGTCCTGATCGCATACGGCTCGGCCGGGGGGATCGGCTCGGTCGCCGGACGCATCGAGTCGCCCGCGGCCGCGAGACCCCAGGCCCGCCGCGCGCTCGAATAACCGGCCGCAGACACGACGTCGCGCGCCGCAGTGTCCACGGAGCCGTAGGGATAGGCGAAGCTGGTCGCCGCGTAGCCTCGTTCCAGCAGAACGCGGCGGTCTTCTGCGACCTGCGCCCAAGCCTCCGCCTCCGTCAGCGACGAGAGGTCGACGTGGTCCGCAGTGTGCCCGCCGATCTCATGGCCCGCGCGCGCAAGCTCCGCCACGCCCTCCCACGCGAGAGTGCCGATTCCGGTGCCTACGCGGCTCGAGTTGACGAAGAACGTTCCTGCGAGGCCGTGCTCCGCGAGGAGACGCCCGGCGGAAAGGTGGTCCGCGGTCCCGTCGTCGAACGTGAGCGATACGAGCGCCGGCCGCCGAAGGCGCCGCGGGAGGATCTGTCTGGCAAGGCGCCGCATCGCCTAGTCGAGCGACGGCACGACCCAGCGATGCGCGACGGCGACGTCGCCGGAACTGCCCCCGGCAACGGGGCGGCCGCCGAGCGTCCCCTGTTCGACGTCGAACATCGTGGCACCCTCCACTCCGTCCTGAAGATGCGAGCGGCCGTGGATCTCCACGTCCACCCGATACCGTCCCGGCAGGAGCGGCAGCTCGTCAATGTCACAGACGAACGCGTCGTGGCTTCGCGAGTCCTCGACGTCACGGGGCCCGCGGTCGTTGCTCGTCAGCGTCGCTACGGGCTGTCCCAGCGCGTTCAGGATGGTGAACGAGCACGAAAGGCGCCGATGGACGCTGGGGTCTTCGGCACGGGTGCGGAAGACGAAACGCGCCGGCCGCCCGGTCGCGAGCAGCGTCGTGCCGTCGGCGCCCCCGATCTCGACGTGGGTGAGCCTTACGTCGTGCTGGCCACGGGTGTCGCCGCGGTCGGCGAGCTCCACCGTGCCCGCGCGCTCGACCGCGCGGAGGTAGCTCGTGACGGCCTCCTCGATCGTGCCATCGGTATGGACACCACCGTTTTCCAGCAAGATCCCGCGTCGGCAAAGGCTCTGCATCAGCGCCATGTTGTGGCTGACGAAGAGGACGGTTCGGCCTTCGTCCGCCACCTCGCTCATCTTGCCGATGCACTTGCGCTGGAACCCCGCATCGCCCACGGCCAGTACCTCGTCCACCAGGAGGATCTCCGGCTCGAGATGCGCGGCGACGGCAAAGGCGAGCCGTACCGTCATCCCCGTCGAGTAGCGCTTGACCGGCGTGTCGAGAAAGCGCGAGATCTCGGCGAAGGCGACGATCTCGTCGAAGCGTCGGTTGAGCTCAACGCGCCGCATACCGAGGATCGCGCCGTACAGGTAGATGTTCTCTCGGCCGGTCAGCTCGCCATGGAAGCCGGTGCCGACCTCGAGCAAGGACCCGACGCGCCCGCGGATCGTCGCGCGACCCGAGGTCGGCTCCGTCACACGAGAGAAGATCTTCAGCAGTGTCGACTTCCCCGCCCCGTTCCGACCGATCACCCCGACGACATCTCCGCGCTCGATCTCGAACGAGACGTCGCGGAGCGCCCACAGGAGCGGCCGCTCGTGGCGGTCCCGGGAGCGACGCGTCACCCTGCGCGCGCCGCTAGAGAGGCCCTCGACGATCGTGTCTCGCAGTGTGCGGCCCGGCTTTGCATGCCTCCCGAGCACGTACTGCTTCGAAAGTGCCTCGGAGCGTATGACGACGTCTGTTGCACTCACGGCTAGATGACGTCGGCGAACCGCCGCTCCATCGCGCGGAAGTAATACGCGCCCGTAATGGCCACAATCGCTGCGACAGCTGCCGAGAGCGCCAGCATGCCGGCGGGTGGCGCCGCGCCGCCTGTCGCAGCCCAGCGAAAACCTTCGACGGCGCCCGCCATGGGGTTGAGACCGAGAATGACGTTCCAAGGGGAGTGGAGCCCGCTCACGGAGTACGCAATCGGTGTCGCGAGCAGCCAGAGCTGAACCGCGATCGGAACGATGTATCGCACGTCGCGGTAGAGCACGTTGAGTGCCGAGAGCCACAGCGCAACGCCGAGCGCGGTCACGAGCACGAGCAAGAAGAACGCCGGCAGCGCGAACAGCGTGAGCCCTGGCGCGACCCCGTAGCCAGCCATCACGATCAGGAGCAGGACGAAGCCGATCGCGAAGTCGGGCGCCCCGGCGAGCGTCGTCGCGAGCGGGATCGCGAGGCGCGGGAAATAGATCTTCGTCAGAACGTTCGCGTTCGCGACAACCGACTGGGAGGCAAGCGAGATGGCATTTGAGAAGAAGAGCCAGGGCA
>JAWVDY010000064.1:0-8780 GCA_033856995.1 Gaiellaceae bacterium
CCAACGACATGTCCTCGCGCCGACCTAGCGACTAACATCCGCGAATCATGGGATTTGCAGACGTTTGGAACCGAACGCTCGTCTACTTCGGCATCGCCGAGGAGGACGAGGACTGGGACGAGGACGGGTACCTCACGGAGGAGGATCTCGAGCGCACCTACAGCGAGCGCCCGAACGTGCGGCGGCTCACCCCGAGGGGGCGTCAGCAGGATTTCGACGACTGGACCGACCCCGATCCCGAGGAGTCGGCGCCGCGAACTGCGGTCTTGCGGCCGCGCGGCAACAGCCGCCGCTCTTCCCAGGAAGCCCCATCTGCACCGATGCGGGCCGTGCCGTCGGTGCAGGTGCACCTCGTCGTGCCGCGCAGCTTCAACGATGCGCAGCAGATCGCGGACAAGTTCAAGGACGGGATCCCCGTGATCCTCAACCTGCAAGGCGCGGACCAGGAGCTCTCGAAGCGGCTGATCGACTTCACGAGTGGGCTCACCTACGCCCTCGACGGCGGCATGCAGCGCGTCGCCGACAAGGTCTTCCTCCTCACACCGCGGAACGTGCAGGTCTCCGCCGAGGAGCGGGCCCGCTTGCTCGAGCGCGGCTTCTTCAACCAGGCGTAGCCAGGATTCCCGCGTGAGGAGCCGAACTCGAGCCTGATGGCCACGGTTGCGCTGCTCGCAGACGCCGCCTCGACGGCGAACACGTTGATCGACACGTTCCTGTGGGTCTACATCCTGTTGATCTTCGCGTACGTGCTGACGTCCTGGGTTCGGCTGCCGTACACGGTCTGGGTGCGCCGGATCTCGGACTTCCTGCGTGATGTCTGCGAGCCCTACCTGCGGTTCTTCCGACGGATCCTGCCGCCGTTCGGCCCGCTCGACCTCTCGCCGGTGGTGGCCATGCTCGCGCTCATTGCGCTGATGCGGGTCGTCGACGCGCTCTTCGCCCACTTCACCTGAGGAGGACATCATGACCATCACACCGGTGGAGCTCCACCACATCACGCTCAAGCGGGGCTTGCTCGGTTACCGCCGCAAGCCCGTCGACGACCTGATCGCCGAGATCGCCGACTCGTTCGAGGAGGTCTGGCGGCAGCGTGCCGACTTCGCCGACCGCATCGAGCAGCTCGAGAGCGAGCTCTCACGGCACCGCGACCTGGAGACGCTCCTGCGCACGACACTCGTCTCGGCGGAGAAGTCGGCGCACGAGCTCAAAGACCAGGCGAAGCGGGAGGCAGAGCTCGTCATGGGGGAGGCCCATGCGGAGGCGCGAGCGGTCACTCGCGCCGCGGCCACCGAGCGCGAGCGGCTCCTCGCGGAGGCTCGGAAGGTGCGCGCGCTGCTCGAGGCGGCGCTCGACGCGGTCGAGGACGCGGAGGCCGACGCGCAGGCAGCCTGAGCCCCGGCGGCCGAACCTATACTGGCTCCATGGCGACGCCCTCCATGCGGCCGCGGCGAGCATCGTGAGCGTGCAGGTCGACACGGCGCACTTTCGCGAGCGGCTGCTCGACGAGCGGAAGCGCGCGCAGGAGGCGCTCGACCACCTCCAGCACGAGAACGCCGGCTCGATGGAAGACGAGACCCAGGAGATCCAGAGCGACAACCACCCGGGCGACGTCGCCACCGAGACCTTCGACCGCGAGCTCGACTACACGTTGGAGGAGAACGTGCAGCGCGTGCTCGACGCGATCGACGCCGCGCTCCAGCGGATCGAGGACGGCACGTACGGCGTCTGCGCCGATCGCGGGGAGCCGATCGGCGCCGAACGGCTCGAGGCGCTGCCCTGGACGACCCAGTGCATCGACTGCAAGCGCCGCGAGGAGCGCGGGTGAGCGAGCCCGGTCCGCGGACGCTCGACGTCCGCGTCGGCTCCAGCACGGACGCGCTGACTCCGGTCTCCGTCGCCGAGCGCTCGCTGGCGGCGCGCGCGTCGCAGTGGGCCGGGCTCGGGGCGGTCGTGATGGCGGCGATCGCGGCGGACCAGGTGACGAAGCTGGTCGTCTCCACGCAGCTCGGCTTCGACGAGTCCGTTCATGTAGTGGGCCCGTTCGCGATCCACCACGTCCAGAACTCCGGGATCGCGTTCGGCCTGTTCTCGAGCGCGACCCCAATCGTGACGGCGCTGACCGCGCTCGCCGTCGGCTGGATGCTCCTTTTCTTCGCTCGCTCCGGAGCGCGGCACCCGGTGCTGCCGGTCGCGCTCGGCCTCCTGATCGGCGGTTCCACCTCCAACCTGATCGACCGCATCCGGCTCGGGCACGTGACGGACTTTCTCGACCTCCGTTACTGGCCGGCGTTCAACCTCGCAGACAGCTTCATCGTCGTCGGCGTGACGATCCTCTTCGTCGCGCTGCTGATCGGCGAGACGCGCGCCCGCTGACCGCGCTCCGGGTCGCCGTTCCCGCCGAGGCCGCGGGCGAGCGGCTCGATCGCTTCGTGGCCTCGCTGCCCGAGGTCGGCTCCCGCGCCGCCGCCGAGCGGCTGCTGGCGGAGGGCGGGGTGGCCGTCGACGGCCACGCGCGGGCGAAGAGCCACCGGCTGGAGGGCGGCGAAGAGCTCGAGCTGACGGTGCCCGAGCGCGTCGAGCACGAGCTCGAGCGCGAGGACGTGCCGCTCCGCATCGCCTTCGAGGACGAGCACCTGCTCGTCGTGGACAAGCCCGCCGGCGTCGTCGTCCATCCCTCGCCGGGCCATGCGACCGGCACCCTGGTCCACGGCCTGGTCGGCCTCGCGGCGGGCGGCGACGAGGAGCGTCCCGGGATCGTCCACCGGCTCGACCAGGACACCTCGGGCCTGCTTGTGGTCGCACGCAGCGAGGAGGCGTACGAGAAGCTGCAGGAGCTCGTCCGCGACCGCGCCCTCGAGCGGCGCTACAAGGCGTTGGTCCGGGGCCGGCCGCGGTCGTGGACCGGCCGGATCGAGGCGCCGATCGGCCGCGACCGGCACGAGCCGACACGCCACTCGCTCGACACCGACACGCCGCGCGAGGCCGTGACGCACTTCGAGGTCGAACGCTTGCTCGACCGGCACGCGCTGCTGGACGTTCGCCTCGAGACCGGGCGCACCCACCAGATCCGCGTGCACCTCGCGGCGATCGGGCTGCCCGTCGTCGGCGATCCGGTCTACGGCATCTCCGACGAGCTGCTCAAGCGGCAGTTCCTGCACGCGTGGCGGCTGGCGTTTCCGCATCCGCTCCTGGACGAGCGCGTCGAGGTCGAGTCGCCGCTACCGCCGGAGCTTCAGGCGGCCCTGGCGCGCTTCGACTCGTAGAGCCGCTCGTCTGCCAGACGGAAAAGGGCGTCGACGTCGCTCGCCTCTTCCGGGAAGTGGGCGAGCCCGGCGCTGAACGTGCAGCCGGGTGGGAGCTCGCCGGCCCCGACGAGTTCGTCGACGCGGTCGTTCAGACGTTCCAACAGCCGCGAACCCGCCTCCTCGTCGGCCTCGACGAGGTACGCGGCGAACTCGTCGCCTCCCATTCGTCCGGCCAGGTCAGAGGCGCGCAGCGATTCCCGCAGCAGCTGCGCGAGCCGCTGTAGCGCCCGGTCGCCCGCCGGGTGCCCGAGCGTGTCGTTGATCTGCTTGAATCGATCGAGGTCGAGAAAGATGAGCGCGACGCCGTGCGAGTAGCGGGCGGCGCGCTCCAGCTCGAGCTCCAGCTCGCGCAGAAACGCCTGGTGGTGGAGAAGACCCGTGAGCTGGTCGTGCCGTGCCTGGTGGGCGAGCTCGGAGGTCGCGCGGTCGAAGTACGCGACCACGCACTCGGTCACGAGGCGGTCGACGGTCGCGTTCAGGCGCTGCTCGGCTGCGAGCATGTCCTCCGGCTCGAGTGCCGCCGCGCGCTCGGCGACGAACTGCCAGAGGATGCGCCGCAGGATCAGGAACTCGCCCACGATCTCGCGTGGTGCGAAGCCATAAGCCTCACGCTGCCGTGCGTGCTCGCGCGCCTGTGCCGCCAGCGGGCTGCCGCGGCGCATGCGCTCGGGCTGGGGATCGACGAGCTCGCGGGAGAGCTCGACGATGAACGTCGGCATGTCTCCGAGCTGGCCGAGCCGACCGAGCCGCTGCAGGGACGGGATCTGATCGTCGAGCAGGCCCTCTTCGATCGTCGCGAGGGCGAGATCCCAGGCGGAAGCCTGGATTTCGGCGGCAAGTTGTTCGAGCGCGGGCGGCGATTGGCTTGTTCTCACAGGTTCATGATGAATCGGCGCGCGGACGCCCAAACCTGAGCGGGCGGCTACACTTCCGGCGCTTTTCGTTCCCTACCCGGCGATCCGGGCAGGTGGGGGTGCCGGCGCCTCAGCGCGCCGGTTCCACCTGGCCCCGTCGGAAACACCAGCCCAACCAACCAGAGAGGAACCACCGATGGCAGTCAGCATGCGAGAGCTCCTGGAGGCCGGAGTCCATTTCGGCCACCAGACGCGCCGCTGGAACCCGAAAATGCGCCGTTTCATCTTCGGCGAGCGCGGCGGGATCTACATCATCGACTTGCAGAAGACGCTCGCGAGCATCGAGGAGGCGCAGAGCTTCGTGCGCAACCTCGCCGAGCGCGGCGGCGCGGTGCTCTTCGTCGGCACGAAGAAGCAGGCGCAGGACTCGGTCTCCGAGGAGGCCAAGCGCACCGGGATGCCGTACGTGAACCATCGCTGGCTCGGCGGCCTGCTCACGAACTGGCGCACGATCTCCGAGCGCATCGAGCGCTTGCACGAGCTGCGGCGGCTCGGCGACGAGGGCCAGCTCGAGCTGCTCCCGCCGAAGGAGCGAATCTCGATGCAGGCCGAGCTTGAGAAGCTCGAGGCGAACCTCGGTGGCGTGGCCGACATGCGCAAGCAGCCGGACGCGGTCTTCATCGTCGACCTACGCAAGGAGCAGCTGGCCGTGAAAGAGGCGCGCCGGCTCGGGCTGCCCGTGATCGCCCTCGTGGACACGAACTGCGATCCGGACGAGGCCGACTTCGTGATCCCCGGCAACGACGACGCGATCCGGTCGTGCAGCCTCGTCGTGCGTGCGATCGGCGACGCGATCGCCGAAGGCAAGTCGAAGGTTGCGCCGGCGGACTTCGAGCCCGCGCCTGCCGAGGAGACACAGCCTGAGGAGCTGGTCGAGGAAGCGGAGCCGGTCGAGGAAGCGGAGCCGCAGGCGGCCGCGCCCGAGTCCCCTGCCGAGGAAGCTGCTCCCGAGCCGGTCCCGGTCCCCGACACTCCCGAGGAGCCCTCGTGAGCCAGGTGCAGATCTCGGCGGGCCTCGTAAAGGAGCTCCGCGACCTGACCGGCGCGGGGATGATGGACGTCAAGCGCGCGCTCGAGGAGACAGGCGGCGACGTCGAGGCCGCCCAGCGCCTCCTGCGCGAGCAAGGCATGGCGGCCGCGGGCAAGAAGGCAGGCCGCGAGACCACAGAGGGCGAGGTGCTTGCCACCGTCTCCGGCACCATCGGCGCGCTCGTCGCGGTCGGCTGCGAGACGGAGCCGGTGTCGAAGAACGAGAAGTTCCTCGCGTTCGCCGAAGCGGTGCTCGAAGCGGTCGAGTCCGGCGGCCCCGACGCCGTCTCCGGCCTCGAGGAGCGGCGCTTGGAGCTCATCGCCCAGCTCGGCGAGAATCTCGAGATCGCCGGCGCGACGCGGATGGAGGCAGGCGACGGCGAGTTGCTCGCCGAGTACGTCCACCCGCCGGCGAACAAGATCGGGGTGCTGGTGCGCGTGAAGGGCTCGGATCCCGCTGCCGCCCGGCGGCTGGCGATGCACATCTCGTTTGCCGCACCGCGCTTCCGCAGCGTGGACGAGGTGCCGGAGGAGGAGCTCGCGAACGAGCGCTCGATCTACGAGAACCAGGCCGACGTCCAGTCGAAGCCGGAGGAGGTGCGGGCCAAGATCGTCGAGGGCCGCCTGCGCAAGGAGTTCCTCTCCGGCGTCGCGCTCAGCGAGCAGTCCTGGATCCACGACCCGTCGCTGACGGCCGGCAAGGCGCTCGAGGAAGCGGGGCTCGAGGTGCTCGAGTTCGTCCGCTACGCGCTCGCCGAGTGACCGAAGCCACCTCGGCGGAGATCGAGCCTCAGGCCAAGCCGGCCTTCCACCGGATCCTTCTGAAGCTCTCGGGCGAGGCGCTGATGGGCGAGCTCGCCTACGGGATCGACCCTGCGCGTATCGCCGCGATCGCCGGCGAGATCGCCGAGGTGCGGGACGAGGGCGTCGAGCTCGCGATCGTGGTCGGTGCCGGGAACATCTACCGCGGGCTCGAGGCGGCCGCGGAGGGCATGGACCGCGCGACCGCCGACTATGCGGGGATGCTCGCGACGCTGCTGAACGCGCTGGCCCTGCAGGACGCCCTCGAGCGCCGCGGAGCCCACACCCGCGTGATGTCGGCGCTCGCGGCTGCCGAGGTCGCCGAGCCGTACATCCGCCGCCGCGCGATCCGGCACCTGGAGAAGGGCCGCATCGTGATCTTCGCCGCGGGCACCGGCAACCCGTACTTCACTACGGACACCGCCGCAGCTCTGCGTGCGCTCGAGATCGGGGCCGAGGGGATCCTGATGGCAAAGCACGCCGTCGAAGGCGTTCTCGACGGCGACCCCCGTATCGACCCGGACGCGGCGCTGCTTCCGGATCTGACGCACCTGCAGGCGATCGAGCGCGGCCTGAAGGTGATGGACACCACCGCGCTATCGCTCTGCATGGACAACCGGCTGCCGATCTACGTCTTCGCCCTTCGGGATGGAAACATCCGTAGAGTCGTGCACGGCGAGCGGGTCGGCACCATCGTCTCGACCCCCTGACGAAAGGAGGCCAGATGGCGATCGATGACCTGATTCAGGACGCGACGCGGCGGATGGACAAGTCCGTCGAGGCGGCCCAGACCGAGTTCGGGACGCTCCGCACCGGCAGGGCCTCGCCGCAACTGCTCGACCGCGTGCAGATCGACTACTACGGCCAGCAGACGCCGCTGAAGCAGCTCGCCACGATCGGCGCGCCCGAGCCCCGGCTCCTGACGATCCAGCCGTTCGATCCAGGCTCGATGTCTGCGATCGAGCGGGCGATCCAGGAGTCCGACCTCGGTCTGACGCCTTCGAACGACGGCAAGCTGATCAGGCTGCCGATCCCGCAGCTCACCGAGGAGCGGCGCAAGGACCTCGTCAAGGTGGTTCGCACCATGGCGGAGGAGGGGAGAGTCGCCGTCCGCAACGTGCGACGGGACGTGATGCACCACTTGAAGGAGCTCGTGGACAAGGGCGAAGCCGGCAGCGACGAGGAGCATCGCGCCGAGGAGCGTGTGCAGAAGCTCACCGACGATCACGTCCACGAGATCGACGAGCTGCTGAAGAAGAAGGAAGCGGAGATCATGGAGGTCTAGTGCCTCTCAAGGCGCCGAACCTCCAAGCCGTGGACGAGGGAGCACGGGCAGACGACGCCCGTACCGTCGCGATCATCATGGACGGGAACGGCCGCTGGGCCGAGAGCCGGGGGCTGCCGGTCGCAGACGGCCACCGCGAGGGCACGAAGGCCCTCCGTCGCACCGTCGAGGCGGCGATCGACCTCGGCGTCGAGACGCTCGCCGTCTACGCCTTCTCCACGGAGAACTGGTCGCGGCCCGTTGGCGAGGTCGACTCGCTGATGGACATCTTCGGCGAGACGATCGAGCGGGAGCTGCCCGATCTCGCCCGCCAGGGTGTCCGCACCCGTTTCATGGGCCGCCGCGACCGCGCGCCGGACGAGCTCCGCGAGCAGATCGAAGGGCTGGAGGCGGAAACCGGGGCCAACGACGGCCTCAACCTCTGGATCGCGTTCGACTACGGCGGCCGGGCCGAGCTCGTCCAGGCGGCACGGCGGCTCGTCGAGGAGGGCGTCGATCCGGCGGAGATCGACGAGGACGCGCTGCGCGCAAACCTCTATGCGCCGGAGCTCCCGGACCCGGACCTGCTGATCCGGACGAGCGGCGAGCTCCGCATCTCGAACTTCCTGCTCTGGCAGCTCGCGTACTCGGAGCTCGTGTTCGTCGACCGGCTCTGGCCCGACTTCGGCCGGGACGACCTCGAGCAGGCCCTTGCCGCGTATGCCCAGCGCCGCCGCCGTTACGGCGGGCGATGAGCTCCTTCTTGTCACGCATCCTCGTCGCCGTGGTCGGGCTGCCGGCGGTGCTCGGCCTCGTGTGGCTCGGCGGCTGGTGGCTGTGGGGCCTCGCGGCGGTGGCGTCGATCGCCGCGCTGCACGAGCTCTACTCGATGGTGCGACGGCTCCGGCCGCTCGTCCTCGCCGGGTACGGCGGCGCGCTGCTCGCGCTCGTCGGGGCGCTGCTCGGCGGCGTCGACTGGATGCTCGCGGGCTTCCTCGCCACGTTCCTGCTCTCGTTCGCGCTCTTCGGCATCTCCGACTCGCGCCAGCCGGCGACGGTCGCCATGGGCGCGACACTGATGGGCGTCAGCTGGATCGGGCTCGGAATGGGGCACCTGATCCTGCTGCGCGAGCTCGGCACGCCGTCTATGGGACGCTACGCCGCCTTCGCCGTCCTCCTCGCCGTCTGGGCCGACGACACCGTCGCCTACTTCGCCGGGCGGCTGATCGGCCGCCACCGGCTGGCCCCGACGCTCTCGCCGGGAAAGACGTGGGAGGGGTTCGTGTTCGGGAGCGCCGCGGCGATCCTCGTCGCCTTCTTCACGCTCTACAAGAACGGCCAGAACGGCTTCATGGACGGCTGGCGCCCGATCGTCCTCGGAGCGGTGATCGCAACCTCCGGGGCGGTCGGCGATCTCTTCGAGTCGGCGTTGAAGCGGGACATGGAGGTCAAGGACACCGGCCGCTT
>JAWVDY010000065.1:0-3288 GCA_033856995.1 Gaiellaceae bacterium
TCCATCGTCGTCTTGACGATCGCCTCGAGCGACTCCTCGAGATAGAGCGATTCCGAGACCGCCTCCGAGATCCGCGCCAGCGCCTCGAGCTCCACCACGCGGCGCTGCGCCTGCGCGTAGAGCTTGGCGTGCTCGATCGTCTGCGCAACCTGCGCCGCGATCGCGCTCAGCAGCTCGATTTCCCCCGCCGAGAACTCGCGCGGCTCGCGCGTGCGTACGTTGAGCGCGCCTTCGAGCTTCTCGCGCGCGAGGATCGGCACCGCCAGGATCGACTCGTACTCGTCCTCGCGCAGGTTCGGGAACGCCTTGAAGCGCTCGTCGAGGTGGGCCTGCGCGGCGATCATCACCGGCTCGCGCGCGGCCGCTGCCGTGCCGGTGATCCCATCGCCGGGCCGCATCCGCGGGCGGCCGGTCATCTCCTCGACCCGCGTGCCGAAAGTCGCGCGCAGGACGAGCTCGTCGGCCTGCTCGTCGTAGAGATAGACGAAGCAGGCGTCGGCCCCGAGCGCGTCGGCGACCTCGTGGGCGACGAGCGACAGCACCTCCTCGAGGTCGAGCGTCGAGTTGACCGCGGCGATCGTCTCGGTCAGCAGGCGTAGGTGCCGGGCGGTCTCGTCCACCTGGCGATTGTAGGTAGCCGCCCCACTGCTTAGGCTTGCGCCGTGGACCTGTACCAGTGGCTGCTCGTCTTCCACGTCACGGGAGCGTTTCTGCTCCTCGGCGGCGGCGCGATCGCGGCCGCGCTCAGCCTGGCTGCGCTCGGGCGCGAGCGGCCGAGCGAGATCGTGCTCCTCTATGGCCTGATCCGGATCGCGGTGGTCGCGATCATGGCCGGGACGGCGCTCGCGTTCGTCTTCGGGCTCTGGCTGGTGCACGAGGCGGGGTACGGCTACGGCGACGGCTGGGTGGTCGCGGCGATCGTGCTCCTGATCGTGGCGAACGCGATGGGAGGCATCGGCGGCAAGCGCGACGAGCAGACCGCGAAGCTCGCACGCGAGCTGGCCGCATCGGGCGACGCGCCGAGCCCTGAGCTGCGTGCCCGCGTGCGCGACCCGATCTCGCTCGCGCTCAGCTACGGCAGCGGCCTCGTCCTGATCGCCGTCCTAGCCCTGATGATCTGGAAGCCGGGCGCGTGATCGCGCTCATCCGACCGGGAAGCTGGAACCTGCCGCTCTTCCTGCACGTCTTCGGCGCGACCGTCCTCTTCGGCGCGACGGCCACGGTGGCGATCCTGGGCTTCGCGAGTCGCGGTCGAGAGCAGTACGCCCCGCTGCTCTCACGAGTCGCGCTGCGAACGTTCCTATTCGGCATCGTGCCGAGCTTCATCCTGATGCGGGCGGGCGCGCAATGGATCGTCGGCAAGGAGTTCCCGGGCAACGCGAAGACGCCGGGCTGGGTCGACGTCGGCTTCATCGTCACCGAGCCGGGAGCATTGCTCCTGATCATCCTCGGCGTGTTGACCTGGATGTGGAAGCGCCGCGGGGCGACCGGCCGCTCGGCGATGTTCGTGCCCTGGCTGGCCAGCGTCTACGTGATCGCTCTCGGCGTCGCGTGGTTCGCGATGTCCGGCAAGCCGTAAAGAGATCCCTCAACGACCACGAGCTGCGGGTAACCCAGCAGCTCGCAGTCGGCCGTCAGTTGGATCTCGCGCGCCGCAGAGCGGCGAGATCGGCGCTCATCTTTGCACGGTTAGAGCACTGAGAGGTAGCGCTCGAGCTCCCAGTCGGTGAGCTGCACCCGGTACTCGTCCCACTCCTTGCGCTTCAGCTCGACGTAGCGATCGAAGATGTGCGGGCCGAGCGCCTTGCGCGCCAGGTCCGACTGGGCCAGCTCGTCGATCGCCTCGCCGAGGGTCTCGGGCAGCGAGACGATGCCCTGCTCACGCCGCTCGTCGGGCGTCAGGTGGTAGAGGTTCGTCTCCATCGGGTCGGGCAGCTCGTAGCCGCGCTCGATCCCTTCGAGGCCCGCGTGCAGGAGTGCCGCGAAGGTCAGGTAGGGGTTGCACGCCGGATCGGGGCAGCGGATCTCCGCGCGCGTGGCCTGCTCGGAGCCAGGCTTGTAGAGCGGGATCCGGATCAGCGCCGACCGGTTGCGCTGCGACCAGGCGACGTAGACCGGGGCCTCGTAGCCCGGCACGAGCCGCTTGTACGAGTTCACCCATTGCGCGAAGACCGCGGCGATCTCGCGCGCGTGACGAAGCTGCCCCGCGATGAACGCCTTGCCGACGTCGGAGAGGTGCCACTGGTCGGCCTCGTCGAAGAACTGGTTGCGCCCGTCCGTGAAGAGCGACATGTGCGTGTGCATGCCCGAGCCGTTCTCGCCGAAGATCGGCTTCGGCATGAAGGTCGCGTGGAAGCCGGCCTTCTTCGCGATCTCCTTCACGATCAGGCGGTACGTGATCGTGTGGTCGGCCATCTCGAGCGCGGGTGCGAAGCGCATGTCGATCTCGTGCTGCGACGGCCCGACCTCGTGGTGGACGTACTCGATCGGGATGCCCATCGACTCGAGCGCGCGGACGGTCTCCTGGCGCAGCTCGCTCGCGGCGTCCATCGTCGTCATCGCGAAGTAGCCGCCCTCGTCGAGCGTCTCGGTGCCCTTGTCGTCCTTGAAGAGGAAGTACTCGAGCTCGGGGCCGACGTTGAAGGTGTCGAAGCCGGCCTCGGTCATCCGCTCGAGCGCGCGGCGCAGCACGTAGCGCGGGTCGCCCTCGTAGGGCTTCCCGTCCGGGGTGACGACGTCGCAGATCATCCGCGCGACCCGCGTCTCGCCTTCCTTCCACGGCATCGGCGTGAAGGTCTCCGGGTCGGGGATCGCGACCATGTCCGACTCCTCGATCGCGTTGAAGCCGGTGATCGACGAGCCGTCGAAGCCCATCCCGTCGTCGAGGGCGGCCTCCATCTCGCTCGGCGTGACCGCGAAGCTCTTCAGATGCCCCTCGATGTCGGTGAACCAGAGGAGCAGGAACTCGATCCCCTCGTCCTTGATCCGCCCGAGCACGTCCTTGCGCGCCTTCGGATCGCTCGTCGCCCTCGGCTTGCTCTCGACCTGCGCCACGCTCGATTCCTCCCTTCAAAACACAAAAAGCCCCGGAACGCTTGCGCGCCCGAGGCCCCGTCGCCTTCGAACTGCGCGCAAGCCTAGCCGATGATCGCCTCGGCAGGAGGGAGCTCGTCGAGCTCCGGCTCGCGACCCTGGTGCGCGATCGCGCGGCCGTAGAGGCCGAGCGCAGGCGCGATCGCGGCGGCGCCGGTCGCCAGCGCCGCGCGGATCCCCCAGAGGTTGCCGACC
>JAWVDY010000066.1:0-21623 GCA_033856995.1 Gaiellaceae bacterium
GCGGCGGCCCGTCGAGCGAAATCGCGAGCCCGCGCCACGATGGCCGCAGCTGCAGCACCGCCGCGTCGAGCCCCGGCCGGCGCACCGTGCGCGAGAGGACGAGCTGGTCGTACTGCTCGTAGATCCAATCCTTGGGCTCGAGGTTGACCGGGTCGACCTTTGCGCGCGGCCGCGCCACCTCGAGCCGGTCGACCTCGTAGCGCGGGCACTCGTCGGTGAGGAAGGCCGCGGGAATCTCGCCGACGACCTCGTCGTCGAAGAACGCACGCAGCTCCTCGGTGTCGGTCACCTCGCCGATCGCGCAGTGGTGGAGCTCCCAGCGCTCGAGCACGGCCTCGACCTCGGCGAGGCGGTCGGGCCGGACGACCGCGACCATCCGCTCCTGGCTCTCGGAGATCATGATCTCCCACGGCTCCATCCCCTCCTCGCGCAGCGGCACGCGGTCGAGGTGGACGTCGACGCCGGCCCCGTCCCGGGCCATCTCGGCGAGCGAGGAGGCGAGCCCGGCCGCGCCGCAGTCCTGGAGCGACTCGACGAGCCCGGTCTCGACGAGCTCGAGCGAGGCTTCGATCAGCTTTTTCCCGGTGAACGGGTCACCGACCTGCACGGACGGCCGCTTCTCCTCCGATCCGTCGCCGAGCTCCTGGCTCGCGAGCACCGAGGCGCCGCCGATCCCGTCGCGCCCGGTCGTGGCGCCATACAAGAGAATCACGTTTCCGGGGCCGGTGGCGCGAGATCCCAGAACGCGTATGCGTGGGAGCAGGCCGACGCACATCGCATTGACGAGGCAGTTGCCGGCGTACGCCTCGTCGAAGACCGTCTCGCCGCCGACCGTCGGCACGCCGACGCAGTTGCCGTAGTGGCCGATCCCGGCGACCGCGCGACGGAAGCTCCAGTCGGGCGCGCCGAAGCGCAGCCCGTTGAGCAGCGCCACCGGCCGCGCGCCCATGGCGACGATGTCGCGCAGAATCCCGCCGACGCCGGTGGCCGCACCCTGGAACGGCTCGACCGCGGAAGGATGGTTGTGCGACTCGACCTTGAACGCGACCGCCTCGCCCTCGCCGAGGTCGATCACGCCGGCGTTCTCTCCCGGCCCCTGCAGCACGCGGCGGCCCGTGGAGGGAAGCCGCTTCAGCAGCCGCGCGGAATGCTTGTACCCGCAGTGCTCCGACCAGAGCAGCGAGAAGACCGCGAGCTCGAAGTGGTTGGGCTCGCGCTCGAGCAGCTCGCCGATGCGGGAGTACTCGGAGTTGGTCAGACCGAGTGCGCGGTGGAGCGACTGTTCAGAGACCCTCGTCAGAGAGTCGAGTCTATTCACCTCACAGGACGCGTTCACAGTGCGTTTGGAGTCATGTGAACCGCCGCCATCTCGCGATGCTGATCGGGCTTGCGCTGCTGTGGGGCGCGTCGTTCCTCTTCATCAAGGTCGCGGTGCGCGAGCTGAGCCCGGCGACGCTGATCACGGGGCGGCTCGGGCTCGCCGCGCTGACCCTCGGACTGCTCGTGCCGTTCGTCGTCGGCACGAGGGACACGCTGCTGCAGCTGCGCGAGAACGCGTGGTGGCTGATCGCCGTCGCGCTCGTGAACACGGCGATCCCGTTCTGGCTGCTCTCGTGGGGGGAGACGCGGATCGACTCCGGGCTCGCCTCGATCATCCAGGCGTCCGTCCCGATCTTCAACGCGGTGATCGCCTTCTTCGCCTTCCGGGAGGTGCGCGTGACCGGCGTGCGCCTGCTGGGAGTGGTCGTGGGCTTCGTCGGGGTCGCGTTGCTCGTGGGCGCCCAGCCGCAGGGCAAGGTGCTCGGCGCGCTCGCCGTGGTCGGGATGGCGTTCTGCTACGGCGTCGGCGGGCTGATGACGGGCCGCTACCTGAAGCCGGTGCGGCCGATCGTGGTCGCCTTTGCATCCACGGCGATCGCGACCCTCGTCGCCTTGCCGGTCGGCGTCGCCGAGGCGCCGGGACACATGCCCGGCTGGAAGACGCTCGGCTCGGTCCTCGCCCTGGGCATCCCCGGGACCGCGCTCGCGTACCTGCTCTTCTTCGGCCTGATCACCGGCGCGGGTGCCGCTTATGCCTCGCTCGTCACGTACCTGATCCCGCCCATCGCGCTTGGTTACGGCGCGATCTTTCTCGCCGAGCGCTTCGGCGCGGCGGCGTTCGGCGGCCTCGCGCTGATCCTCGGCGGCGTCGCCTTGGGAACCGGCGGCGTCCGCGTTGCGCGCCTGCGGCGCGCTCGCTTCACGGGGGAAACCCGGTTTCCCCCGTGAGCCCCTCGTCAGGTTGACGCGCGTCCCGCGCAGTTAAGGCTCCGGCGGGCGAAGCCCGCCTCCGCCGATGGGCTCCATGGTCGTCAGGTGCGTCGCGTAGCGATCCGTAGCCGATTGCCGTCCGGATCTTCGAGGTGACACTCCCGTCCGGCTAGACCCTCGTCGTCGACAGAGACGGCGAACTCCTCGGCGACACGATCGACGTCGGCGACGTAGAGGTGGATCAGCGTGTTCGGTAACGCGTCACCCTCGTGCTCCGAGAGGTAGAGGCGGACACGGCCTCGCGCGACCGAGACGAACCAGGGAAAGCCCGGCTCGAATTGGTGCTCCCACTCCTTCTGGAATTCGAGCCGCTCGTACCAGGCGACAGCGCGGGCTGCGTCCTCGACGTAGAGAACCGGCACGACCTCCTCGTCCACCAGGCGGAGGTTAGTGGTCATGCCTCCCACACCACGTCGATCGCCCGGTCGAGCCCCGGGAGCGGCAGCGACGCGGCTTCCGCTTCGATCGCGTCGCGCGCTCCGCGCGAGAGGCGTGACCAGGTCTCGACCCGCACGGTGTGCTGCGCCCGTCTCCAGGTTCCGCGGATCTCGCCTTCGACGAGGAGGGCGCCCGGCCACACGCGGGGTGTCCAGAGGCGCTGCCGCTGATCCTCGCGCGGAACGAGCAGCTCCCGCTCTGCTCCGTCGAGTAGCCAGTAGGCATCGCCGCTCGGGAGTAGCCGGGCGGGCGCGACGGCCGCCTTGTCGGCGCGCATCGCCGGCTCGTCCTCTGCGAGTAGCCACTCGTCGCCGAGCGGTGATCGAACCGGCAGCAGCGATGCCTCGAGGGAGGTGAATGCGTCGGCCGCCGAGCGCCGGGAGATCCCAGCCCAGCGGGCGAACCCGTCAGCGGTCGCTGGCCCGAAGACGTGGAGGTAGCGTCGAGCGAGTTCGCGAGTCGCCTCGGCAGGGTCGATCTCCGCCGCGACCACCGTCCAGACGACGGGCGCCCGCGCGCCCTCCCAGCGGATCGCGACTGTGCCGGTCGTCGCGGCGTACCTGAGCGCGTTGCCGACGCCGAGCGCGCGCCCGGCCTCGCGGTCGGTCATCCGCCTGCCGTCGAGGTGGGCATGCAACCGCTCGGCCATGCGCCCGGCCCGCAGCCGGCCCTTCGCATTGTCGGGAAGCCTCCCGAGCGAGAACAGCGCAAAGTCGCGCTTCGGCACGACGTAGGTGCTGTACCGAGGGCCCCAGAGCTGGGCGAGGGACGGGTGCTCCCACGTCGACGGCCCGACGCCGTCTACCCGCGCGTGCAACGAGAGCAGCGCGGCTCTCGGCATGCTGTCCTGCAGGCCGGCCCACGCCGCCCGCCGCAGCGACTTCGCGCCCATCGGCATGCGTTCGTCGAGCGCGCCGACCCGTCGCCGGAACGCCAGAACCTGCTGCCGAGTGACCCTGAGTCGCGATTTCTCCGAGCCCGCCATGAGCTCGAGACCCTAGGCAAGTCTCGGCCGTCTCGCCGTTGAATTGGTGAAAATCTGCAGCGATTCAAGCGGGACCTGCGGGCTGCCGATGGACCTGGCGACATGGGGCGATTCCTTCCATGGCAGCTGGTCGCACTCGCGGTGCTCGCGGCGGCCGCTGTTCTAGCGGGGGCGGCGTTTGCCTCGTCGGGCAGCCGCGCAAGGATCAAGAGCCCGCCCTGCCAGCGTTTCGCAGCTCCCCACGGGAGCGACTCGAACCGCGGCACGCGGCGCTCGCCGTTCGCGACCGCCTCGCGCCTCGCCCAAGCGCTGCGGCCGGGTCAGACGGGCTGTCTGCTCTCGGGGCGCTATCTCGGGGATCTCCACCTGCGCCAGGCCGGGGCTCGGGGCGCTCGCCTGACACTGCGCGCAGCTCCGGGAGCGAGCGCCACGATCTGTGGCTTCACGATCTTTTTGCCCGGCGCGGCCTACTGGCGGCTGACGAAGCTCCGGATCGACGGATCTTGCAGCAGCCAGAACACGATCCAGATCGCCGCCGACCATGCCCGGGTCGACCACGACGAGCTCACCAATCGCCAGCTGGCCCAGAGTTGCGTGATCATCGGCAACCCGAGCGGAAGCCACCCGCAGGGCGTGCTGATCGACCACGACCGCATCCACGACTGTGGCCGGCGCTCGAGCCCCTTCGAGCACGGGGTCTATGCCAGCTCCTCGCGCGGGGCGAGGATCAGCGACAACTACGTCTACCAAAGCGGCGGCTTCGGAATCCATCTCTACTCCGACGCCCAGTCGACGCTCGTCGAGCGCAACGTCGTCGTGCGCAGCCTGACCGAGAGCGGCCTCGTCTTCGGGGGCTCGCCGACGGCCGCCTCTTCGCACAACCTGGTGCGGCAGAACATCTTCACCGGCAACGGACGCTGGGGCGCCACCTCCTCCTGGGAGGGGCCGGTCGGGGTCGGGAACGTGCTCAGCGGGAACTGCTTCTCGAACAACCCGGCCGGGGCCTTCCCCTCGACCCGGGTCGGCTTCAGCCCGCAGCGCAACCTTGCTGCCGATCCTCGCTTCGTCGACCCCGCGAGCGGCAACTACCGGCTGCTGCCGGGGAGCCGCTGCCGGCAGATGCAGCCGCGGGGCCACGTCGGCCCCTGACGGGACTCAGACGGCAGGAACACACGTTCGCAACTTGACGATCTGGTGGTCGCAACTTGACGATCTGGTGGTTCCGGCGAAGGCTTAACGGGCAGTATCTTTCCGTTCCGGTATCCGAGGTCGGAGGTCAGAGCTTTGGGGAGGTCGATCTTTCAGTACGTGCGCCGGCACCACCTCGCGCTGCTGGCATTGTTCGTCGCCCTGGGTGGAACGTCCGTCGCGGCCACGAATGCGCTGGCTCCCCGCAACAGTGTCGCGTCGCCGCAAGTCGTCAACGGCTCGCTGCTCAGGGCGGATCTGGCGAAGACGACGATCAAGGCGCTGAAAGGCAACCGTGGCCCGCGCGGCCTTGCGGGTCCTCAGGGCGCAACCGGCGCGCAGGGGCCGGCCGGTGCCGACTCGACGGTCCCCGGCGCGCAGGGTCCGGCTGGTCCGAAGGGCGCAACCGGGGCGCAGGGTCCGGCTGGTCCGAACGGCGCAACCGGCGCGCAGGGGCCGCCTGGTTCCGGCTCGACGGTCCCCGGACCGGAGGGTCCGGCCGGCCCGCAGGGCGCGACGGGGGAGCGGGGTCCGGCAGGTCCGAAGGGCGCCACCGGCGGGCAGGGTCCCGCGGGGGCTCAGGGAGCGAAGGGCGACCCGGGCGAGTCCCTGGCGCAGGCCTTTGGTCTGACGGCCTGGACGTTTGACCCTCGTGAGTGGGACGCGTCCCACTACGCCACCCAGGCGAACTCGAGGCTCGTCGGCGTCTGGCTGCCGGCGGGAGCGAAGATCGACTACCTCGCCGTGCCGGTGTCCGTGGCCGGCGCGGGTCTCACCTCGGTCGAGCTCGGCATCTACGACCAGACGGCCATGGACAGCGGGGGCAACCCCCCGATTGCGCGCACGGGCGACATCAAGGCGAACTTCGTCACCACCGGTTGGCGCGGCAACTCGACGGCGCTGGGCTTCGTCGCCCCGTACTCGGGCCGCTACTACCTGGCCTCGGCGTACGCGGGCACGACGCTCCCGACCGTGGGGAGCGCCAAGCAGACGAGCGCCTTCGTCATCGGCCAGCTCCCGAACGGCGTGTGGACGAACGTTCACGCGCAGGCACAGGGGACGCTTCCGAATGCGCCGGCGCCGACGGGCGCGTCCACGAATGTGCCGATCATCATCGCCTACTAGGGAGGCGGTCCCGGCGCGTCGAGCATCGCCTGAAGTAGCGCGGGCCAGACGGTAGCCTCGGGCGCGTGTCGCGCTCGTACGTGATCTACATCTGCCTGCTCGCCGCGTTCTGGGGCGCGTCGTACATGTTCATCAAGGTCGCGAACCGGGCCTTCGAGCCGGCCTCGATGATCCTGATCCGGCTCGTGATCGCCTCCTCGCTGCTGCTCGTCGTCCTCGCCGTGCAGCGCGGCTGGGGCGAGACGGTCGCCGACATGAAGGGCCTCGGCTGGGAGGGCTTCGCGCTCGGCGTCGTCAACGGCGCGATCCCGTTCACGCTGATCGCCTGGGGCGAGCGGCACATCGACTCGGGCGTGGCCGCGATCGCGAACGCCTCGATGCCGATCTTCGTCGTCCTGCTCGCGATCCGCTGGAAGCCGAGCGAGCGCGTTCGCGGACTGCGGCTCGTCGGCTACCTGGTCGGTCTCGTCGGCGTCGGCGTGCTCGCGGGCGTCCACCCGAAAGGCGGCTGGTGGGGCGCGGCCGGAACGCTGGCCGTCGTGGTCGCGTCGGTCTCCTACGCGGCCGGCAGCCTCTGGGGCCAGCGGCTGATCCCACGCACGAGCGGGCTCGTTCTTTCGGCGAGCTCGATGATCGGCGGTCTCGTCGTGCTGCTGCCGCTCGGAGTCTGGCAACTCCCGGCGCACGTGCCGGGCTGGAAGGAGAGCGGCTCGGTGGTCGCGCTCGCCGTGATCGGAACGGCGCTGGCGCAGATCCTCTTCTACCGCGTGCTGCGCACCGACGGCGCCGCGCGCGTGAGCCTCGTCACCTACCTGCTCCCGATGACCGCCCTGATCTACGGTGTGCTGCTGCTGAACGAGCCGCTGACCTGGGAGGAGCTCGCGGGGATGGCGCTGATCCTCGGCGGTGTCGCGCTCGGGTCGGGGGCCGTCAAGCTGCAGCGGCGCGAGCCGGTCGCCGCGCCCTCGCCCTGATGAGCGAGGTCTCGATTCGCCGGGCCGAGGCCCGCGACGTCGACTTCCTGCTCGAGCTGATGACCCACGAGGATGTCGACCCGTACATGGCGGTGATCCGCCCGCGCGACCGCGAAGGGATGCTCGCTGAGATCGAGCATTCGCAGGCCGAGCCGGAGGAGTACGGCCGCTTCGTGATCGAGGTCGACGGCGCGCCGGCCGGGCTGATGGGCTTCGAGGTCGCCAACCGCCGCAGCAAGATCGCGAACCTCGGCTCGCTGGCCGTGCATCCCGACTTCCGCGGGCGGCGCGTGGCCGATCGCGCCGCCGAGCTCTTCCAGCGGCACCTGATCTTCGACCTCGGCTACCACCGGCTACAGCTCGAGATCTACGGCTTCAACGCGCGCGCCCAGCGACACGCCGAGCGCGCGGGCTTCGTCCGCGAAGGCGCCCGCCGAAAAGCGTACGACCGCCACGGCGAGTGGGTCGACGGGGTGATCTACGGCTTCGTGCGGGAGGATCTCGACCCGTAGTGGTAGGCGAGGAGCGCGCACGACCTCGGCGCCCCGGGTCTGACTCAGCGCACCAAATAGGCCACGCGGCCGTTCGCCCCGGCCGCCCAGCAGGCCGTGGGGCGCGCGCAGTCGACGGTATCGAGGCTGCCGTCGTCGAAGCGCTGCCACGTGGTACCGGCGTCCTGGCTGAAATCGCTGCCGGACGGACCAACCGCGAGCGCGGTGTTGCCGTTGAGCCAAGCCGCTCCGGAGCGGTACTCGGGCGGGGCGCCAGGAAGCAGCTGCCAGCTCGACCCCCCGTCGCTCGTGTGCGCGAAGTTGTCCGGAGACGCGGTCGGGAGCAGGAAGTCGCCGCCGACTGCGAGCCCGTGCTGCTGGCCGTTGAACGCGAGCGCGAAGATGCCCGCCGACGGGCCACTCGCGATCGGCGTGGGGGCGACCGTCCAGGAGACGCCGCGGTCGTCCGAGCGGAACACCCGCGCCTGAGCTCCGCCGCCGGTCGCGAACCATGCGCGGTGCCCGTGGTCGGTGGTGATGCACTGTCCGCTCGCCGCGAAGGCGAACTCACCCGGCAGCGCGGACGGCATCTGCAGCCCGGTCACGTGCCACGTCAGGCCGCCGTCCTCGGTCGCGATCACGCGGAAGTGCTGGCCGTCGGGTGGATCGGAGAGCGCCAGGCCGCGCCGGCTGTCGAAGAACGTCATGCAGTCGTAGAAGGCCGTCGGCTCCTGGTTCACGAACGTGAGGTTCCAAGTCGCCCCGCCGTCCGCGGTCACGTAGATGCGCGAGTCGGTCGCCCCGCCGATCGAGAGGATCACGGCGTGGTTCGCCTCGAAGGCCTCGATGTCGCGGAACTGAAGATCCTCCGTGCCGGGCGGGCCCACCTGCTGCCAGGTCGCGCCGCGGTCAGTCGTCCGGAGCACCGTGCCGAGGCTGCCGCTCGCCCAGGCGGTCGTGGAGCTGACGGCGGCGACACCGCGCAGCCTCGCGGCCGATCCCGTGGCGGTGTCGTGCCACGCGTAGGTCGGCCTTCCGGCCGACGCGAGCGACACGCCGACCACTCCGGAGAGCGCGACGATCAGGGCGATGCGCTTGATCACGGCGCAAACCTAACGCTCGGGCGCGCCGCTGGCAATGGTCGGCCCCGGCCCGGCTATCGCTCGCGATAGTCCGCGGCGATCACGTCCTGGTACTCGGGATGCCGCTCGATGAACCGGGCCATGAACGGGCAGAGCGGCACAACCTCGAGGCCCTGACGGCGTGCGTCGTCGAGTGCCGTCGCCGCGAGCCGGCTTCCGAGCCCTTGGCCTTCGAGCGCCTCGTCGACCTCGGTATGGATGAACGCGATGCGGCCGTTCCTGCGGTGGTAGGCGGCCTCGCCGATCACCCGGTCGCCGGCCCGGAGCTCGTAGCGCGAGGCTTCGGGCACGTGCACCACGGTCGGCTCCTCCCGCAGCTCCGGCCCGGGGCTCGCGCGGAAGTAGTCGACGAGCTGGCCCGGTGCGTCCGACTCGCGCGCCGCGCGATGGTCGAGGAAGCGGCGGCGATGGGCGTCGGCGTGCTCCCAGGGCTCGAGCTCGCGCAGGTAGCCGAAGATCGCGCGCGTTCCGTGGACGAACTGTCCGTCCTCGGTCTCGAGAGCCGGGATCTGGTCGTTCCCGGAGAGCACGCGCAGCCGGTCTCGCTGCTCCGGCCACGGCTCGACTTGCCGCGCGACGAAGTCGATCCCGAGCTCGGTCAGAACCTCGCGCACGGCAGAGGAGAACGGGCACCACTCGGCCTGGTAGAGGATCAGCACTGGGTCAGCCTTCGAAGTCGATCGTCTTGTGCGTGCCGTCGCAGAACGGCTTGTTCTGTGAGCCGCCGCAGCGGCACAGCGCAGCCTTCTCTCCCTCGTAGAGGACGTTGCCGTCGGCGTCGAGCACGCGAACGCCGCCTCGGACGAGTAGCGGGCCATTCACAGAGGCGCGCACTTCGAGCGGCCGCTCTCTCGTCGGCTCCGGAGCACCGACTCTCCGAGCGCGAAGCGCGCCCGAAGGACAGCGCGCCACCGCGGCCTCGACCTCGTCGGCGGTCGCTGCCTCGGGATTCACCCACGGTCGCGCTTCCGGGTCGAACACCTGCGGCAGCGCACGCACGCAGTTGTGCGAGTGGTAACAGAGGCGCGGCTCCCACTCGACCACGATCTCCTCGGTCGAGTAGCGCCGAACGGCCGGCCTCGGGCGCGCTGCCATCGAGAGGCTCAGGCTACCCCTCGGGCTCTTCGTGCCGTCGAGCGCTAGATTTCCGCCTGTGGAACTGATCCATACCTGTTACCGGATCACCGACCCCGCGCGCTCGGTCGAGTTCTACGAGGCGCTCGGCCTCGAGAAGCGCCGCGAGTCGCCGATCCGTGACGAGGCCGTCAATTACTTCCTCGGCGTTCCCGGCCAGGACTCGCCGGAGCTCGAGCTGACCCACAACTTCGGCGTCGACTCCTACGAGCTCGGGACGGGTTATGGCCACGTTGCGCTGACCGTGGAGGACCTCGACGGCGCGCTCGAGCGGCTCGCCACGCAGGGCATCGAGCCCGAGAAGCCGCCGTACTCGATCCGCGAGGGCGGCTCGCGTCTCTGCTTCGTCCGCGACCCCGACGGTTATCGCATCGAGCTGATCGAACGCGGCTAGCCGGTATCGTCCCGAGCGATGACGACCTTCTCGGTGATGGTTCGTGTCCGAGCGGCGCGCGCGTACGACGCGCCGGTCGGGGCGCGCTCGTAGTCAGCACTTCCTCCGCAAGCCGGTGGCGGCGGAACTCGTCCGCGACGCCTGTATCGGCGCTGACGATGTCGTCGTCGACCTCGGCGCCGGCACCGGCCGGCTCACGGCCGAACTCGCACGCGCAGCCCGGCGGGTGGTCGCGGTCGAGCTCGATCCGTGTCTCGCGTCTCGCCTCCGCGGATGCTGGCCGAACGTCGCGGTCGTCGAGGCAGACGCGCGGGAGGTCGAGCTCCCTCGAGAGCCGTTCCGCGTGGTCGCGAACCTGCCCTTCCACGGGACGAACGAGATCCTCCGGCACCTGCTCGACGATCCGCGGGTCCCGCTCTTCCGTGCCGACCTGGTCATCCAGTGGGGCGCTGCGGTTAAGCGCGCGCTGCCCTGGCCGAGTACCGTCAGCGGCGTGGTGTGGGGAGCGTGGTACTCGGTGCGTGTCGCGCGCCGCCTCCCACGCACGGCCTTCCGGCCACCGCCATCCGTCGACGCGGGGGTACTCGTCTTCGAACGCCGCCCGAATCCGCTCGTTCCGCTCGAGCGCGCGGCGGGCTACCGCCGCTTCGTCGCCGAAGGATTCCGTCGCGGAAGACTCGTGCGGGGAGAGCCGACGCAGCTCGATCCGCACCAGTGGGCGGCGCTGTTCGTCAGCCAAGGTCCGAGGGCAGCGCGAGCCGCTCGGCCCGCGTCGCCATCGCGGCGACCTCGGCAGCGGTGAGACTGCGGATCACCTCTGCGCGTAGAGCCGCTCCCGGCGCAGCGATGTGATCACGGCGAACTCGTCGCGCCGACGCGCGCGACCTGTTCGCCGGCCTCGAGCCCGCGCGCCAGCACCTCACCCACGAGCCTCATGCCGTCTTCGTTGCCGACGGCGTGGCCTCCGAGTCCTTCGTCTCCTTCCCATGTCCTGCGAGGACGAGCCCGACCGGGCGGCCCTGTTCGAGGCGTGCCGTCAGCGTCGAGTCGAAGGCGCACGCGGGAACTTGCCTTCTGCGCATCCCTCGTCGTGGTGATTCGCGCGCCGGCACAGATCCGGCACGAAGACGTGACACACGCGTCACATTTGCCGGGCTACGGTGGCGGGAATGGCAAAGGCGGCGACACCCTGGGGCCCTGCGGAGGTCGTCGAGGAGCTGACCCTGGCCCAGCGCGCCGGCGAGAAGCGATTCTCGTCCGTGGTCCAGCTGCTCGAGACGGCGGGCGGCGAGCAACTCGTCCGCTTCGCCTACACGACCGGTGGATCCGCGCGGCGCGGACCGGTGACGCTGCGGCGTCGCGACCTCGAAAGACTGCGCACCGGTCTGGCGCAGAGGCCGGGGCTGGCGGAGGCGCTTGGGCTCAGGCCGCCGTGAGCAGCCGCTCCGCGGCCGCGTTCACGAGTGAGCCGAGGATGAGCGCACCGTCGTCGGAGCCGAGCAGTGGATCGACCGCGTGCTCCGGGTGCGGCATTAGCCCGAAGACGTTGCCCGCTTCGTTCGTCACCCCTGCGATCCCGGAGACTGAGCCGTTCGGGTTGTCCACGTAGCGCAGGAGCACCTGTCGGTTCGCCTCGAGCTCGGCGAGCAGTTCCTCGTCGGCGAAGTAGCAACCCTCGCCGTGCTTGACCGGAATTATGAGCGAGTGCCCGGGTTCCGCGAGACTCGTGAACGACGTGTCGTCGCGCTCGACTCGAAGTGCCACGTCGCGGCAGACGAACGAGAGCGACGCGTTGGGGCGGAGCGCGCCCGGGAGCATGCCCGCTTCGCAGAGAACCTGGAAGCCGTTGCAGATCCCGAGCACGAGACCGCCGCCGGCCGCGAATCGCTGTATGGCGTCCATCACCGGCGCGAAGCGCGCGATCGCTCCGCAGCGGAGGTAGTCGCCGTACGAGAAGCCGCCTGGAAGGACGACCGCCGCGACGTCGGGCAGCTCGGGCTCGGCGTGCCAGACGAGCGTCGCGTCCGCACCGAGCCTGTCCAGCGCGAGCGCGGCGTCGCGGTCGTCGTTCGAGCCAGGGAAGACGACGACAGCGATCCGCGGGCGGGGCCGCTTGCTCATCCGTCGAGCGCGATCTCGTAGGACTCGATCAACGGATTCGCGAGCAGCTGCTCGCAGGCTCGCTTGAGCTCGGCCCGCGCCGTTGCCGCGTCTCCGTCGTCGAGCTCGAGGTCGATCACGCGCCCGACGCGCGCGTCGTCGACGCTGAAGCCGAGCTGGCGCAGCGAGCTCTGGACGGCCTCGCCCTGCGGGTCGAGGATGCCGGGCTTCGGCCGGACGAGGATGGTCGCCCTCACGTGAGCACCACGTCGGGGTCGGCGAGGTACGCGTCGAACTCGACCCCGGTCAGCTGCTCGAAGGCCTCGACGTAGCGAGCCCGGGTTCCTGCGACGACGTCTGCCGGAAGCTCCGGCCCGGGCGCGGTCTTGTCCCAGCCGAGGGTCTCGCAGTAGTCGCGCACGAACTGCTTGTCGTAGGACGGCTGCGCGCGACCGGGCTCGTACTCGTCGGCTGGCCAGAAGCGCGACGAGTCCGGGGTGAAGGCCTCGTCGGCTAGCACCAGCCGCCCGTCTCCGTCGAGCCCGAGCTCGAACTTCGTGTCGGCGATCAGGATCCCGCGCTCGGCCGCGTACTCGGAGGCGAATCTGTAGAGCTCGATCACGGTTTGCTCGACCTCCTCGAGCCGCTCGCGCCCGACGAGCTCGGCGGCGCGGTCGCGGTCGATGTTCTCATCGTGGCCTTCCTGCGCCTTCGTCGCCGGGGTGAAGATCGGCTCAGGCAGCTTGTCCGAGTCGCGCAGCCCCTCGTCGAGCACGTGGCCGCAGACGGAGCCGGTCGCCTGGTAGTCCTTCCAGCCGGAGCCGGTGAGGTAGCCGCGCACGACGCACTCGAGCGGCAGCATCTCGAGCCGGCGGCACTCGGTCGAGCGCCCGTCTGGCCGTAGGGCGAGCAAGTGGTTCGGCACCACGTCGCGCGTGCGCGCGAACCAGAACGCGGAGAGCCCCGTGAGGACGCGGCCCTTGTCCGGGATGTCGGTGGGTAGGACGACGTCGAAGGTCGAGATCCGGTCGCTCGCGACGAGCAGCAGCCGGTCGTCGTCGAGCTCGTACAGCTCCCGAACCTTGCCGCTTCCGACGTGCGTGGCCGCTTCAGGCATGAACAGCTTCCTCCTTCCGGGCGAGCTCGCCCAGCCGCCCGAAGACGGCGTCGACGTGACGGGTATACCAACCGAGGTCGAAGATCGAGTCGAGATCGACGCGGCCGGAGATCTCCTCGTCGGCGCGCACCAGCTCGCGGAAGTCCTGCTCCTCCTCGTGAGCGCGCAGCGCGTGCCGCTGGACGAGCCGGTAGGCGTCGCCGCGGGGTAGCCCGGACTCGACGAGCGAGAGCAGGAGCCGCTGGCTGAAGAAGAGGCCGTGACCAGACTCGAGGTTGCGGCGCATCCGCTCGGGCCGGACGTCGAGGCCCTCCATCAGCCAGGTGAAGCGCTCGAGCATGTAGTCGAGCGCGAGGAACGAATCCGGGATCACGACGCGCTCGGCCGAGGAGTGCGAGATGTCGCGCTCGTGCCAGAGCGCGACGTTCTCGAGCCCGACGAGAGCGTTGGCGCGCACGACTCGCGCCAGGCCGCAGATGCGTTCGGCGACAACCGGGTTGCGTTTGTGCGGCATCGCAGACGATCCTTTCTGGCTCTTGCCGAACGGCTCGGCGACCTCGGCCACCTCGGTGCGAGCGAGGTGGCGGATCTCGAGCGCGAACTTCTCGAGCGAGGCTGCGACGAGGGCCAGCGCAGAGAGGAGCTCTGCGTGGCGGTCGCGCTGCACGATCTGTGTCGAGACGGGGTCGGGCTCGAGACCGAGGCGCTCGCAGGCCAGCCGCTCGAGCTCGGGGTCGGTGGCGGCGTAGGTGCCGACCGCCCCGGAGAGCTTCCCGACGCGCATCGACTCGAGCGCGTGAGTCAGCCGCTGCCGGCTGCGGTCGAGCTCGAAGGCCCAGCCGGCGAGCTTGAGGCCGAACGTCGTCGGCTCGGCGTGAATGCCGTGAGTACGGCCGATGCAGACGTCGTCCCTGTGGCGGACGGCCAGCGCGACGGTCGCCTCGAAGGCCCGCTCGACTCCGTCGAGTAGCAGCTCGCCGCCGTCTCGCACCTGCAGCGAAAGGGCCGTATCGACGACATCCGAGGAGGTGAGCCCGTGGTGGACCCAGCGGCCGCCCGGCCCAACGTCAGCGGCGACCGCGTCCACGAACGCGGCGACGTCATGCTGGGTCTCGCGCTCGATCTCCGCGACGCGCTCAGGCGTCGGAGGCTTGGCGCGTTCGCGGATCTCCGCCACCGCCTCCGCGGGCACCGCGCCGAGCTCGGCCCAGGCTTCGAGGGCCGCAAGCTCGACGTCCAACCAACGTGCGAGCTTGCGCTCTTCCGACCAGACCCCGGCCATCTCGGGTCGGGAGTAGCGCACGATCACCCGCTGCAGTCTAGAGCCCGGAGAGGAGGACGCCTGGGCACGAAGAGTCACACCCTTGGCACACACACGACACACACACGCGCGTGGTTCTCTGGCACCCTCGAAGTCCCCGGGTGGGTGGGGGTTAGGGATGGGTCCCGCGTCGTTGCTGCGGTCCCGGGTCGCCGACGAGCCCTCGACGCTCAGCTGCCGAGGATCCGCGCGGCGAGCGCGGCGGCGTTCTTAGCGTTGTCGACACCCACAGCCGCGACGGGCACGCCCGGAGGCATCTGCGAGATTGAGAGCAGCGCGTCGAGCCCGTCGAGCACGCTCAGGCTCGAGCGCAACGGCACGCCGATCACCGGCAGGTCGGTGTGCGCCGCGATGGCGCCGGGCAGCGCCGCCGCCAGGCCTGCGCCCGCGATCAGCACGCGGATCCCTCGCTCCCGCGCGCCGCGCGCGTAGTCCGCGACCGCATCCGGGTTGCGATGCGCCGACCGCACTTCCAGCTCGTGTGGGATCCCTCGGGCCTCGAGCTCGTCGAGCGCGGGCTGCATGCGCTCCCGGTCGGACTCCGACCCGACCAGGATCCCGACCAGCGGCCCCTCAGCTGCGGACATGACTCTCCGCAGCCTCGAGCGCGATGTCGCGGCGGTAGCGCATCCCCGCAAACGAGATCCTGCTCACCGCGTCATAGGCCCGGGAGCGAGCTTGGCCCACGTCGTCGCCGGTCGCCGTCACCGCGAGAACGCGGCCGCCGTTGGTGACGAGCCGCTCGCCTTGACGCGCTGTGCCGGCATGGAAGACGACGGCGCCGCTGGCCTCGGCGTCCTCGATCCCGTCGATCGGCGTGCCGCTGTCGGAGCGCTCCGGGTAATCGCCACCGGCGAGCACTACTGTGACTGCAGCCTCGTCGCGGATCGCCGCCTCGCCGAGGAGGTCCCCCGTCGCCGCCCCCGAGAGCAGCGGCAGCAGGTCGCCGTCGAGGCGCGGCAGCACCGACTGCGTCTCGGGATCACCGAAGCGGCAGTTGAACTCGAGCACGCGCGGCCCATCCGGGGTCAGCATCAACCCCGCATAGAGCAGGCCCGAGAACGGGGCATCGCGCCGGGCGAGCTCCGCCAGGACAGGGCGGTGGACGGTCTCGAGCAGCTCTTCGACCTCGGGCTCGCCGAGATCATGCACGGGGGAGAACGAGCCCATGCCGCCGGTGTTCGGGCCCGTGTCACGCTCTCCGATGCGCTTGAAGTCCTGAGCGGGCGCGAGCGCGACGGCTCGCGTGCCGTCGCTGATCGCGAAAAGGGAAACCTCCTCGCCCTCGAGCAGCTCCTCGACGAGCAACTCGCCGCCGAGCGCCGCCGCGGCCGAGAGGCCGGCGTCAAGCTCGTCCTGCGTGTGGCAGACGAAGACGCCCTTGCCCGCGGCGAGCCCGTCGGCCTTCACAACGCAGGGCGCCTTCGCGACCGCGAGCCGTCGTGCCGTCGGCACACCCGCTGCCTCGAGCATTTCCTTCGCGAACGCCTTCGAGCCCTCGATCCGGGCGGCCGCGCGCGTAGGGCCGAACGCGGCCACGCCGCCGTGGCGGAGGGTATCCGAGACGCCGGTGACGAGCGGCCTCTCCGGTCCCACAACGACGAGGTCGATGCCGAGCTCACGGCTGAGCGAGAGAAGGCCCTCGCCGTCCTCGGCGCGCACGGGATGGCACTCGCCGAGCGAGGCGATGCCGGGGTTGCCCGGAGCCGCGTGCAACTCCGTGAGCGCGGGGCTCTGGACGAGCTTCCACGCCAGCGCGTGCTCTCGACCCCCCGACCCCACGATCAAGACCTTCACGGCGGCGAGTGTACTGCCGCGGTCGGCGCGATCCCTTCGGCGCGCCGGGTAGAAGGTTCGCCCGGCCTCCTCCCCAAGGCGATCGTATGCGCCGCGGGCGCACGTGTCCGTCACAGGAGTGTCACGATTGTGTGCGAGCTGCGGGGTACGCTGCCGGTCATGAGCGCCGACAACGACGCGCTCGAGGCGCCGCCCTACAGCGCGGCGCCGGTCGAGGTGCTGCGGTTGCCGGACGGTGGGAGCGGGCGCGACCAGGTTGCGGTCGAGGAGCCGCTCGAGATCCGGATCGGCGGCCGGCCGGTCGCGGTGACGATGCGGACTCCGGGGCACGACGAGGAGCTCGCGCTCGGCTTCTGCATCTCGGAGGGCCTGGGGCCGGAAGCCGCCGCGCTGCCTGCCGACCTGGCCGCGAACACCGTCGAGGTCGACGCGCCCGCCTTCGACCCCGCGCGGCTCCAGCGCAGCTTCTACACGAGCTCGTCGTGCGGGGTCTGCGGCAAGGGTGCGCTCGAGGCGGTTGCGGTCGAGGCCTCCAGGGTCGACGGCGAGCTCGCGGTCCCGGCGGAGCTGCTGGCCGACTTGCCCGAGCGGCTGCGCGCCGCCCAGCCGGGATTCGCCGTCACCGGCGGCCTTCACGCGACCGGCCTCTTCGACGCGCGTGGCGAGCTGCTGTGCCTGCGCGAGGACGTGGGCCGGCACAACGCGATGGACAAGGTCGTCGGCTGGTCCTTTCGGGATGCTCGCCTGCCACTCGGCGACGCTGTCCTCTGCGTCAACGGCCGTCTTTCCTTCGAGCTCGTGCAGAAGGCGGCGGTCGCCGGCTGCCCCATCCTCGTCGCGGTCGGGGCGCCGTCGAGTCTGGCCGTCGAGCTCGGCGCCGACCGCGGCCTCACCCTCTGCGGCTTCGCGCGCGGCGGGCGGCTGAACGTGTACAGCGAGCCGTGGCGCGTCCTCGCCTGACAGGCGTCCTGCTCGCCGGCGGCGCCAGCACCCGCTTCGGCTCGCCGAAGGCGCTGGCGCGGTTCGACGGCGAGACGCTGGCCGAGCGAGCCTGGCGGATCCTCGGCGACGCGTGCGACGAGCGGCTCGCCGTGGGCAAGCACGCGGACGGTGTCGAGCTGCCCTTCGAGCTCGTCGACGACGGGAACGAGACACGCGCCGCGCTCGCCGGGATAGTCGCGGGTCTCCGCGCCGCGGCCGCGGACGTCGTCGTCGTGCTGCCGGTCGACACGCCGCTCGTGACCTCGGCGCTGCTTCGCGAGCTCGCTGCGGCGTGCGCCGAGGCCGCCGTCACGCAGACCGGCCCGCTGCCGGCGGCGTTTCGGCGGGATGCGCTACCGGTGCTCGAACGCCGCCTCGCCGCCGGCCGGCTCGCACTCCACGAGGTGCTCGACGAGCTCGACACGGCGCGGGTCGAGGTTGACGCGAGGCTGCTCGCCAACGTGAATACGCCCGATGAGCTTCGACGTCTCGGGTGACGCCTACGACCGCTTCATGGGTCGCTACTCGCGCGAGCTAGCCCCGGTATTCGCCGATTTCACCGGTGTCGACTCGGGCCTGAGCGTCCTCGACGTCGGCTGCGGTTCCGGCGTCCTCACCGAGGAGTTGGCGCGCAGGGTCGGCCCTGAGAACGTCTCCGCCGTCGATCCCTCGCCGCTCGCCGAGGCCTGCGCGGCGCGCGTGCCGGGTGCTGACGTACGCACCGGGGCGGCCGAGCAGCTGCCGTGGCCGGACGATTCCTTCGACTCGGCCTTGGCGCAGCTCGTGATCCATTTCCTCGAGGAACCGGTCCTGGGCGTCGCCGAGATGCGCCGAGTCGTCCGCCCGGGCGGCGTCGTCGCGGCGTGCTCCTGGGACTTTCCCGCGATGCAGCTCCTGCGCACGTTCTGGGAGTCCGTCCGCCAGCTCGATCCGTCCACGCCCGGGGAGTCGCTGCCCTATATGAGCCTCGAGAGCATCGCGCAGCTCGGCGACGACGCCGGCCTGCAGTCGGTGGAGACCGACGCGCTCGAGGTCGCGAGCCGGTACGAGGACTTCGACGAGCTCTGGGACTCGTTCCTGCACGGCGTCGGCCCTGCCGGCCAACACCTGCTGTCGTTGGGCACCGAGGCGCAGGCGGCGGTCCGCGACGAGTACCGCCGGCGCGTCGGCGACCCCGCTGGGAGCTTCACGCTCACGGCGAGCGCCTGGGCCGTGCGCGGCCGCGTGCCGGAGTAACGCACGACACAGCGGGTACGCCGTCACGCATGCGCCTGACGCTGCTCCTGCTCCTCGCGGGCCTAGCCGTCGCCGCGATCCTGTTCGCGGCCACCGGTGGGCACCTGTTGTTCCTGCCCTTCCTGCTCGTGCTGCCGCTCGGCGTCTTCGGCTTCGGCCGGCGGCGGCGCTAGGGCCGGGCCAGCGCCTCGAGTGGGCCCGGCGCGAGCACGCGCTCTCGCTCGGCGCCCGTGCCGATCAGCGAAACCGGCACCTCGAGCTCGCGCTCGACGAACTCGACGTAGCGGCGGGCGTTGGCCGGTAGCGCCGAGAGCTCCGTCACCTCGTCGAGCGGCTCGTCCCAGCCCGGCAGCGTCTCGTAGACGGGGCGGCAGTGGTGGAAGTCGCTCTGGTGCGCGGGGAAGTGGGGCGTCTCGGTCCCGTCGCGGAGCCGGTAGCGAACGCAGACCGGCAGCTCCGCGAAGGCCGAGAGCACGTCCAGCTTGGTCAGCGCCAGCGACGTGATCCCGTTCAGGCGCACCGCGTAGCGCAGGGCCACGAGATCGAGCCAGCCGCACCGCCGCTGCCGGCCGGTCGTCGTGCCGAACTCGGCGCCGAGTTCGCGCACGCGCTCCTGGTCGGGGCCTTCGATCTCCGTCGGGAACGGGCCCTCGCCGACGCGCGTCACGTACGCCTTCGCGACGCCGATGATCGCGTCGATCCGGTTCGGCCCGATGCCGATGCCGACCGCGGCAGCCCCCGCGACCGTGCCCGACGAGGTCACGAACGGGTACGTGCCGTGATCGAGGTCGAGCAGCGTTCCCTGGGCTCCCTCGAGCAGGACGAAGCGGCCCTCGCGCAGCGCGCGGTCGACGAGCAGCGAGGTGTCGGCGACGTAGGGGCGCAGCCGCTGCGCGAAGACCTCGTACCGGCCGGCCAGGTCCTCGAGCTCGAGCGGCTCGGCGCCGTAGACGCGCTCGAGCCAGACGTTCTTCTCGGCGAGCGCGACCTCGATCTTCTGGCGGAGGATCTTCGGCTCGAGCAGGTCCTGGACGCGGATCCCGAGCCGCGCCGCCTTGTCCGCGTAGGCGGGCCCGATCCCGCGCTTGGTCGTCCCGATCTGGAGCTTGCCGAGCCGCCGCTCGCTGCCCTGGTCGATCGCGACGTGCCACGGCATGATCAGGTGCGCCTCGCCCGAGAGGCGGACGCAGCCGGTCGAGATCCCGCGCGCCTCGAGCTCGTCGAGCTCGCGGACGAAGACCTCGGGGTCGATCACGCAGCCGGCGCCGAGGATGCACTCCTTGCCGTGCAGGATTCCCGAGGGCATGTGGTGGAACTTAAACTTCTCGCCGCCTGCGACGATCGTGTGCCCCGCGTTCGGCCCGCCCTGGTAGCGGCAGACGAGATCGGAGTGCTGGGCCAGCAGGTCGACGATCTTGCCCTTGCCCTCGTCACCCCACTGCGCCCCGACGATGACGGTCGCGGGCACGGGCTGGAGTGTGCCCTATCGAGCGGTCACCAGAGCGGCGACGTCGCCTCGGCGGCGACGGCGGCCCCCGCGCGGATGACCCGGATGCGATGGCCGCGCGGGCACGTCGTCCAGCCGAGGTCGTCCCCGAGGTGGAGCCTGCCCTCGGCCGTCACGCGCGCGTACTCCTCGTGTGGCGAATCCTCCGCACACGCCTGGCAAACGACGGTGAAGGCGGTTGCGCGGGCGAGGACGACGACGGTCTGGTCGAACATCACGTCGACGAGGGTGCGAGGTCGGCGAACTTTGCATACCGCTTCAGGAACGAGAGCTTGACCGTGTCGGTCGGCCCGTTGCGGTGTTTGGCGAGGTGCACCTCGGCTATTCCCTGCTGGTCGGACTCGTCGTTGTAGTACTCGTCGCGGTAGATGAACATCACGAGGTCGGCGTCCTGCTCGATCGAGCCCGACTCGCGCAGGTCGGAGAGGATCGGCCGCTTGTCGTGCCGCTGCTCGACCGCGCGGGAAAGTTGCGACATCGCGATGATCGGGACGTCGAGGTCCCGCGCCAGGATCTTCAATGAGCGCGAGATCTGGGAGACCTCCTGCACGCGGTTCTCCGCGCTGGAGCCGGAGGTCATCAGCTGCAGGTAGTCGACGACGATCAGGCCGAGGTCGGCCTGCCGCGACTTCAGCCGCCGGGCCTTGGAGCGGATCTCCATCATCGTGATCGAGCCCTGGTCGTCGACGTAGATCGGTGCCTTGGCGAGTCGGTCGCACGCAGCGGTCAGTCGCGGCCAGTCGTCGGCGCCGAGCTTGCCCGTCCGCAGCCGCTGAGACTCGACCTTCGCCTCGCTGCACATCAGCCGCTGGGTCACCTCGGACTTCGACATTTCGAGCGTGAACATGGCGACGGGCACTTCTGCGCGCACGGCGAGGTTCGCGGCCATGCAAAGGCCGAGGCCCGACTTGCCCATGCTCGGGCGGGCCGCCACGATGATCAGGTTCCCGGGCTGGAAGCCGGATGTGAGCCGGTCGAGGTCGCGGAAGCCGGACGTCGTCCCCGTCACGTCTGCCCCGGCTTCGTACAGCGCCGTGATCCGCTCGAAGCTGTCCTTCAGCAGTTCCTCGATGTGGGTGAACTCACTCGTCACGCGCGCCTGCGAAAGGTCGAACACGACCTGCTCCGCGCGGTCGACGAGGTCGGTCGTGTCACCCGGCCGGTCCCAGCCGAGGCGGGAGATCTCTCCGCCCGCCCGGATCAGGCCCCGGAGCGTCGCCATCTCGCGAACGATGCGCGCGTAGTGCCCGGCGTTCGCGCTCGCAGGGACGAGCGCGGCGAGCTCGTGGATACGGACGCGGCCGCCCGCGCCCTCGAGGTCGCCGCGCTCCTCGAGCTCGTCGACGAGCGTGATCGCGTCGACGGGCTCGCCCTTCGAGTAGA
>JAWVDY010000067.1:0-7056 GCA_033856995.1 Gaiellaceae bacterium
CGCCAGCGCGATCAGGAAGTCCACCGGCACCCGGTACCGAGTCTCGCCCGCGAAGAGCATCGCCGTGAGGGTGTCGTAGACGAGCAACAGCAGCGCGAGCACGGCCAGCCGGCGGGGCAAGTACGCAAGGCCTGCCGCCGCGAGGACGTAGAGGGCGATCATGTACGCGGGCTCGATCCAGGTACGGGCGGTGTCGAGGAACGTCCCGCGGCCACGTCGGCCTTCAGTGCGCGTGACCGACGGCTGCCAGAGCATCCTCGCGGCGACGCCGGCGAGCTTCGCCTTCTCGCCCGGGTGGTCGCCCATGAAGTCGAGAGCGCGCTGGCGGTAGAAGCGCATCTGCGCGCACTCGTTCGTCGAGACGACGCGACCGGTGCGGGCGTATAGATCACCTGCGTCCTGGGGCGTTGGCGGAGCGCCCTGAAGGCCGGGCACGTCGTCGATCCACTTGCCGCTCTGGAGGGTCCGCAGGGTTGCGGGATTGTTCGCCTTCCAGAGCGCCCGGCTGTCGGTGGTCAGCGTGAAGCAGCCGACCGAGGCGTGGTTTCGAGCTGCCCACGGCAGGATGACGAGCGCCGCCACGAAAAGCGCCGCGAGAGCCGGCACGAAGGCGGCCCGTCGGGCGCAGGCGAGCGCGAAGCCGGCGACGAGGAGCGGCAGTAGGAGCAGCCGGACATTGCCGAGCACGGCCAGGCCGGAGATGGCTCCTAGCGCGAGGCCGCGCGCGAGCGAGGGCCGTGCCGCCAGCATCAGCGTCAGCAGCACGACCGCGGCGGCGAGCAGCTGGTCGAGGATCTCGCGGTTCATGTGCACGTCGTGCCAGATCAGATAGGGCTCGAGCGTCGCGACGAGGCCAGCGAGCAGGCCCGCCCGGGGCGAGACGAACCGTCGGCCGAGCTCGTAGACGAGGAGGGCCGTGGCCGCTGCGACCACGATCTGCGCGAGCCCGACGGTCACCCAGGAGCGATCGAAGACCCAGTAGAGCGGCACGAGGAAGAAGCCGTACAGAGGCTGGGTGTACGCCGACGGATGGTGCGGGATGAAGCCGTATGTGCCGCTCGCGAGGAATGTCCGGGCGAAGTCGTCGCCCTTGTCGACGTAGGCCCTCGTCACCTCGCCGCGCTCGTAGACCAGCACCCCGAGCCGCGGTAGAGCCGCGGCCGCGACGAGCAGGAGGTACGGGCCGCGGCGGGAGGCGGCTCTAGAGTCCTCTCCGACCATGGTCGAACGGTACGCCGTCGTTTCCTGCCACGTCGAGCGGCCGCTGGACGATCGAGTCTGGCGGCTCTTCTCGCGCCTGCAGGCCCGGCGGCCCGGGGGCTTCCGGATCGCCGCCCTCATCCGGCCGCCCGACGAAGCGGCGGGGGAGGATCCCGCGCGCTGGCTGGAACGGGCGCAGGAGGCGGCCGCACGCGCGCCTCTCGGGCACCACACACACTGGGGCGGCCCCGCGCAGGCCCGGCCGGTCGAAGGCGACCCGGCGGAGCGCGTCCGACGGGAAGGGGGCTGGCTCCGGGACCAGGGGTTGAGGCCAACTATCTTCTGCGGCGGCGGCTGGTACGTCGACGCAGGCGTCGCGGAAGCGGTTGCCGGGCTGGAGTACGCCGACTGCACCGGCACCGCGTTCAGGCCCTCTTACCTGCCGGCTTCCGCCCGCCGCCTCGAGGCGAGCGGCCCTTGCTGGCTGGAGCTGCGCGGCGGACACCGCCTGCTCGAGCTTCCGACGACTCATTCCCTCGGCATGCTCGCCCGCGTCGCCGGCCGCCCGGGCGGACTTCGTGAGCGGCTCGTGCACGTCTACTTCCACGACACGGAACTCCTCGACGCCCGGAGGGCCGCCTACCTCCGCCTCGCGCTCGCCGTCCTGGCCCGGCGCCGCGTCCCCTCCGATCTCGCCGAGGCCGCCCGGACGGCGGCTGCGGACGAGCTGCCGGTCAACCGGGCTTTCTCGCGCTGAAGACGATTGCGTTCGGGACGAGCCGCGGGTGCAGCGGCACGAAGCGGCCGGCGACGTATTCGAGCAGGCAGCTCTCGAAGTCACCTAGCAACGCCCGAACGTCCTGGGGACGGAACAGGTGCAGGTGCGTTGGGTTGGACTCGATCGGCTCTCCGGCGAGAAACCGCAAGCGGTTCTTGAGCCGGTAGGCATTCGGGACCGAGCCCGTGATCGTTCCACCCCGACGCAACACGCGCCTGGCCTCGGAGACGAGTCGATCCGGCTCTCGAAGGTGCTCGAGCAGCTCGGCCAGCACGACGACGTCGAAGCTCGCGTCCTCGAACGGAAGAGGTTCCTCCGCATCCGCCCAGACAGTCTCGATTCCGAGCTCGGAGGCTTCGGCGAGGGCGGCGCGGTCGGCGTCGAGGCCAATGACCTCGTTTCCGGCGAGGTAGGCTCTCGTCAGGGCGCCCGAGCGGCACCCGACGTCAAGAATGCGCTTGCCCGCGCCGCCGACGGCTCGTTGCAGAGGCCCTGCCCGCTCGGGGCCGCCCCAGACGAAGTCGCGCGAGCGATCCCGGTGATGGTGCTCGTGGTAGGTCTCGTTCAGACGCTCGAGCTGGCTCACGCGCGGCCAGTCTAGGCTGCGCCGATGGCGAGACGAGCCGGAGCCGAGGCGGCAGTCGTCGGCTGCCTCTTGTTCGTCGCAGCCTGCGCGTTGCCCTGGATCGGACTGTTTCGCGGGCACCTCGGGACCTCGATCTTCCAGCACTACGGAGACTCGATGCTGTCCGGCCGCCTGCCGTATCGGGACTTCTCGCTCGAGTATCCGCCCGGCTCGCTGCCGGCGTTCGCGGTGCCGTCCTTCGGACCAAGCCGCGACTACGACAGCTGGTTCATGGCCTTCGAGGCCGGCTGCGGATTCGCCTGCGTCGGGCTCGTCGGGCTGGTCTCCCGCAGCCGGGCGGCGGCCGCCTACTGCGCGCTCGCACCGCTCGCGCTCGGACCGCTGACGCTCCACCGCTACGACCTGTGGGCCGCGGCGCTGGCCACCGCCGGGCTGGTCGCCGTTGTTCGACGGCGTCCGGAGCTCGGCGCCGGCGTCCTCGGCGTGGCGGCGGCCGCGAAGATCTTTCCGGTCGTGCTGCTCCCGCTGCTGCTTGCGCGAGCGGGGTGGCGCGCACTCGCGGCGTTCGCCGTGGGGCTCGCCGTCGTCCTCCTGCCCTTCATGACGCTCGCGCCGGGCGGCGTGCGCTATGCGTTCGAGCGCCAGGCCGGCCGAGCGCTGCAGCTCGAGTCGGTGGGCTCGGCCGGGCTGCTCGCCCTGCACACGGCCGGGGCCTACGAGCCGACGGTCGTCTTCGGCCGCGGCTCGTGGAATCTCAGCGGCGGTGTGCCGACCGCCCTGGCGGTGCTGCTGACCGTCCTCCAGGTCGCCGCAGTCGTACTCGTCTGGTGGCTATATGCGCGCGGTCCCCGCACGGCCGAACGCTCGCTCGCCGCCGCTACGGCAGCCGTAGCGGTGTGGATCGCCTTCGCGAAGGTGCTCTCCCCCCAGTTCCTGCTCTGGCTCGTCCCGCTGGTCGCGCTCCTGCGCGCCCCGCGCCACGCGGTTCTGCTCCTGGCCGTACTCGGTCTAACCCAAGCCGTGTATCCGGGCCGGTACGACGCGCTGGTCGGCCTCCAGACGGTCCCGGTCGCGCTGCTCGCGGCCCGCGACGCCGTCCTCCTGGTTCTCGCCGGGTGGCTCGTCGCCGATCTACAGCGGCAGGGCGTCTCGCAGGAGGTACGCCGTCAGCGCGAGCGCTCCGAGTCGGGCGACGGCGTCCTCCTCGATCGCCGCCAAGGGGACAGCCCAGACGGCGTACCAGGGCTGGAGCCAGGAGGTGGCGAGTAGGAGACCGACGGCGCAGCGGGCGTAGCGCGGCCTCGCCCGGCGCCAGGAATCGCGCAGAAGCCAGAGGTAGAGGACGCCGAACAGGAGCACGAGCACGTCGCGCGCCACGCGCTCGGGAACCCCGGTTCGGTCGAGCCAGTACGGCAGCCCGAGCGAGCTCGTCTGGCGGAGCTGGTTCGTCAACGGGCTGAGCACGCCCAGCCACGCGACCCCGTAGCGCAGCGACGAGAAGGCTGCGCCCACCGCGGTCGCGAGCGCCACCCCTGCTGCGAGTGCCCGGAGCTCCTTGCGACGAAGCGCCTCCAGAGCCCGAAGCGGCAGGAAGACCAGCGCGATCGGCTTGACGGCGGCTGCGACAACCCACGCCGAGCCCTCCCCCACCGTCCGGCCGGCACGCCGGAGAGCGAGTGCGCAGATGACGAGCGCCGCCATGAGCGAGTCGTTGTGGCCCCCACCCGCGAAGTGCAGGGCGAGCAGCGGGTTCCAGCCGACGAAAGCGACGGCGAAGGGGCTTCCGCGCGAGGCAGCCGCAGTAGCCCCGAGCAGCCCGAGTACGCCGGCTGTGGAGAGCAGGCGGAAGAGGAGCGTCGCCGACCGTTGCGAACTCCCAGCCGCCTGGGCGTCGCCTTCCGTTGCGAGCGTGAAGGCAGGCCCGTACACCGATGTACGCGCCCGCCAGTCGGCGCCCATCCGCTCGTAGGCCGGGTCGGATGGCCAGCGGGTTGGCCGGTCGGCGTACGGGTTCCCGCCGTGCACGGCGGCGATCCGTCCGTAGTCCCAGTAGGAATACGCGTCCGTGGAGAGCAGTAGCGGTGAGGCCAGCGGCACGAGCTGGATCGCCGCCGCGAGGGCGAGGACGGAAGCGAGACTCCCACGCGCGCGGGCGAGCAAGCCAACGCCGAGGAGGTAGAAGCCGAACGCCGCGGTAACGCCGCCGATGTACGCGAACCGCCAGTCGCCCTCAGGCCGGATCGGGGATAGCGCCGTCGTATCCGCACGACGCACCGCGAGCACCGCGAGGGCGATTCCGGCGAAGGCGCCCAGTCCGGCGATAATCGCCCCCTGCGAAGCGCGGCGCGAACCTGGAAGCGACGGCCGGCCCACGCCGTGAGGCGTGTCCGCAGCGAGCCCTGGCGAGTCCTCGTGCCGCTGGTCCTTGCCCAGTGGGCCCTGGTCGCCGGCCTCGCCGTCGTCGTGAGACACAATGGCTGGCTCTTCTACCAGGGTGGCGACGAGACCTTCTACTACACGGGCTCGTGGGTGCTCGCGCACGCGCACATCCCCGAGGCCGAAATCGGCTTCGGCTTGTCCTACCTGCTCTCGCCGCTCGCGCTGCTCGCGGGAGCGAACTACCTCTCCGCGCTGCCGGTCGTAGTCGTGCTGCAGACTGTCGTCCTCCTTCCGATCGCGGTCTACTGCGTCTACGCAATCGCCGCCAGATTCGGCGACCGAAGCCTCGGCTACCTCGCCGCCGCGCTCTGGGTCGCGGGGCCATTCGTATTGATTCCTTTGTTCGACCAGCGCTTCCACGAGAAGTACGTCGAGAACTTCCTGCCGCAAGCCTTCGGGTTGACCGGCCTCGCCGATTTCCCCTCGCTCGTCTGCCTGCTCGTCGCCGCGCTCTTCTGCCTGCGCGCGCTTGAGCGCGCCGACCCCGCCGACGGCCTCGTGGCCGGGATCGCGGCCGGCTTCGCGATCGGCATCAAGCCCGCTAACGCGTTGTTCCTGGCAGGCCCCGCGCTGGCCTTTGCGACGGCACGGCAACTGCGAACAGGGCTGGCCTTCGCGCTCGCCCTTCTCCCGGGCGTGTTGGCGCTCGCGCTCTGGAAGTACCGCGGCCTAGGGCATCTGCCGCTGACGACGCCGACCCCGAGCGCCGTGGCGGCGGGACACGACGTGGCCGGGCCCGCGGGCAGCACACTCTCGCGCTACCTGAACCTCGACTGGTCGCGGCTGAAGGACAACTTCGTCCAGTTGCGCGCGTTCCTGCCACTCGCGCCGGTCTTCGCGGCACTCACGGTCGCCGGCCTGCTCGGCGCCTTGCGCCGCTCGATCCCGTACGCCCTGCTCCTCTTCGGCTGGGTCGGTGCGTTCATCCTCGTCAAAGGCACCTCCGATCAGGCGAACATCGAAGGGGGAACCCTCCTGCGGCTGTTTATGCCGGGGTTCCCGCCGCTCCTGATCTTCACGGCGCTCGTGCCGCTGCTCTGGCGCGAGTCGACACCGTACGCTGTCGTCGCGAGGGCAGTGGGGCGGTGGACGGTCGGCGTGACGGCGGCGATCTTCGGGATCGCCCCGCTGGTCCTCTTCCTCTCCTGCTCCCCGCTGCACGACCGCACGGCGGTGAAGTACTTCGCGGAGAGCGTGATGGTCCCGGTCGACAAGAGCTTCGAGGTAAAGGTCCGGCGAGGCGGCGGCGGCGAGTTGCTGACGTGGCGCGGCGCGCCGCGCTCCGCCGCGAGCGCCTTCTTCCGTGTCTTCCGCGTTCGCCCCGCCCGTGCCGCACCGGATCCGACGCTGCCGCCCGCGCGCGACGGGATCCGCTGCATCGCCTTCCCGCCCGGGAGCCAAGACCGCGCGAACGACTGCCGGCTCGAGATGGACGTCGTCGGGGTCAGCCGCGGCACGAGCTTCGTCGACCACCCGCCGGCGGGGCCGTGGACCTACCGTGTCGGCCTGTTCGCGAACTGGCTCGACGACCCGACCCTTGGCGACCTCCTGCTTCTGAGCGAGCCGGCACGGCTGCCCGCCCAGCACTGAGTCAGACGCGCAGGAAGAACCCGTCGTCCTCGCGGATCGAGGCGAAGACGCGGTCGGAGAGCTCGCGGTTCCGTCGCAGCAAACGCTGCTCGCGCCGCGCGACCGGCCGCTTGTCGGCCCGGTACCAACGTTTGGCCTTGACCTTCCAGCGCAGCGCACCGGCAAACGAGGGCGGCGGCTCCGGCGGCAAGTCGGGCGGGAGCTCGGGCACGAGACCCGCCCGCAAGCGATCGACGCGGTCGAAGACGGGTCGGAACCCCGCGCCGTGGTGATAGACGACGTCGTCGTAGAGGCCGAACAGCACCGGGTGCAGGTTGACCCGGTTCGTCCGCCTGAGCGGATACCACTCGACCTGCCGGCCCTCGAGCATCGCCAGCAGCCTGCCGCCCGGGTCGTCGACCCGCCAGTCGAGGTCGTTCGTCCACGAGCCTCGTGACCAGTCGCCGCCGAGCTCCTGCCAAAA
>JAWVDY010000068.1:0-5178 GCA_033856995.1 Gaiellaceae bacterium
CCGCACGGGCGGCAGAGGCCGCCGACAGCGCGCCGGCCGATCCGGACTTCGCAGGCCTTGCTCCCCCGGCCGAGCCGCCTGCGGTCGAGGGCTACGACGAGGAGGCGGCCGCCTTGAGCGCCGAGGACCAGGCTCGCCTCGCCGCCGCGGCGATCGACGCCTCCGAGCTCGACCTGTACGGCTTCTTCACGAGCGGCGTGACCGAGCTGGCGATCGCGTCGTCGGCGGGCCTCGCCCTTTCGCAACAGATGACCGACGTCGCGGTGCTCACGCTGGCCGCCGTCGACGGAGCCTCCGGCTACGCCGAGCAGACGGGCTGGCGCCTCGCCGAGGTCGATCCGGCGGGCGCGGCGCAGCAGGCCGTGGAGAAGGCGAAGCTCACGCGCGGCGCGGTCGACCTCGAGCCAGGGTCATACCCCGCGGTGCTCGAACCGCCGGCGGTCGCGGAGCTGCTGGCGTACTTCGGCTTCGACGCGTTCGGCGGTCTCGGACTTGTCGAGGAGCGGAGCTACGCGTTCGGCAAGCTTGGGCGCCAGGTCTTCGACGAGCGCTTCTCGCTGTCCGACGATGCGCTCGACCCGCGCGGATTGCCCAAGGCCTTCGACTTCGAGGGCACGCCGAAGCAGCGCGTCGAGCTCGTCGAGGACGGCGTGCTGGCCGGGGTCGTCTGGGATCGCAGCAGCGCGGCCCGGGCCGGCGGGGGGCAGCAGAGCACCGGCCACGCTCCGCCGAGCTCGCTGCGGAACTGGGGGCCGCTCGCCTTTGCCCTCTCGGTCGCCGGCGGCGAGGCCGACTCGACCGAGCAGCTCGCCGAGACCGTGGGCGACGGCATCTACGTCACCCGGCTCCACTACCTGAGCATCGTCGACCCACGCGAGGGGATCGTGACCGGGATGACGCGCGACGGCACCTTCCGCATCCGCGGCGGCAGGATCGCCGACCCGCTCGTGAACCTGCGCTTCACCGTCTCGGTCCCGCAGCTCCTGGCCGAGCTACCGGGCCTGACGCGGCACCCGGTGCTGCTGAACCACAACGCCTACTACGACGAGCGCTTCGCGACCGGGCTGCTCTCGCCCGCGGTCGCCACCGCCCGCTTCGACGTCACCGGCGTCGGCTCGGGGCCCGGAGTCTGACCCGGGCGTAGTCGACCGAGCCGATCTCGTCCTCGTGCCAGCCGCGCAGACGCGCGGACACGAGCCGCGCGTCGACGACCCACGCGATGGGGACGGCGAACCCGTCGGTACCGAGGCCCGCCAGCGCGCGCGGCCCGGGATAGGGCGCGAGCAACCGCTCGAGCCGGGCGTCGGCAGGCTTGCCCACGACCGCTGCGAGGCCGAGGTCGCGCCAGGATGCGACGAGCAGGTTCGTCCCGTACGCGAGCGTCGGATCGAAAGGCTCGGCGAACCGCACCGCGACGTGTCCCAGCGACGGGATCCGCTTTCGTCCCTCCCGCAACGCGACCGTGGCCTGCGCGGCGCTCGGCTGCCCGTGCGCGGCGAGGCTCTCCGCCGGCGGTGCCTCGAACTCGGACACGAGCGCCTGGTAGTCGGCACGGTTGGCGGTGTCGTCGTACACGCTGCGGGCCTCGGCGGGCACCGAAGGCTTGAAGACGACCACGTCGGCCGCCTGAAGCCGCCGCACCCGGAGCGCAGGCGCGAGCAGTGCGTTCAGCCGCGTTGCGCGAATGTCGCCGAGGGGCACCGGCGCCTCGTCGAGGAGACCGGCGCGGAAGAGCTTCAGCGCGGCGAAGGGATCGAGCTTGCGCAGCTCGACACGGAGCCCGCGGCGCTCGGCGACGATCCTGGTCGGGCTCGCCGAGATCAGCCGGAAGGGCCCGGGCACCCCGGGCGGCGCGGCTGCGACCTGGGTCAACCGGTACGGAAGATCCGGGTCGGCCGCGGGCGGCGTCACGACGAGCGTGTGCTCGTCGGGGGCCGCGACTCGCCACGCCGCGAAGCGCTTCACGCGGCGCAGCTGCGACGCGATCGCGCCCGCGTGACTGCACTGAAACCGCCAGGCCACGCCGCTCGCCCGCCAGCGCGTGCACAGACCCGGCCGCAGCGAGCCGGCGGCGGCGGTCCGCAGCGGCGTGGCAAAGAGCATCCGGGCGACGACGATCTGGTCGCGGGTGCGCGCGCGCTCGGACTCGAGCGGCCAGAGCAGTTCCGCGAGCGCGACGCGCACCACGTCGGGCGGGCCCGAGGCGGGAAGCGCCGCGACGTGCTTCGGCGCGGACGAGCCGCAGCCCGCGGCCGCCAGAGCGAGCACGGCGAGCGCCGCGGCCCGGCTTCCACGCGACACGGCTACTTGAGCAGGTGGAAGAGCACGACGGTGTTGGCCGTGAAGAGCACGCCAACGGCGATCGTGAGTCGAGTCAGGTTCCGCTCGACGATGTGCGTCCCGCCCTGCGAAGCCGGTGTGAAGCCCATCCCGCCGAGACCGGCATCGCGGCCCGAGTGCATCAGGATCAGGGCGATGAGCCCGGCCGAGAGCAGTACGTGGATGATTGCATCGAGCTGGAGCACGGCGCCCAGGATACCAGCGGTTTTCGCGTCGCCGGCTCAGGCGGCGAGCTCGCGGATCGCCTGGATCAGCTGCCCGGCGATCCGATCCTTCGTAACGTAAGCGGCGGCCCCGGCCTCGCGCGCACGGGCGACGTCCGTCCGCGAGTTCGAGCCCGTCAGCATGAGCACGCACGCTCGGCGCTGGGTCTTGCGGATCCGTTTCGTCGCCTCGACACCGTCGACGACCGGCATCGCAATGTCCATCAGGATCACGTCGGGCTTGAGCGCGAGCGCCTGCGCGACCGCCTCCTCGCCGTTCCGCGCGCGGCCGACGACCTCGATCTCGGGCTCCGCGGCGAGAATCGCCTCGAGCGCCTCCGCGAAGAGGCGGTGGTCGTCGGCGATGAGGACGCTGATTCTCTTCTTGGGCATCGACGTGGCGGCTCCGTCTGCCAGTGAAAACGCATTTCAGCCCGTTTCGGCTGCGGCGCGCTCGAGGACCTGCTCGACGCGGCGGGCCTGCTCGCGGACGTCATGGCCCTCGGCCGCGGCCCGTGCGGCCGGATTCGGGCACGGAAGCGACGCCGCGGCGCGAAGCGCGTCCGTGATGGCTTCGCTATCGAGCGGATCGAGGAGGATTCCCGCCTCGGAGGGCACGAACTCGGGCGGGCCGCCGATGCGTGTGGCCACGACCGAGCGGCCGCAGGAGAGCGCCTCGAGCACCGCCTGGCCGAACGGCTCGATCAGACTCGGCTGGCAGACGACGTGGGCGCCGGCGATGAGTGACGGAATCTCGTCGTGCGAGGCCGTGCCGGCGAGCTCGACTCCGGCACGGCGTTCGAGCCGCGAGCGGAGCGGCCCGTCGCCGACGAAGGTGAGCATCCCCTCGCCCAGGCGCTCGAACGCTTCGGCCAGCCGGAGGACGTTCTTGCGGTCGCTGAGCGCGCCGAGGCAGAGGAAGCGCGGCCCGTCCGGCGGCGCCGGCTCGACCCGGAAGCGCTCGAGGTCGACGCCGGAGTCGATCACCTCGGTCTTGCCGCGGGCCTCCGGCACTTTCGCCTCGAGCTCGCGGCGCAGGTAGTCGGAGACGGCGATCACGGCCGAGGCGCGCGCGACGGTTCGTCTCGTGAGCGCCGCGATCCCCGGCACCGCGCCGACATTGCGGACGTCGCGGCCGTGCGCCGTAACGACGAGCGGCGCGCGAGACGCGATCCCCGCGAGGAAGCCGGCTGGGACGAGGAAGTGCGCGTAGACGACGTCCGGCCGGAAGCGGCGCGACGCGGCGAACGCGCGCCGGGCGAGCGTGAGGTAGCGGAGCTTGCCGCCCCCCCGCGAGTCGAGCACCGCGCGCTCGACCTCGTGCCCGCGCTCTTCGAGCGCGCGCTCCAACTGAGCCACGAAGACGCCCAGGTCGGGCGCCTCGGGCCCGGGGTACATCTGCGAGACGAGCAGGATCCTCACGCGCGGGCAAGCTTGACGCTTCCGTCACACCCGCGTCACACACGCGCGCGGATTTCGCGGTTACGCTCGCCTCGGGGAGGAGGCTGGGCGAACCGAATTAGAGGGCGGTCACGCGGAGCCGGCGGTTACGGCGAACGCTGCGCGTCGTACATCCCGAACTCCTCGCGGAGCACGTTGCAGATCTCACCGATCGTGCAGCGGGCCCGCAGAGCCTCGCGCAGCGGCGGGAGTAGGTTCTCCGTCCCCTTTGCGGCCTCGCGCACCCGCGCCAAAGCTGCCTCGGCCTCGCCGGCGTCGCGCTCGGCACGCACGCGCGCGGTGCGCTCGAGCTGGCGCCGCTCCGCTTCGGGGTCGAGCCGGTGCAGCTCGATCGGCTCCGGCTCGGCCTCCTCGTAGCGGTTGACCCCGACGATCACCCGCTCCCCCGACTCGACCTGCTGCGAGTAGCGGAACGCGGCCTCGTCGATCTCGCCCTGGACGAACCCCTGCTCGACCGCCGCCACCGCCCCACCGAGCTCGTCGACGCGCGCAATCAGCTCCCGCGCCTTCGTCTCGAGCTCGTCAGTCAGCGACTCGATGAAGAACGAGCCGCCGAACGGATCGGCCGTGTCCGTGCCGCCGGCCTCGTGCGCGAGAAGCTGCTGCGTGCGCAAGGCGATCCGCGCCGCGCGCTCGCTCGGCAGCGCCAGGGCCTCGTCGAAGGAGTTCGTGTGGATCGACTGCGCCCCGCCCGCGACCGCGGAGAGCGCCTGCACCGCGACGCGCACGATGTTGTTCTCGGGCTGCTGCGCGGTCAGCGTCGAGCCGCCCGTCTGCGCGTGGAACCGCAGCGCCTGCGCCCGCGGGTTCTTTGCGCCGAAACGCTCGCGCATGATCTCCGCCCACAGCCGCCGGGCCGCGCGGAACTTCGCCACCTCCTGGAAGAAGTGGTTGTGCGCGTTGAAGAAGAACGAGAGCCGCTCGCCGAAGTCGTCGGGGGAGAGCCCCGCGTCGACCGCCGCCTGGGCGTAGGCGATCCCGTTCGCGAGCGTGAAGGCGAGCTCCTGCACCGCCGTCGAGCCCGCCTCGCGGATGTGGTACCCGGAGATCGAGATCGTGTTCCAGCTCGGCAGCCGCTCGGCGCAGTACGCGAACAGGTCGGTCGTCAGCCGCATCGAGGGCCGCGGCGGGAAGATGTAGTTCCCGCGCGCGATGTACTCCTTGAGGATGTCGT
>JAWVDY010000069.1:0-11901 GCA_033856995.1 Gaiellaceae bacterium
TGATGTCGGGCCAGGCCGCGACCTGGAAGCTCTGGCGCTTCCACGTCGACTTCGGGACGCCGGCGAGCTCGACCTTCACGCTCGGCGGCAACCTGACGCCCGCGGCGTACACCGCGCTCTGCCCGACCACGCGGGCCTGCGTGCCTCAGCTGGGCGAAGCTGCGAGCTCGAACCTCGACGCGATCGGCGACCGCGGCATGTTCCGGCTCGCCTACCGCAAGTTCGGCGACGGGCACGAAGCCCTCGTCGGGAACCAGACGGTCTCCTCGAACGGGGTCGCCGGGATCCGCTGGTACGAGATCAATCACGCGACCTCCGGCGCGCCGGCGTTCACGCAGCAGAGCACCTACCAGCCCGACACGAGCTGGCGCTGGATGGGCAGCGCCGCGATGGACCACGGCGGTGACCTGGCGCTCGGCTTCAGCGTCTCGAGCGCGACGATCAGCCCGCAGATCCACTATGCGGGCCGGCTGGCAGGAGACGCGATCAACACGCTCGCCCAGGGCGAGGGAACGCTGATCAACGGTACCGGCAGCCAGACGGACACAGCCAATCGCTGGGGCGACTACAGCGACCTGACCATCGATCCCGTCGACGACTGCACCTTCTGGTACACGCAGGAGTACTACGCCACGACAGGCCAGTCCGACTGGCGAACGCGCATCGGGAAGTTCAAGTTCCCGGCCTGCAACGGCACGAGCCCGTTCCTGACGATCGGCAAGACCGCCGACGCGGTGACCGTGGACAATGGCAGCCAGGCCGGCTTCACCGTCACCCTCGGCAACGCGGGGGCGAGCACGGCGACCGGGATCGCGGTCACCGACAACCTGCCCTCGGCCCCCGGCGTCGACTGGTCGCTCGACGCCCCCGGCTCGAGCCCTGGCTGGTCGATCAGCGGCTCGCCGCCGAGCGAGCACCTGGTCTACACCCCGACAACGATGGCGGCCGGTGCCGGCACGCACGTGCACGTGGTGACCAGCACGACCGGCAACACGTGTGGGTCGAGACTGTCGAACACAGCCTCGTTCACGAGCACGAACGGCGGCTCCAACAACGCCTCTGCCTCGATCCGGGTCCTCGGGAGGCTGACGACCTGGTTCAGCGAGAACTTCGACGGAGTCACCGCACCCGCGCTGCCGGCGGGGTGGGCTGCCGCGAATGCGAGCGGGGCATCGCCGCTCTGGACGACGTCGAGATCGGGGACGCCGGCGCCCGCCGCCGACTCGGCCCCGAACGCGGCCTTTGTCGACGATCCCGCGGGGGTCAGCGACAAGCGCCTGGACTCACGGTCGATCGCGGTTCCGGTGTCGGGAGCGGTGCTGAGCTTCCGGCAGACCCGCGATCTCGAGAGCACTTTCGACGGCGGCGTGCTCGAGATTTCGATCGCCGGCGGCGCCTTCCAGGACATCCTGGCCGCCGGCGGGACGTTCGGGACGAACGGCTACAACGCCACCATCAACAGCACCTTGCGGAACCCGATCGCTGGCCGCCAGGCCTGGAGCGGGACGACGAACGGTGCCTACGTGACGTCGACCGTCAACCTCCCCGCGTCGGCCGCCGGGCACAACGTGGTGCTCCGCTGGCGGATGGGAAGCGATGCGAGCGCTGCGAAGACCGGCTGGAGAATCGACAACGTGACGGTGATCTCGCGCACCTGTGCCGGGCCTCCGCCTCCTCCGCCTCCACCGCCTCCGCCGCCTCCTCCTGCGCGGACGCTGACGGTCACGAGGTCGGGGCCGGGCGCGGGTACCGTCACCAGCTCGCCGAGCGGCATCAACTGCGGCGCAACGTGCACGGCACGCCTTTCGAACGGCACGTCCGTGACGCTGACGGCGACGCCGAGCAGCAGTTCCCGCTTCACCGGCTGGTCGGGCGACTGTTCCGGCAGGTCGACGTGTGTGCTTTCGATGACCGCAAACCACTCGGTGACGGCGAGCTTCGCCAAGACGCTGACACCGCCCAGTTGCGTGGTTCCGCACGTAGTCGGGATGACCGTGGCCAAGGCGAAGTCTAAGATCGCAAGGGCGCACTGCAAGCTCGGGAAGGTGACGCTGAAGCCCTCGACCCGGGCGAAGAAAGGAAAGGTCCTCGCGCAGACGCCCGTCGCCCACAGGCGGCTGAAGAACGGCGCCAAGATCAAGCTGAGCGTCGGCAGAGGCCCCCGAAGACCTAGATGACTCACTCTCGCTAGCGGAGCTCGACCGCTTCGGCGGTCAGCGCCGCCGGCGAGGCCAGCACGATGTCCGCCTGGGCGAGCGCGTCGTCGCTCGGCGGGAAGTGCCGGTTCGGGATCGCGAGCACGCGCATCCCCGCAGCCCTTGCGGCGAGGATGCCGTTGTGCGAGTCCTCGACGGCCGCGGCCTTCGTGGGCTCGATGCCGAGACGGCGCGCGGCCTCCAGGTAGACGTCCGGTGCGGGCTTGCCGCGGGCGACCTCCTCCGACGAGACCGTTGCCTGGAAGAGGTGGTCCGCGCCAAGCAACTCGAGCGCGAGGTCGATCAGCTCGCGGTTCGAGGAGGACGCGAGCCCGAGCGGCCAGTCCGCGGCCAGCCGCTCGACGGCCTCGCGTGCGCCCGGGATCGCCGGGAGCTCGCCGCGGTAGCGTTCGGAGAGGCGCCGCACGACCTCGCGGTTGATCTCCTCGGGCGGCTCCGAGAGACCGATCGTCTCATGCATGTACCGCGACCACTCGGTCGAGCTCATGCCCATCATGTCGCGCTGCGCCTGCTCGTGCCAGCGGCCGCCGCGCTCGTGTGCGAGCTGCTCGCGCGCCTCGTCCCAGATCTTCTCCGAGTCGAGCAGCACGCCGTCGAGGTCGAAGACGACGGCTTCGATCACAGATCGATATAGGTCTGGCCGTGGAAGACGAGCGGCCTGACCTGGGGCGGGCCGGGCTCGGCCCACTCGACCTCGGCGACGAAGAAAGTGTGGTCTCCGGTCGCGTACTCGTCTGTGAGCCGGCAGCGTAGCCAGGCAGCGGCACCGTCGAGCTGCGGCGGGTCGCCGGCCTCAGAGCGGAGCGGGATCCCTTCCCAGAGCGCGATCGGCGGCACCCCGCGGGCGAAGTGCTGCGCGAGGTGCTCTTGGCCGCCGCCGAGGACGCTGATCGCAAGCTCGCGAGCCTGGCGCAGCAGCTCGTGCAGCGCAGCATCAGGGCGGATCGCGAAGCCGACGAGCGGCGGCTCGAGCGACAGTGAGACAAGCGAGGCAACGGTGAGCCCCAGGCGCTGTCCGTCGGCGGCGACGGTGACGACCGCGACGGGCGCGGGAACGCGGCCCATCAGCGCGCGCAGCTCGTCGGGCGCCACCATGCCGACGATCATACGAGCGCCCAAGCCCGGTGTCAGACACGCGCGCAGAAGCGTCACCGCTTCGTGCCCAACGCGTGTGGGGGGGACGGATTACGCGCGCTGAAGGTCGAGAGTCGGCCGGCGCTAGTTGTGCGCGCACTTGCCGTAGCTGCCGCGGATTGCGTTGCGCTCCGCGTTCATCTCGTTCTCGAGCGCGACGTCGGCGGCGTTGCCACGGTTGTACGGGTGCAGACCCGGGCCTTGCCACATCACGTCCGGCGTCACGCCCGGGCCGGGAGCCGTGATCCGGTACTGCTCGCCGACTCCGGTGGGGCGCTTGCGGTTCGGCGTGCCCCGGGGGTGCGCATAGCCACCGACCAGCGGGTTCCGGCGGTAGAAGCCGTAGCAGAACATCCCGGGGGGCCCGTGCGAGACGAACGAGTTCTCGCGGAGCCAGCCAGGACCGTAGGCAGAGTTGTAGGTGTCGAGGAAGAGCAGCCGGCCGTAGTTGTCGGTCGGCGCCCCGACGCGGGTGGTGCCGAAGCCGTGAATGCCGACACCCTTGTACGTGTACTGGCCGAAGACCTCTTGGAAGCGGCCGCCGTAGATCCAGTCCGTGTAGACCTTCAGCTCAGCGAGCGGCCCGGACCAGTGGGACAGATGTAGCCACCAGGTCTTCTGCTGCGAGAGCCAGGGCGCGAGGCCCAGATCCGGTAGAGCCGTCTGCCAGCTCTGCAGCGCCCAGTAGGAGCCGTTCGGCGCCTTGCAGGCGGTCACGAGCCACGCGAGCTCGGGCCCGTCGTAGGGCCGGCACGCGTTCTTGAAGTGCTTCCACGTCTGCCGGTGATGCCGCCAGCCGCCCGAGTAGTCGAACTTGAACGCGACCTGGCGGCTCGTAGCAGTCTTCGGACGAGGGCGCGCGTTGACGGCGCCCCAGGCCAGCAGGTGCGTGATCCGGCCCCGGTACGAGTACGTGACGAGGGCCGTCCCCTTGCTGTTGACGGCGAGCTTGACGTGGGAGGCGTTGCGCACGACCAGTTGCGATGCGCTCGCCGAGCCGACGAAGGTCAGCGCAGCGGCGAGCACGCCCGTGAGAACGAGAGCGCGATTTCGCGTGAGAACACCCCTGGCTCCAGACACCGGCCGCATGCGAGTGTAATCGGAGCTCGCGCCGGTGCCCTCAAGGACTCGGCCTGCCTCGTTCGGGGGAACTCGCGGGCTAGGAGGCGAGCCGCTCGTCCGCGGCCTGATGCGGCACGGGGACTTCGAGCGGAAGGCCGAGGAAGACGTCGACTACCGAGGGGTCGAACTGCGTGCCCGCGCCCTCGCGCAGTCGGTGGCAGGCCTCGTCGACGTCGAGCCGCTTGCGGTAGGGGCGGTCGGTCGTCATCGCGTGGAAGGCGTCGCAGACGAGGATGATCCGTGCCTCGAGCGGGATCTCCTCGCCGGCCTTGCCGTCCGGATAGCCGGCGCCGTCCCAGCGCTCGTGGCAGCTGCGGACGATCGTGCGCACTTCAGCGAGTCTGTCGATCGGCTCGAGGATGCGCTCGCCGAGCTCGGGGTGCATCTCGATGACGGCGCGCTCGTCGGGGGAGAGGGGGCCCGGCTTGAGCAGGATGCTGGTCGGGATCCCGATCTTGCCGATGTCGTGGAAGAGTGCGCCGAACTCAAGCTGCTTCAGCGTGGCACCCTCGAAGCCGAAGGCCTCGCCGACCCGCAGCGCCATGTCGGTGATCCAGCGCGTGTGCGAGGAGGTGTACTCGTCGTTCGCCTCGAGCGCGTTCGCCAGCGCCTCCACGGTCGAGACGAAGGTCTCCTCGAGGTTCTCGTAGCTGCGCGCGCGCTCGAGCGCGACCGCGGCCTGGTACGAGATCCCGCCCAGCAGGCGCAAGATCTCCTCGATCGTGTGCTCGCTCTTGGCCGTCGGCTCGCGCACGGTGATGAAGCCCTCGAGCGCGCCGTCGTTGTGCAGCGGCGCAAGGGCGAGATCGGGCCAGGCGATGTTGTCCGGCGACGGCGCGTGCTGCTCCGCCTCCTCGGCATTGACCAGGAATGGTTCGGTGCGGTCGCCGATCGCAGTCCTCATCGCCTCGACCGGGAGAACCACATCCAGCATCTGGACGAGCCCGGGCTCGGCGTCGTAGTCGGAGTGGGCCCTGATGCGAAAGTCGCCGTTCTCGTCCGGGAGCCAGAGCGCGCACTTCTTGCCGCCGAGGATCCGCGATGCGGCCAGCACCGTCTCGGAGCCGATCGCGTCGGGCGTGGCGGCCTGTGAGATCGCGCCCGTGAACTCGAGCAGCGCCTTCAGATGGTCGGCCTCGCGTCGCTGCGCCTCGTACAGGCGCGCGTTCTCCAGCGCGACGGAGGCGTGGCCCGCGAGCACCTCGAGCAGGCGAACGTCGTCCTCGTCGAACTGGTCGACGCCGAGCTTCGAGATCGCGATCACGCCGATCACGCGGGCGCCGTAGCAGAGCGGCACGGCGATCTGCGATTCCTCGATCGTGTGCGTGCCGGGGATCATCAAGGCGTACTCGCACTCGAGCGTGTTGCCGACGAGGAGCGGATCCGCGGTCGCCGCCGCCCGGCCCGTGATGCCTTCGCCGATCCGCGTGCGCGGGAAGTCCACGCGCTCGCCGTCGCGAAGCACCAGGTCGCCGCGGAAGGCGATCGGGACGACCTCGTCGCCCTCGATCACCGACACGCGGCAGTTGTGGTAATCGATCAGCAGCCTCAGCTCGTCGGCGATCACCTCGCCGATCTGCCGCACGTCGTTCAGGCGGTTGAGCTTCCCGCCGAGGCTCTGCAGCATCTTCAGGTGGGCGATCGAGCGCACGTCGCGGCCGCTGATGGGCTTGCCGTCGGGGCGCTCGCCCGTGTGCTCGTCGAAGAGGACGATCTGATTCTTGCCGCGTGCCTTCGCGGTCATCATCGCTGCCTCGGCGCAGGCCACGAGCTCGCGCGGGTTCATCGCGTGCTCCGGGCCCTGCGAGACGCCGACGGAGATCGTGATCTTGCCCGCCGCGCCGAACTCGACCTCCGCGAGCGCGTCGGTCAGCCGCCGCGCCAGCGTGAGCGCGTCGCCCGCGTCGCCGCTCGGCATGATCATCCCGAACTCCTCACCGCCGAGCCGGCAGACGACGTCGTGGCCCCGCAGCGCCATACGCAGGAGATCGGCCAGGTCGGTCAGCACCTGGTCGCCCGAGCCGTGGCCGTAGACGTCGTTGACTCGCTTGAAGTCGTCGATGTCGAGCATCAGCACCGCGACCGTGTCGCGGGAGCGGCTCGCACGGGTGAGCTCGGCCCTCAGGCGCTCATGGAAGTAGCGGTGGTTGTAGAGGCCGGTGAGCGAGTCGGTCTGCGCCTGATACTCGAGCCGGGCCCGGATCTGCGCATTGTCGAGCGCGAGCGCGGCGGCGTCTGCAAAGCGCGTCGTCAGCTCGAACTCTTCGTCGCCGAAGCTCGCGTGCTCGCCCAGGCGGTACATGTTGAGGACGCCCTTGACCATGTCGCGCGCGATCAGGGGGACCGTGATGAGCGCCTCGGGCTCGTCGGCCGGGGTGCCGGGGACGGTCTTCGTGCGCGGGTCGAGGTGCGCCTTGTTCGTGCGTACGGGCTCGCGATGGAGCGCTGCCCAGCCGGTGATGCCCTCGCCGAACGCGGAGCGGCTGTTCAGGATGTTCTCGGCCCACTTGTCGCGTGCCAGTACGGGAGTGAGGAGGGTCTGGGCCTCGTCGGCTTCGTAGATCGAGAGCGTGTCGTGCGGGACGAGCTCGGCGAGCGTGTCCGCGATTCGCTCCAGCAGGTTGTCGAGGCTCTGCTCCGAAAGGATGTCGTGGAACACGTCGGCCAGCTGGCGATACGACTGGACGAGCGAGTCCGCGCGCGCAGATTCATGGACGGTGGGATCACCGCCCGGCGCTTGCGCAGGGGCCACAGCCGCAAAGAGATGGCGCACGAGCTTAGTCTCGCGCGGGCGGCGCTCTAAGTGATCCCCCGGAAAGGGGAACCTGTTTGGACGCTTCGACGAGCAGGTACGCCGCGATCGACGCAGCGAGGAGCGCGAAACCGACCGCTTCGCGCTCGCGGCGGCGGTGCGTTCCTCCTCTCTTTGCTGCTGGGTTAAGCAGACGTAAATCTTCTGCGGCGCGCGCAACGAGACCGGATGTTCTCGCTACGTTGAGCGGGATGCAGCACTGGCTCGTTAACCTGCTCGGCAACCCCCTGGTGATCGTCGCCGGGGCGTTCGCCGCCGCCTGGCTCGTCTCGCGCGCGAGCGGCGCCGTGGCCAGCCGAGTCCTGCGCTGGCACGAGCAGCGGCACGCCGAGACCGACCCGGGCGAGACCGGCAAGCTCACCGAGGTCAAGCGGCACGAGACCCTCGTTGCGCTGATCCGCACCGGGATCGCCTACGCGGGGTTCGCGGCCGCGGGCGTGCTCACCTTCGCCGAGGTGATCGGCGGCGTCGACCGCCTCGCCGCGCTCGCGGGCGCGTCGTTCCTGCTGATCCTGGTGGGCTTCGCGGTCCAGCGCGTGCTGACCGACATCATCGCCGGCTTCGCGATGTTCTCCGAGCGCTGGTACGCGGTCGGCGACACGATCGCGGTGCCGGGACTCGAGGTGCAGGGGGTCGTCGAGGACGTCTCGCTGCGCCGCACGAAGCTGCGCACGCTGGACGGCGAGTCGATCCACATCCACAACTCGCAGATTCCCGCGGTGAAGGTGCAGCCGCGCGGCGTGAAGGAGCTCGCGGTCGAGCTCTTCGTCTCCGACCGCGAGCGCGCCGAGCAGCTCGTCGCCTGGGTCGCGACGATGCTTCCCGAGGGGCCGACCACGCTCGTCCGGCGCCCGTGGTTCGAGGGCGTCGAGGAGGTCGCGCCGTCGCTCGTGCGGCTGACGCTGCGCGCGACGACTGCCCCCGGCCGCGAGTGGCTCGTCGAGAACTTCTTCTGCGACCTGCTCAAGGAGCGCGCCGAGCCCGGCCTGATCGTCCACGGCCCGGTGGTGCTCGCGGTCGACGAGTCGGCCTCGCGTAGCTTCGCCCGCGCCAGCGCCGCGATGCGCTGGCAGGCGAGCCGCGCGGTCGCGTAGCAAACCGTCCGCCCGATTCGCGTCTCATTCGACATGAGGCTCGCCGGGCTGGGGCTGCTCGTTCCGCTGCTGTGCGCCTTCGCGGTGGGAGCTCTCCTCGCGTGCACGTGTCTGTCGCCGGGAAACGCCGGGAAACCGGGCGCCGCTGTGGCCGGTCGGCCGTGGACCATGCGGCTCACGGTCAGGCCGGCGTCCTTCCGGGGCGAGATCGTCGTCACCGGGTCCGGCCGGACCCGACTGCGGCGGAGAACGTGACGCACGTGCTCGAGGCAGGCCCCGTCGGGCACATTCGCCGCGTCGCGGCGGACGGAACCGTCACTACCGTCTCGAGCCGGCGCTAGCTTCCGCCTCGGCGAGCTCCCTGCGGATCTCGGCCACGCCCGGGAGGGTCGCCAGGGCGGGGAGGATCGGCAGCCAGAGGTTGAACAGTCGGTAGACGACGACCCCGAGCAGCGCGCGTACGAACGGGAAGCCGACCCAGTGCAGCGCGAACGTGAGCGCGATCTCGACGACGCCGGCTCCGCCGGCGGGCAGCGAGCGCCGGGTCAGCACGTACCCGGTCGCGTAGCCGAGGATCAGGGCGGGGAGCGAGAGCCGCGGGTTGCCGAAGACCTGCAGCGCGCCCCAGAGGCAGGCGATGTCGCCGGCCCAGTAGGCAGCCGTCCCTAGCAGGCCGAGCCCGTGCTCCCGGGGCGGCGCGACGAACATCGAGCGCAGGATCGAGAGGCCCGCGACGCCGTGCGCGAATGCCTGGCGGATGCGCCCGCCCCGGGGTTGGGCGTAGCGCGGCGCGCGCTTCGGCGAGCTCAGCCAGATCGCAACGAGCGCGCCCGGGATCACCGCGAGCCACGGCAGCGTCAGCGTCAGCGAGATGCCCTCGCCGTCGACGAGGATTGCGATCGCGGAGCAGAGCGCGGCCGGCGCGAGGATCGCGTACTCGAGCGCGCCGAGCGCCAGCACCCGCGCGACGGCTCCGTCGCGGTCCTCGCCTGCGCTCCGCAACGCCCAGTAGTCGACCGCGAAGCCGCCGCTCGTCCGCGTAGCCGCGAAGACGCCGAACCCGGCGACGACGGTCTGCAGCGAACGGCCGAAGCTCAGGCTCGGGCCGCCATCGACCTTGGCCGTGTCGCGGACGGCGAGCACGTAGCCGGCGTACGCGAGCAACTCGCCGGCGAGGCAGAGCCCGAGCCAGCCGGGGTGAAGGTGCCGCGCCGCGCGGTCGATGCGCTCGCCGCCCGCGAGGTCCGCGAGGAGCGCGACTGCCCCGAGGGCAAGCGCGGTGGGGACGACGAGGACGAGGAGCGGGCGGCGCTCGAGCCAGTCGCGCGAGCGGCGAAGCGGTCCGGGGCGCCCCGGGGCAGCCGACTTCGACACGCGTCGAACGCTAGCCTCGAACGCTCTGGGCTGGGAAACCGGAGCATCGATTCTCGACACCGAGCGCCTGCGGCTGCGCGAGTTCCGCGCCGACGACCTCGACGCGCTGGCCGCGATGGTGGCCGACGAGGAGCAGATGCGCTTTTACCCCGGGCCGCGGACGCGCGCCGAAGCCGGCGCGTGGATCGAGCGGAACCTCGCGCTCTACGAGGAGCACGGGTTCGGCTTCTGGCTGATCGAGTCCCTGGGCACGGAATTCCTCGGCTACTGCGGGATCCGACCGCTCGTGCTCCACGGCGTTGCGTCAACCGAGATCGGCTGGCACACGCTGAAGACGTCCTGGAACCAGGGCATCGCGACCGAAGCGGCAGCGGCCGTCCGCGACCTGGCGTTCACCCGGTTCGCGCGGACGGAGCTGGTCGCGCTGATCTACCCCGGGCACGTGGCCTCGCGCCGCGTCGCCGAGAAGCTCGGGCTGCGCGAGGGAGCGGTGACCGTCATCGACGGCGATCCCTACGTGACCTACGAGGTCAGGTACTCCTCGATCTGACGGTGGCAGTCGGCGAGTGGGCCACTCGTGTCGACGACGAGGCGTGGCTCCGACCAGGGCTCGTACTCGCGCTCGAGAACGTCGGCCCAAGTCGGGAGGTAGTGCCCTTCCAGGTCGGCGGTCCGCGCTTCCACGCGGCGCCGGTGCTCCACGGGATCCGCGCAGACGACCTCGATCACGCGAAGCGGCGTGTCCGTCCGCTTAGCGAGGTCGCGCCACGCCTGCCGGGCGACCTCGACCGGGTTGACGGCATCGATCACGACGTGCGAGCCGGCGAGCAGACACCCCTCGGCGACGGCTTCTGCGACCACGTACGCAGCTAGCCCTGTCGGTTGCTCGCGGGAAATCCCTGCGCGCCACATCGCCGCTTCGAGCGCGTCGATCCGGACGTAGGCCGCCGCCAACGTCTCCGCGACGGCTTTTCCGACCGTCGTCTTCCCGGAGCCGGGAAGTCCACCGAGCACGACGAGCATCAGGCGACTCTGCCAGAGAGCCGCTTGCCAACAACCCACGCTTCGTAGGAAGAGGCTCTTCCAGCGATTGCGCCGCCTCGGCGGCCCCCGTTACCTTCCCGGAGTAATGACCGTCGACCCACTGCACCGACACGGTCGCCGAGTCCACAGCCATCCGAACTTGGGACGGCACCGCCACTTGGGGCTCTTGCTCCGGCCGTCCGAACCGGTTGCGGAACGTCACGGCCACGGCGACGGTCACGGGCACTCACATGGGCTCGTCGATCAGTCAATCCTTCGCTCGAAAGCCGGTATCCGCGCCGTGTCGTGGAGCCTCGCGATCTTGGCTCTCACGGCGCTGGCTCAAGCGTTCATCTACTCACGAACGCTCAGCGTCGCGCTGCTCGCCGACTTGATTCACAACCTCGGCGACGCGCTGACGGCGATCCCACTCGGCATCGCCTTCTTTCTCCGGAGCGCCCGGGGCGAGCGTTGGGCCGGGCTCGCGGTCGTCCTCGCGATCCTCGTCAGCGCGTTGGTCGCGCTCGGTCAGACCGTCGAGCGCCTCCTCAACCCGCGGCCGCTGTCGCAGCTCTGGCTCTTGGCGGCGGCCGGCCTAATCGGCTTTCTTGGAAACGAGATCGCCGCGCAGGTCCGGCTCCGCGCCGGAAGGACGCTGAACAGCCCCGCCCTTGTGGCGGACGGCAACCACGCGCGCGTCGACGGGTTCGTCTCGGTCGGCGTGATCGCCAGCGCAGCCGTCGTTGCCCTCGGCCTTCCTGTCGCCGACCCTGTCATCGGCCTCGTGATCACGCTCGTGATCCTCAAGGTCACCGGGGACTCGTGGCGGACGGTGCGCGGTCACGACCACTGATCCGCGGAAAGACCAGCGGCGGGGGTGGGATTCGAACCCACGAGCGCCGGTTAAGGCGCTAGCGGTTTTCAAGACCGCCCCGTTCGACCGCTCCGGCACCCCGCCGGACGCGGACCCTAGCCCTCGATCCGCTCGGGCGCGCCGAACTCCTGCAGCACCCTGGGCACCTCGCCCTGAAAGTTCTCCAGCACCGCGAGCGCCCAGCGGTCGGTGACCGCGGTGCCGTTCAGCGTGTGCACGAACTCGGTGTGGCTGTTCGCGCGATAGCGGATC
>JAWVDY010000070.1:0-7552 GCA_033856995.1 Gaiellaceae bacterium
GCGACGTGTCGCTCGAGTACGCGAGCGCCGCGGCCCACGTGTTGCTGCGGGCGCCCAGCACCGACAGCCGGAAGGCGAGCGCGCGGAGCTCCGGCCGGCCGGCCGGAGCGCGGTCGTTTCGACCCTCGGCCCTCAGGGTCGCGAGCACGAACGCCCAGTCGACGTGTGCGGCGCGCGAGTACGCGACGAGATCACGCGCGAACCGGAGCTGGAGCCTCGCGGCGGGCGGGGTCGGGTCGGGCGCCGCGCGGTTCAGCCACACCGTCGAGGCCGGGAAGCCCTTGACCTCGGGGTCGAGCGCGGGTGCCTTCGGAGCCACCTTCGCCGTCTGGTGGTGCGGCCGCACGCGGGTCGTCGCGGGCCTGGCGCTGCGTACCTTCGCGATCGCGGTTCGCTTCGGCGCGGCGGCGGGACCGGTTGCGGCCCGGAGCGATGCGTGCGTGACCCGGCCGCTGACGACGGCGACCCTCGACGGGGCAGCGAGAGCCGAGACGACCGGCCGTGAGGGCGCGACCTGCTCGTGCGCCTGGATCCCACGGGTCTGCTGCACGCCGGCCGCCGTGCGCGTGGGGGCCGCGACGCCGGTGGCACCGGTCGGGCCCGTCGCGCCGGTCGCGCCGAGCGCACTGGGGCTCGTCCCGCCCTGGTCGAGCAGCGAGCGAACGCCGTTGCCCGCCCCCGCGGAGAGCGCGAGGCCGGCGAAGAAGAGAGCGCTGAAGGAGAGGGTCTGGGCGAAGCGGCGCGAGAAGCTGCGCTGCTGCGCGGGCTGCACCTCCCTCCCCCGCTCGTCCCACTCGTCCCAGGCGCGACCTCGGCCGAGCACGGTCAGGATCGTCCTCGCGAGCGAGATCAGTAGGAAGTGTTGGAGGAACCGCCTGGTCAGGGACTTCCGATGTGGCATTGCCTTTTTGCTCCCGTTGGTCGGGCGCCGGTGGGCCGCCACTTCGGCGCGGATCTCGATTGGACATCCGCGGGCCGTACGGACTTGGGAGCACTATCGAGCCGCTGCTCGGCCGCCCCCTCCCCCGAATTGGGGAAGTCCACTCGGAATCACTTGCACGAGGGATCAGCCCCCGGCGTCAACCGCACGATGATTCGCGTCAACTGAGCCATAGGCGGCGCGGCCACGCCCAGACACTTTCGGAGGTTATTCCGGCGTGACCAAGCGAAACGCCCGCAGCATCAAGAGGCTCTTTCAGCACAACGATCACCCTTCAGTCCCGGTTTTTCCCACGGGAAATTCGCGCGCGACCGCGTGCGCATCGATCAGCGAAGGGAGGTGACACAGATGCTGAAGCTCTTCACCTTCGTGCAGACCGCCGCCTACTCGCTCCGCAATCGCGAGGAGGGTCAGACGATGGCGGAGTACGGCGTGGTCCTCGCCGTGATCACGCTGGCCGTGATCGGTGCGATCACGCTCCTCTCCGACAACGTCCGCGGCGCGATTACGAACGTCGCGAACATCCTGCCCTAGGCAGGCCGCAGCTTCTCCGGCAGGGGGCCCCTTCGCGAGAAGGGGCCCGCTCCCACTTCGACCCACAGAAAGAAACTCCCGTGATGAATGGAAATCGCCGCAAAATTGACATTCGCTCTCAGCAGGGTCAATCGCTGACCGAGTTTGCGCTCGTCATGCCGATTCTCGCGCTGCTCTTGTTCGCGGTAATTCAGTTCGGGATCGCTTTCAACAATTACGTCACCCTGACCGACGCGACCCGCGCCGGTGCCCGCAAGGCGGCTGTCGGGCGGCAGCTCACCGATCCCGTCGGCTCCTGCCAGTCGGCGATCCGGAGCTCGGCCGCGAACCTCAGCCAGACCAACTTGGCGCCCACGTGCACGTCGACGTGGCAACCGGGGGCGGACGTCACCGTAACGGCGACCTATCCGTACTCGATCAGCCTGCTCGGGCTCGTCGTCAAGTCTGGCCGACTCTCGAGCACGACAACGGAGCGTGTGGAATGAACACTCGAAGCGACCGCGGCCAGGCAACCGTCCTGACACTCGTCTTTCTCGTCGTGCTGCTCGGCATGGCGGCGTTCGTGCTCGACATCGGCTCGTGGTACAGGGCCGATCGAGCCACACAGTCCGCGGCCGACGCGTCCGCGCTCGCCGGCGCTCAGGCGCTGCCCTCCAACCCGGCCAACGCCGGCACGCTTGCCTCGCAGTACGCGACCAAGAACGGCGGCGGCACCTCGACCTCCATGGTCTCGAGCGGCCTGATGACCAACGACACGATCAAGGTCACGCTCAACCGCCAGGCAAGCGGGGTCTTCACCAAGCTCTTCGGCGTGCGCACGGTGACCGTCGGCTCCAAGGCCACGGCCCGCGCGAGCCTGATGGCGCAGGCGAAGTACGTCGCGCCGATCGGCGTGAACGTTCTCAACCCGAAGCTGAAGGGCGTCTCCAGCTGCCCGTGCTTCGGTTCCGGGAACCCCACGACCCTGCCGCTCGGCAAGACCGGAGCGCCCGGCGCGTTCGATCTGCTGAACATCGACCTCAGCCACGGCGGCACGGGCCCGAGCCAGCTCGCAACCTGGATCCTGAAGGGCTATGACGGCTGGCTGCCGCTCGGGAGCTATTTCTCCGACGCCGGAGCGAAGTGGAACTCGTCCGAGGTCCAAAACGCCCTCCGTTCGCGCCTCGGCACCGATCTGCTCTTCCCCGTCTACGACAAGCTCGTCGGGACCGGCGCCAACGCGCAGTACCACGTCGTCGCCTGGGTCGGCTTCCACCTGACCGGCTTCACCGCGCGTGGCTCGAGCGGAACCATCACCGGCTGGTTCACCGAGGTCGTCTGGACTGGCATCGCCAGCACCAGCTCCTCGGGCCAGATCAACCTCGGCGCCCGCGTCGTCAACCTCATCGACTGACCCACCAACCAAGGACAAGGAGCAATGGCATATCGAGCTAGAAACATCCTGATCGCGGTCGCTCTCGCGGCTGTGGCCGCTCTGCTCACGAGCTTCTACGTGACCAGCTACAAGCGGCACGTCCAGCGCGGCGAGGACCACGTGACGGTGCTCGTTGCCAAGAAGGACATTCCCGTCGGGGCGAGCGCAGGCGACGTCTCGAGCCTGCTTACGCCGATGGTCGTCCCGCACCGCAGCGTCGTGCCGGGTGCGATTTCCAAGCCCGAGGACCTCGCCGGGCTGGTCGCCACGCAGCCGACCCTGCAGGGCGAGCAGGTCACCTCCCGCCGCTTCAGCCCGGTCGCAGAGAAGGGCGTTCGCGGCCAGCTGAAGGGCAACATGCGTGCCTTCCAGGTCCAGGGCGATCCGAACCAGACGCTCGCCGGGACTCTGCACGACGGCGATCACGTCGACGTCGTCGCCACCTTCAAGTACCAGAAGGCCGGCTCGGGCTCCAACCAGACGTTCTTCGCCAGCCGCGTCGTGCTCCGTGACCTGAAGGTGTTGAAAGCGCCGAACGGCCCGCCCGTCGGCACGAAGCTGACGAGCAGCCTGCAGAGCAACTACTCGGTGATGCTGGCCGTCACCGACCAGCAGGCGCAGAAGCTCCTGTTCACGATCACCCAGACGGGAGGCAGCGGGGGCAACGGCTCCGGCTGGTCGCTCCAGCTCCGCCCCGTCGTTCACGCCGCCGACAGCCCGGAGAGCGTCACGACCCTCGACACCGTCCTCCGCGACGGCCTCGGGTCGACGCAGCTCCGGCGCTTCTCAGGCTCCTTCGGAGGTGGCCAGTGATGCATGAAGAGTCGTACAACGGCAACACGGACGTCCAGGACCGGCCGCAGTCCCCGCCGCGCGAGCGGGCCCGGATCTACATCACGGGCGACTGCGACGGGCTCCCGGACCTGCGGGAGGCGCTCGCCGCCCACCCGGAGGTCGAGCTCGTCGGCTCCGCCGGCCAGGTCGCGGAGGCCGCCCCGACCCTCACGGGCGGGCACCTCCAGGTCGTCCTGCACGCAACCCGCTCCTCGACGCTGCCGGTGAACGAGCTGGCGGCGGTCCGCGAGCACACGCGGGCGCCGCTGATCCTGCTCGCCTCGAACGGCTCTCCGGCCCTGCTGGAGGAGGCACTCGAGCACGACGTGGCCGACGTCCTTCTACTCCCGCAGCTGACCGACAACGTCGTCTTCGCGATCCGCAAGGCCGGCCACGTCGGGAAGCGGCTGACGGGCTCTCAGGCCCGGCACGGGCGGATCGTGACCGTGTTCTCGCCGAAGGGCGGCACGGGCAAGACGGTCACCGCCACCAACCTCGGCACGTCGCTGGCCAAGCACTGGGGCAAGCGCGCCCTGCTGCTCGACCTCGACCTGCAGTTCGGCGACGCGGCGATCATGCTCGGGATCGAGCCGGAGAAGACGATCTACGACCTCGTCACGGCTCCGGGTGAGCTCGACTCCGAGAAGCTCGCCGGCTACACGACCCGCCACGCTTCCGGCCTCGACGTGCTCCCGGCGCCACTGCGCCCCGAGGACGCCGAGCTCGTAACGGAGGCGAAGCTGGCCCGGCTGCTTGAGGTCGCGCGGGAGTCGTACGACGTGATCGTCGTCGACACCTCGCCCTTCTTCCACGGGCCGATGCTCGCGACCCTCGACCGCACCGACGAGCTGCTGCTGCTCTGCGGGCTGGACGTGCCGACGCTGAAGAACGTCCGGCTCAGCCTGCAGACGCTGGAGCTCCTCTCCTTCCCGGCCGACCGGATCAAGCTCGTCCTCAACCGGGCGAACTCGAAGGTCGGCATGAAGCCGAAGGAGGTCGAGTCGGCACTTGATCGCAAGATCAACTTCGAGATCCCGAGCGACCGGATCGTCCCGCTGGCGGTCAACCGAGGCAACCCGGCCGTGCTGGCCGAGCCGAAGGCCGAGTTCTCGAAGGCCGTCCGCGCGATGGCGAAGGAGCTCGTGGCGGCCCAGGCCGCTGCGAAGCAGAAGAAGAGCTTCATGGCGACCTTGGCGAGGGCATAGGCGGATGGGACTCCACGACCGCCTTCACCGCAACGGCTCGACGAACGGAACCGGGCCGGAGCTCGACGTCCTGGCCGGCGGGCTGGCCGAGCCGCAGGAGCGGCGGCCCGACCCGTACGCGGAGCTCAAGGGCCGGATCCACCACGCCTGCATCGCGAAGCTCGGCCCGCAGCTCTACGCCGCGGGCCAGGCGGAGCAGGGCTCGACGGACGACCTCGCCGAGAAGGTGCTCCGCGTCGTCACCGAGCAGCTCGCGCTCGACCGCACGCCGCTGACCCGCGAGGAGCGGCGGCAGGTCACGCGCGAGATCACCGACGACATCCTCGGCTACGGGCCGCTCGAGCCGCTGTTGCGCGACGACTCGGTCACCGAGGTCATGGTCAACAACCACGACCGGGTCTACGTCGAGCGCAGGGGCAAGATCGAGGCCGCGGACGCGACCTTCGTCGACAACGCGCACCTGCTGCGCATCATCGACAAGATCGTTTCGCAGGTCGGCCGGCGCGTCGACGAGGCCTCGCCGATGGTGGACGCGCGCCTGCCCGACGGCAGCCGCGTCAACGCGATCGTGCCGCCGCTCTCGCTCCGCGGGCCGACGCTCACGATCCGGAAGTTCTCGCGCGACCCGTACACGATCGACGACCTGATCAACTTCGGCACGACCACGCCCGAGGCTGCGCAGTTCCTCTCCGCGTGTGTGCGCGGGAAGCTGAACGTGCTCATCTCCGGCGGTACCGGCACGGGTAAGACGACGACGCTGAACGCGCTCTCGGCGTTCGTGCCGAACGACGAGCGCATCGTCACCATCGAGGACGCCGCCGAGCTCCAGCTCCAGCAGGAGCACGTGATCACGCTCGAGTCGCGCCCGCCGAACATCGAGGGGGAGGGCGAGATCCGCATCCGCGAGCTCGTCCGCAACGCCCTGCGCATGCGCCCCGACCGGATCATCGTCGGCGAGGTCCGCGGCCCCGAGACCCTGGACATGCTCCAGGCGATGAACACGGGCCACGAGGGCTCGCTCACGACCATCCACGCCAACACCCCGCGCGACGCGCTGGCCCGGCTCGAGACCCTCGTCATGACCGCCGGCGTCGAGCTTCCGCACCGGGCGATCCGCGAGCAGATCTCGAGCGCGTTCGACCTGCTCGTGCAGATCTCGCGGCTCGTCGACGGCTCCCGGCGCATCACCCACATCACCGAGGTGCTGCGGATGGAGTCTGACGTGATCACCCTCCAAGACATCTTCGTCGCGAAGCCGCCCGAGGAGGACGAGAACACCGAGGGCAAGCCGGTCCGGCTGCTCGCGGACCTCGAGTGCACCGGCCTGAAGCCGCACTTCCTCGAGAAGATGGCCTCCAACGGGGTCAGCCTCCCGCCGACGTTCTTCGGAAACACGTCGACCTTTCGGCCGAACTACGCGGCTGCCACCTACGGCGGGTTCGAGTGAACCGCCGGCCGACTGCCCGTACCCTCACCGCCGCTCTCGTCGCCGCCCTCGTGGCGCCGAGCGCGGCGGGCGCGGCCCTGAGCCTGCGCGGCGTCGACACGAGCAGCTACCCGACCGTCCGCGCGACGCTGGTCGCGCCCGTCGCGGCCGAGGCTCCCCCGACGCTGACCGAGAACGGACAGCGCGTCGTCGGGCTCCACGCCGCGAACCTCGCGTCCGCGAAGAGCGTCGTCGTCGCGATCGACCGCTCCCGCTCGATGTCGGGCGCGAAGCTCGCCGATGCCGTCGCCGCAGCACGCGATTTCCTCCGCTCGAAGGCAAGCTCCGATCGCGTCGCGATCGTCGTCTTCGGCTCGCACGCGGTGCAGCTGACGTCGTTCTCCGCGTCGACGATCGACTCGGAGGACGCGCTCCGCACGCTCTCCGTCGACTCGAGGGAAGGCACCGCCCTCAACGACGCGCTCCAGCTTTCGGCGAGCGTCCTGTCCCGGCAGCAGGGCCGCGCCCGCGTGGTCGTGCTGCTCACGGACGGCAAGGACGTCTCGAGCAAGGCCTCGCTCGAGGACGCGCTCGCGGCCGCCCGCAACGCCGGCGCGCTCGTCTACCCGATCGCGATCGGCGGCAGCGACGCCACGACCGGCCCGTTGCGCCGGATGGCCGGCGACACGGGCGGCACGTTCAAGTCGGCCGCCACGAGCGCCTCGCTCTCGGCCGTCTACAAGTCGATCGCAGCCGAGCTCAGGCGCACCTGGCGGATCGAGTACGTCACGGCCGCCCGGCCCGGCGATCGCATCCACCTGCGCGTCGCGCTGAACCCGGAGGGCGCCGTTGCGAGCGACCTGACGATCCCCGGCGACGCTGCCGTGGCCGGCAACGGTGGCAGTCAACTCCCGTCCACGCTCTACACCCCGCTCGGCGGTCTCCTGCTGACGATGCTCGTCGCGTTCCTCGTGCTTGCGGCCTGCGGGTTCCTCTTCTCGTCCACCAAGGGCTCGTGGGTGAAGTCACGGCTCGCGCCCCACGTCGAGGGCACGCGCAAGACGCGCAAGCGCGAGAAGGGCGAGCGCCTCGCCGCGTTGGCCGGACTCTTCCGGGCCACGGAGCGAGCCTTCGGGCACCAGCGCGTGTGGCTGAAGCTCCAGCGGAAGCTCGAGCGCGCCGACCTGCCGCTGCGCACG
>JAWVDY010000071.1:0-3598 GCA_033856995.1 Gaiellaceae bacterium
GAAGATGGTCCACAACGGCATCGAGTACGGCCTCATGCAGGCCTACGCCGAGGGCTTCGACCTCTTCGACAAGTCCGAGTACGAGCTCGACAACGCGAAGATCGCGCATCTCTGGGGTCAGGGCTCCGTGGTCCGCTCCTGGCTGTGCGAGCTCGCGGCACGCGCCTTCGAGCTTGAGGGCAACGAGATCGCGGGCCTCAGCCCCTACACGGCCGACTCCGGTGAGGGCCGCTGGACGATCGCGGACGCGATGGACAAGGACGTCCCGATGCCGGCGATCACGGCGTCGCTGTACGCGCGTTTCTACAGCCGCGGCAACGGCGACTTCACGCACCGCATGCTCGCCGCGCTCCGAGCCCAGTTCGGCGGCCACCCGACGAAGAAGTCGGCCGACGGGTGACCCCGCCGCCCACCCCGGCGGCGGCCGGCGATCCCAACCCGCTCGTCGAGGCGCTCGAGCGGCTGCCCGTCCACCCGACGGTGCTCGTCATCTTCGGCGCGACCGGCGACCTGGCGCGGCGCAAGCTGCTGCCCGCGCTCTACAACCTCGCCCACGAGGGCGCGCTGCCGGAGCATTTCGCGCTCGTCGGCAGCTCGCGCTCGGACCTCCCCCACGAGGAGTTCCGCGACATGGCCGTCAAGGCCGTGCGCGAGTTCTCGCGCCGGGAGCCCAACGAGAAGGTGCTCGCCAAGCTCTTCGAGCACGCGCGCTACGTCGGCGGGTCGTTCGACGACGCCACGGTCTACGAGCGCCTCGGCCCGGTGCTCGAGGACCTCGACGGGGAGGCCGGGCAGGCGCTGAACCGCAGCTTCTACCTCTCCACCGCGCCGGAGTTCTTCCCGATCATCGTCAAGCAGCTCGGCGAGCACGGGTTGCAGGACTCGGCCGATGCCGAGGTCCGGGTCATCATCGAGAAGCCGTTCGGCACCACGCTCGCCGAGGCGCGCGCGCTCAACCAGACGGTGCTGTCGGTGTTCGAGGAGCGCCAGGTCTTCCGCATCGACCACTACCTCGGCAAGGAGACCGTCCAGAACGTGCTGGCGCTGCGCTTCGCCAACGGCATGTTCGAGCCGCTGTGGAACCGCAACTACATCGACCACGTGCAGATCACGGCGTCCGAGGATCTCGGAATCGGCACGCGCGCGGGCTACTACGACAAGGCCGGCGCGCTGCGCGACCTCGTCCAGAACCACATGCTGCAGCTGCTGACGCTGCTGTGCATGGAGCCGCCGGTCGACTTCTCCGCCGACGAGGTGCGCGACGAGAAGGTCAAGGTGCTGCGCGCGATCCATCCGCCGACCGAGGTCGAGGTGCCGGACATGGCGGTGCGCGCGCAGTACAGCGCCGGCAACGTCGCCGGCGTGCAGGCGCCCGGCTACCACGAGGAGGCCGGCGTCCCCGAGGACTCGACGACGCCGACGTACGCGGCGCTGCGCCTCGAGGTCGACAACTGGCGCTGGGCCGGCGTGCCGATGTACCTGCGCACGGGCAAGCGCCTCGCGCGCAAGGTCACGGAGATCGCCGTCATCCTCAAGCCGGTCCCCCACCTCGCCTTCAGCGAGGACGGCTCGCGCGGCGTACGGCCGAACGTGCTCGTGTTGACGGTCCAGCCCAACGAGGGCGTGTCGCTGTCGATCGGGGCGAAGATCCCCGGCACGCGGATGGCGATCCGCCAGGTGCAGATGGAGTTCTCCTACGGCTCGGCGTTCCTGTCGCAGTCGCCGGAGGCCTACGAGCGCCTGATCCTCGACGCGATGCGCGGCGACGCGACGCTCTTCACCCGTAACGACGAGGTCGAGGCGCAGTGGCGCATCTGCGACCCGATCCTCGCCGCGTGGGACAAGCTGCCGGGCCCGCTGCCGCAGTACGAGGCCGGCTCGCAGGGTCCGAGCGAGGCCGATGCGCTGCTCGAAGGTCGCGAGTGGAGGATGATCTGAGCCGGTGGCTCCCGCGACGGTCGATGCGGTCTGGAGCGCGCAGGACACGACGCCCGCGGCGATCGAGTCCGCCCTGCGCGACCTCGTCGACGAGCGCCACCGCGAGAACCAGGGCTACGTCGCCGCGCGGGCGCTGAACCTCGTCTGCATCGTCGACGCGCAGTACAGCGGCGAGATCGCCAACCGGCTGCGCAAGGTCGGGCGCTACCACGCGTCGCGCACCGTCGTGTGCTCCGTCGAGGAGGGCCGCACCACGATCGACGCGCTCGCGACGGTCGCGTCTGAGGCCGATCCGCGACCGGGCGAGTTCTCGCTCATGCGTGAGACCGTCGTCGTGGCGGTCGGCGAGGGTCACCTGCCCCACCGCGCGCGGATCGTCGACCCGCTCGTCGTCACGGACCTCGCGACCGTCGTGTGGTCGCCGCACGGCCACGACGACGCCGTCGACTCGCTCGTCTCGCCGGCGGGCGGCTCGCGCCCGGTGGCGCAGTGCGTGCTGCTCGACACCGCCGGCGAGCCCGACGCGCGCGAGGCGCTCGAGCGCGTGTGCCGGCTCGCGGAGCTCGTCGACGTCGTCGACCTCGCGTGGCTGCGCGTGACGCCGTGGCGCGAGCGGCTCGCCGCCCACTACGACCCGGCCGACCGCCGGCCGGAGCTGCAGACGCTGTCCAAGCTGTCGGTGCGCCACGGCTCGAACTCGCTCGTCTCCGGGGTGCTGCTCGTGGGCTGGATGTGCGACCGCCTCGGCTGGCGGCCCGAGCGCCTGACGCGCCACGACGAGCTGCTGCGCGGGCGCGCGCGCGGGCGCCGCGGCGAGGTCGAACTGCGCCTGGAGCCGGTCGGGGTCCTGCAGGTGCCGGGCCTCTATGGCCTCGAGGTCCGCAGCGACAACGGCTCGGTGCTCGCGCTCGAGCGCGGCGAGGGCGGGCTGACCGCGCGCCGGCGCGAGCGCAAGGGGGCCGAGCGCACGTGGACCGTGCTCGGCGCATCGCGCGGCGAGGCCGGCATCCTCGGCGAGGGCATCCGCCACGCGCTGCTGCCCGACCCCACGTACGCCCCCGCGCTGGCGGCCGCTCGGCGCATGCTCACATGAGGCCGGTGCTGTCGGATGTGCCGCTGGCGGGCAGCCCGTTTCCGCCGATCGCCGACTACGCCTTCGTGTCGGACTGCGAGACGTCGGCGCTCGTCGCGCCGAGCGGCAACGTCGAGTGGATGTGCGTGCCGCGGATGGACAGCCCGAGCCTGTTCGGCGCGATGCTCGACCGCGACGCGGGGATGTTCTCGCTGTCTCCCGCCGACGCGGTGGTTCCGGCGGGGCGGCGCTACCTGCCGGGCACGAACATCCTCGAGACGACGTGGGGCACGAAGACCGGCTGGCTGATCGTGCGCGACGTGCTGCTGATCGGGCCGTGGCGCCACGACCGCGAGCGCTCGCACACGCACCGCCGCTCGCCGACCGACTACGACGCCGAGCACGTCCTGCTGCGCACGCTGCGCTGCGTCAACGGGACGGTCCAGATGCACATGGAGTGCGACCCGATCTACGACTACGGCCGCTCGCGGGCGTCGTGGGAGTACAGCGGCGAGGGCTACGAGGAGTGCATCGGGACGTTCGAGGGCTCAGACCTCAAGGTGCGCCTGCACTCGGACCTGCGACTCG
>JAWVDY010000072.1:0-2677 GCA_033856995.1 Gaiellaceae bacterium
ATCGGGCGGGGGGCCGGCCTGCACGAGGAGCTCGTGGGCGTGCCGCAGCCGGGCCTCCTCCTGCGGCGCGAGGCCGGCCGTGTCGATCAGGTCATGGAAGTCGGTCATCCGAGCTCGTCCCCCAGCACGTCCGCGAGCTTGCCGAGCGCCGCCCGGGTTCGCGTCTTGACGGTGCCGAGCGGGATGCCGAGAAACTCGGCGACCTCGCTCTGGCTGAGCCCGCTCCAGTAGGCGAGCGCGACCACCTCGCGCTCGCGTTCCGGCAGCTCCTCGAGCGCGCGGTGGACGCGCCAGGCGACCCACGACTGCTCGGCCCGGTCGCCCGGGCCCGGCAGGTCGGCCGGTGTGTCCGGAATGTCGGCGGGCACCTCCGCGCGCGAGCGCGCCCGGTCGACGATCGCGTTGCGCGCGACCGCGTACAGCCAGGGTGCCCCCGGCCCACGCTCGGGGCGATAGGACCCGGCGGACCGCCAGATCGACGCGAACGTCTCCTGGACCGCGTCCTCCGCCCGGCCGCGGTCCCCGAGCCGGCGCAGCGCGAGGCCGAAGACGGGCCGGGCGTAGCGCCGGTACAGATCCTCGAACGCGGAACGGTCGCCCGTCGCCGCGGCCTGGATCAGCTCCCCGTCACTCGTCACAAGGCGGATGGTAGGGATAGGCAGCGCGAGCGCAGCTTGCATACCGGTGTCTACGGCCCGAGCGAGCCGCTGGATTTCAGCAGCCGCCCGCCGTCGACCACGAGCGTCGTTCCGGTCACGTAATCGGCCGAGGCGAGGTAGAGGACGGCGTCGGCGACGTCGGCCGGTGTGCCGACCCGGCCGAGCAGTGTTTCCGCCGCACGGCGCTCCTCCTGCCCCGCCGCCACCGCGACGGCGCCCGGCGCGACGCCGTTGACGCGCACTTCAGGCGCGAGCGCTCGCGCGAGCACCCGCGTCAGCATCGCCTGGGCGGCCTTCGCCGCGCAGTGTGGCGCGAACGACGGCCACGCCTGGAAGGACGCAACGTCCTCGAGGATCACGATCGACCCGTGTTCCTGTCGCAGCGCGTCGGCCGCTGCCTGGGCGAGGAAGAACGTGCCCTTCGCAGTGACGTCGAAGGCGGCGTCCCAGTCCTCCTCCGAGACGTCGGCCACCGACCGCGGCCAGAAGCCGTCCCCGGCTGCCTGGACGAGCAGGTCGAGCCCGCCGAGCAGGTCGAGCGCCCGAGCGGCGAGCGCACGGGCTCCCGCGCGGCTGCGGAGGTCGCCCTCGCTGCGGCCGGCCGCGAGCACCGACCAACCGTCGGCCTCCAGCCGCGCGGCGATCTCGCTTCCGACTCGCCCCGTGCCTCCCGCGACGAGCGCGCGCTTGTCACGCGTCTGTAAGGCCATGCACGACCGGAGTAAAACACGACCGCGCCGCGCTTCGATTCCGCTGCCGCCGGGGACAACGGGGTTTCCGATCTCGAGCGAAAGGACGGATTCCGAATGCGCAAGCTGATCCTCGCACTTGCAGTGGTCGCAGCCCTTGCAGTCGCAGGGCCGGCGGGCGCCGCGACGAAGACCGTCAAGATCTTCGGCTCCGGGTTCAGCCCGAAGTCCGTGACGGTGACGGAGGGCGACACCGTCACGTGGGTGAACAGGGACAACGCGAACCATCAGGTGCTCGCCGAGAAGGGGCAGTTCGCCTCCGCGATCCTGCGGCCGAACCAGAGCTTCTCGTTCACGTTCCGTGCCCCGGGGACCTACACCTACGTCGACGAGCTGAATCGCAAGCTGCGCGGCACGATCACGGTGAAGGGGCTGCCGCCGACACTGACGTTCTCGGCCTCGCAGGCGATCGTCACCTACGGCGACAAGGTGACGCTTACCGGCGTCGTCTCGAACCACCAGGCCGGCGAGCAGGTGGTCATCTACTACCAGCCGTACCCGCAGCCGAACCTGATCCAACGGGCGACCGTGCTCACCGCGGCGGGCGGGACCTTCAGCTTCATCGTGGGGCCGCAGATCCTCACCACCTACGAGGCCGCCTGGAAGAACGTCTACGCCACGCCGACGTCGATCCAGGTCGCGCCGAAGCTGTCGCTCGGGCGTTCGAGCGGCTGGCTCATCCACGCCTACGGCGCCCGTTCCTTCGCGGGCCGCTCGGTGCAGTTCCAGCGGCTGAACGCCCTGACGGGGCAATGGGTCACGCTCCGCAAGGTGATGCTGAACGCGCAGTCGTTCGCCCGCGTGCAGGTCAAGCTCCCGAAGGGAACCAACAAGCTGCGCGTGACGATGTCGGTCAACCAGGCCGGCGCCGGCTACCTCGGCACGATCGGCAGCACGATCACCTACCGGCAGGTGTGACCTGAACCTCGCCTCGGCTGAACCAGGTTCGGCTCTCCGTGCGGCTCTGCTGCTCGGGGAGCTTGAACCTGGTTCTCGAGCTCCTCGGAGCGCACGGCGGGTCGAAGCCGCGAACCTGGTTTTCCACGGGTAGGCAGGCGACGGCGCGTGCAGGGTCGAACCAGGTTCGAATATCAGCCCCCGCGCGCCGCGTACCGGCTGGCCACCTCGTCCCAGTTCACGACGTCCCCCCACGCGGCGAGGTAGTCGGGCCTGCGGTTCTGGTAGGTGAGGTAGTAGGCGTGCTCCCAGACATCGATGCCGAGGAGCGGCACGTCGCTCGTCATCAGGGGCGAGTCCTGGTTCGGTGTC
>JAWVDY010000073.1:0-8166 GCA_033856995.1 Gaiellaceae bacterium
TGCAGCGCTTCGAGCGGCTGTTGACGCAGGCCCGCGGCGCGTCCGACCCGGCCCAGACGGTGACGCTGCTCGACGACGCGCTGGCCCTCTGGCACGGCCAGGCGCTCGCCGACGCGGAGCTGGGCGGGAGCGCCGCAAACGAGCCGGCGCGCCTCGAGGAACTGCGTCTGGCCGCAACGGAGGCGCGCGTCGACGCGCTGCTCGCGACCGGCAGAAACACCGAGCTCGTGCCGCAACTCGAAGCGCTGGTCGCCGAGCATCCGCTGCGCGAACGCCTGCGCGCGCAGCTGATGCTGGCGTTGTACCGCTCCGGCCGGCAGTCGGAGGCGCTCGAGGCCTATCGCGAGGCGAGCCGCATGCTGCGCGACGAGCTCGGGATCGAGCCCGGCGTCGAGCTGCAGCAGCTCGAGCGCGCGATCCTCGAGCATGCGAGCGAGCTCGACGCTTCCGCGGCGCCGTCCCTGGAGCCGGTCAGCCTGCCGGCCGCACCGACGCCGCTCGTGGGACGCGAGCGCGAGCTCGAGGAGATCGTGACGCTCGTTCGGCGTGTCGACGTCCGCCTCGTGACGTTCACCGGGCCCGGCGGCATTGGCAAGACGCGGCTCGCGCTCGAGTCCGCGCACCGGCTCGCGGGTGAGTCGGGGGGCGCGGTCTTCGTCCCGCTCGCCGGTGTCACCGACGCGACGCTCATCGCGTCGGCGATCGCGCAGGCGCTCGACGTGCGCGTGCGCGCCGGCGACTCGGCCGAGGACGTGGTCGCCGAGTTCCTCGGCCGGCGGCGGCTGCTGCTCGTCATCGACAACATGGAGCAGCTCCTCGACGGCGCGCCGCTTCTGTCGCGCCTGCTGAGTGCCGCGCCCGGGCTGAACGTGCTCGTCACGAGCCGTTCGGTCCTCCGCCTCGGCGGCGAGCACGAGATCCCCGTTCCGCCACTCGCCGCCGCGGAGGAGCTCTTTCGTGCCCGTGCCGGCACGATCGCGGACACGGCCGCAAACGATGCGGCGATCGCCGAGATCTGTACTCGCCTCGAAGGGCTCCCGCTCGCGATCGAGCTCGCCGCGGCGCGCGTCGGCCTGCTGCCGCCGCCGGCGCTGCTCGCGCGACTGGAGAGCCGCCTCGACATCCTGACGACCGGCACGCGCGATGCACCGGAGCGCCAGCGCACGATGCGCGGCGCGATCGACTGGAGCTACCGGCTGCTCGACGTCGAAGAGCAGGCGTTGTTCGCCCGCCTGAGCGTGTTCGTCGGCGGCGCTGACCTCGACGCGGTCGAAGCCGTGTGCGGCGCGGTCGCGACGCTCGACGCGCTCGCATCGCTGGTCGACAAGAGCCTGCTCCGACAGCACGGCGCAGAGAGCCCGCGCTTCGCGATGCTGGAAGTCCTTCGCGAGTTCGCGCTCGAGCAGCTGCGCGCGACGGGGGAGGAGGAGCCCGTGCGGCAACGCCATGCACAACACTTCCGCGCGCTCGTCGACGAGGCGGAGGTGCCGCTCTCCGGCCCCGAGCAGGGTTGGTGGCTCGACCGGCTCGAGACGGATCACGCGAACCTGCGCGCAGCGATCGCGTATGCGCAAGCCGCCGGCGACGGCGAGACGGCTGTTCAGCTCGCCGCCGGCATGCGCCGCTTCTGGTACGTCCACGGTCACGCGGAGGAAGGACTGCGCGTGCTCGAGTCCGTGCTCGCCGAAGCGCCCGACGCATCGCTGCTCGAGCGGAGCAAGGCGTTGAACGGCGCCGGAATGCTCGCGAGCGCGCGCGGCGACTATGCGGCCGCGCGCCGGTTCCTCGAGGAAAGCCTTGCGGTCGCGGAGGCGCTCGGCGATCCGCAGCGCATGGGCGTTGCGTCGTCGAACCTCGGGAACCTCGCGCTGTACGAGGAGCGCTGGGACGAGGCGCGGTCCCGGTACGAGCGGGCGCTCGAGCTCTACCGCGGCGTCTCGCCGCGCGACGCCGCGATCACGCTCGAGAACCTCGGCCTCGTTGCGGCGGCTGCGGGCGACCTCGACGCGGCGGAAGCGCTGCTCGACGAGGCGATCGCGCTGTCCCTGGAACACGAGGCGCCGAGGGAGGTCGCGTCCGCCCGCCGCGACCTCGCGTGGGTTTCGCTGAGCCGCGGCGACCTGGAGCGCGCACGTGAGCTCCTCGTTTCCGCCGCGGGGACGTTCGACGAGCTCGCGGACCGTGCGAACGCCGCGGACTGTCTGGAGGCGTTCGCAGCGCTCGCGGTGGCGGAGGGCGAACTGGACGAGGCGGCGCGTCACCTCGGCTCGGCGGCGGAGATCCGCGACGCGATCGGGAGCGTGCGCCAGCCCGACCAGGAGCGTTGGGTCCGGCCCACCATCGCGGCGCTCGCCGCCGCCGGCTTGCGTTTCGAATAACGATTCCTTATCGAGCGAATTAGCGAACGCTGGTATGATCCAGGCCTGTGGCCGCGCCCCTTTCCTTTGACGTGCTCGTGATCGGCAGCGGCGCCTCCGGGCTCGCTGCGGCGGTCTCGGCCGAGCGCGCCGGCGCCCGCGTCGCGGTGGCGACGAAGGGCTCGGTGCAGGCGTGCAACTCGGCCAAGGCCCAGGGCGGCATCCAGGCGTCCTTCGGGGAGGACGATTCCCCGGAGCAGCACGCCGAGGACGTGTGGAAGTCGAGCCACGAGACCGCCGACCGGAAGCTCGTCACCGTTCTCACCTCGGAGGCGCCGTCGGCGATCCACTGGCTCGAGGAGCTCGGCGTCCAGTTCACGAGGGAGAACGGCGGCTACCGCCTGGCGCGCTGCGGCGGCTCCAGCCGCAAGCGGCTGCTCCAGGTCGGCGACCGCACCGGCCACGCGATCACGAAGGCGCTGCGCGACGCCGTCGAGGGCTCGGACACGGAAGTCTTCACCAGGGCGCCGCTGCTCGAGCTCGAGCGGCGAAACGGCGGATGGCGCGCGCGCGTGGGGGACAGCGACCTCGAGGCGGCGACGGTCGTGCTCGCCGCCGGCGGGCGCTGCTACCGCGAGGCCGAGGAGCGCGGTGAGCTCTCGACGAACCATCCTGGCGCGACCGGCGAGGTCACGCAGCTGGCGCTCGACCTCGGCGCCGAGGGCCGCGACCTCGACGCGCTGCAGTACCACCCGAACGGCGGCGCGTGGCCGCCGACGATGCAGGGTTACTCGATTCCCGAGACCACACGCGCTTACGGGGCGACGCTGCTGAACGCCGCGGGCGAGGAGTTCACCGACCCGCTCGGCCCGCGCGACGCGGTCTCGCAGGCGATCTTCGACGAGGTCACGGCCGGCCGCGGGGTCGAGACGCCCGACGGCCGCCCGGCGGTGCTGCTCGACACGACGCGGATCGCCGAGCACGACGCCGAGATCTCACTCCCCTACATGCTCCGCCGCTACCGTTCCGGCGGGATCGACCCGCTGCGGGAGCCGATCCTCACCTACCCCGTCTTGCACTACCAGAACGGGGGCCTCGTGATCGACGATCGCGGCGAGACGACGCTGCCCGGCGTGTTCGCCTGCGGCGAGATCGCCGGCGGCACGCACGGGCGCAACCGGATGATGGGCAACAGCCTGCTCGAGTGCACCGTCTTCGGGCGGCGAGCCGGAGCCGCGGCCGCGGAGAAGGCGGCATGAGTGTCGTCGCGACAGATCTCCGCCAGGCCGTCGAGGATGCGGCCGCGCACCTCTACGTCTGGGCGCTGAAGGACATCCCGCAGGACCTGCGCGACGCCCTCCTCGACGCGCAGCAGCGCGAGACCTCGGTCGCGGGCAGGCGCGTGCTCGACACGATCGTCAAGAACGTCGAGGTCGCCGACGACAACGGCAACCTCGTCTGCCAGGACACCGGCATCGCGGTCTATACCTGCCGCGTTGGCGAGTACTTTCCCCTGCACCCGGCTAAGATCTACGAGGCGTTGAAGGCGGGCACCGCGCGCGCGACGCTAGAGCATCCGCTGCGCTCGAATGCTGTCCACACGCTGACGCGCGAGAACACCGGGCCGAACACGGGCTACCGGCTGCCCATCGTGCACTGGGAGTTCATCGACGACTGGGACGGCCTCGACGTCAAGTGCGTGCCGAAGGGCTCGGGCTCCGAGAACATGAGCTTCCTCAAGATGTGCGTCCCCGCCGACGGCGTGAAGGGGATCAAGGAGTTCGTGCTCGAGTCGATCGTCGGCGCCGGCGGCAAGCCGTGCCCGCCCGGGATCGTCGGCGTCGGCATCGGCGGCTCGGCCGACTACGCGATGTACCTCGCCAAGGAGGCGATCGCCCGCCCGATCGGCACGCGCAACCACGATCCGCACGTGGCCAAGCTCGAGGTGGAACTCTACGAGCTGCTGAACGAGACCGGGATCGGGCCGATGGGGCTCGGCGGCGACGTCACCGTCCTCAACTGCCATATTGAGCACGCGGACACGCACATGACCCTCAACCCCGTCGCGGTCAACTACCAGTGCTGGGCGGCCCGTCGCGCGAGCGCGCACGTGGACGCGAACGGCGACGTCGAGTTCGACCGGGAGGCCTGATGGCCAGACACGAAGTCACCTTCCCGATCGCCGACGAGGCCGAGATCCTCGAGCTCCGCGCCGGCGACGAGGTCGTCGTCCAGGGGCACATCATCGGGATCCGCGACCGCACGCAGATCCGGATCTTCGACGAGGGCGTGGAGCCGCCGATGGATCTCTCCGGCGCCTTCCTGCTGCACACCGCGCCGGGCGTGCGCAAGCTCGACAACGGCAGGTACGAGCCGGTCTGCATCGGCACAACCACGAGCGCGCGGATGGTGCGCTTCACCGAGCCGCTCGGCGAGCAGTACGGCGTGCGCGCGATCTGCGGCAAGGGCGGCTTCCCCGACGAGGCGATCGAGCCGCTTGAGCGCCTCGGCATGGTCTACTTCGCGATCGTCGGCGGAGCGGCCGCGCTCGAGACGACCCAGATCGAGGAGATTGAGGAGGTCGCCTGGGAGGAGCTGATGCCCGAGTGCCTCTGGAAGTTCCGGGTCAAGGACTTCGGCCCGCTGACCGTCGGCATCGACGCGCACGGCAACTCGCTCTACCACGACGTCCAGACCGCCGCGACCAAGAAGCTGGAGGAGCTCTTTGCCCGGTTCTGATTTCCTCGACCTGCGCCGCGACGGCGGTCTCACCCACGTGATCGACAAGGGCCTCGGCCCGCGCGCGTGGGAGGACGTGCTCGAGACGAGCGGCGACTACATCGACATCGTCAAGCTCGGCTGGGGCACGGCCTACGTGACCCCGAACCTGCGGCGCAAGCTGGAGGTGCTGCGCGGGAAGCCGGTCGTCATCGGCGGCACGTTCTTCGAGGCCGTCTACGCGCAGGGCAAGCTCGACGAGTACAAGCGCTGGCTCGGCGAGCTCGGGCTGACGCACGTCGAGGTCTCCGACGGCGTGATCGACCTCCCGCGCGAGCGGAAGCTCGAGCTGATCGCCGACTTCGCCCGCGACTTCACCGTCTTCTCCGAGGTCGGCTCGAAGGACGCCGAGGCCGTCTTCGCGCCGTACCAGTGGGTCGAGTGGATCAAGGGCGAGCTGCAGGCGGGCGCGTGGAAGGTGATCACCGAGGGCCGCGAGGGCGGCACCGCCGGGATCTACCGGCCGACCGGCGAGATGCGCACCGGACTCGTCGACGAGATCGCGCACGAGGTCGACGTCGCCGACCTGATCTTCGAGGCGCCGAGCAAGGCGAGCCAGGCCTGGTTCGTGAAGCACTTCGGCCCGAACGTGAACCTCGGCAACATTCCCCCGGAGGAAGTGATCCCGCTCGAGACGCTACGGCTCGGCCTGCGGGCCGACACGCTGAGGGAGGTGCTGCTTGGCGACGCCGAGCCTGCAGCTCCCTGACCTCGAGGCGATGCAGGCCGAGGACGTGCTCCGCTGGGCGTACGACGAGTTCGGCGAGAGGCTCTGTCTGACCTGCTCGTGGCAGAAGCAGTCGTCCGTGCTCGTGCACATGGTGGCCGAGCTCGGGCTCGACATCCCCGTGGTCGAGCTCGACACGCACCTGTTCTTCCGCGAGAGCTACGAGACGCGTGACCGGCTGGTCGAGCGTTACGGGATCAAGCTGCTCCCGCCGCCGCCTGTGATCACGATTGCCGAGCAGCACCGCGCCGAGGGGCCGAACCTGTGGGAGACCGATCCCGACCGCTGCTGCCACATCCGCAAGGTCGAGCCGCTGCTGCAGGCGCTTGAGCCCTACAACGCCTGGATCTCCGGGATCCGGCGGGACCAGTCCCCGAGCCGCGCGACCACGCCGAAGATCCAGTGGTCCGAGCGGTACGAGACCTGGAAGCTGCACCCGCTCGCCGACTGGGACGAGAAGCGCGTGTGGGCGTACATCACGATCAACGAGATTCCCTACAACCCGCTCCACGACGCGGGCTTCCGCTCGATCGGGTGCATTCCGTGCACGCGGCCGACGACGCCGGAGCAAGAGGAGCGCGCCGGCCGCTGGGCCGGCTCCGACAAGCTCGAGTGTGGGATCCACCTCGAAACGCCACTAGGAGGCACATGACCGATCACATCTATGCGGCCGAGCACCCCGAGACGAATCACGTCCGGCCCGGCGGCTTCACCCTCTGGTTCACGGGCCTTTCCGGCTCCGGCAAGACCACGATCGCCCATCTCGTCGGGCCCGAGCTCGACCGCCGCGGGCTCGTGGTCGAGTACCTCGACGGCGACACCGTGCGCACCCATCTCTCGAAGGGCCTCGGCTTCTCGAAGGAGGACCGCGACACGCACATCAAGCGAGTCGGCTGGGTCGCCTCGCGCCTCACCCGCCAGGGCGGCGCGGTGATCGCGGCCACGATTTCGCCCTACGAGGCGACGCGGCAGGAAGCCCGCGCGAACATCGACGAGGTCGGGACGTTCGTCGAGATCTACGTCAAGACCTCGGTCGACGAGTGCGCCAAGCGCGACGTGAAGGGTCTCTACGAGAAGGCGTTCAAGGGCGAGATCAAGGAGTTCACCGGCGTCTCCGACCCCTACGAGGAGCCTTCGAATCCGGACCTCGTGATCGACACCGAGGAGCACGAGCCCGAGGAGAGCGCGGCGCTCGTCGTCTCCAAGCTCGAGGAGCTGGGCCTCGTTCAGTCGCAGGTGACCGCGTGAGCGTCACGGAAGCGGCGCAGCACCTGATCGAGCCGCACGGCGGCAAGCTGGTCGACCGCACAGGCCCGCGGCCCGCCGGCGTCGAGAAGCTAGAGCAGATCGCGCTCACTCCGCGCGAGCTCTCCGACCTCGACATGCTCGCCTCGGGCGCGCTCTCGCCGCTCGAGGGCTTCATGGCCAGGCACGACTACGAACGCGTCGTCGACGAGATGCGGCTGGCGAACGACGTACCGTGGGCGCTCCCCGTGTGCCTCGCGGTCGATCGCGAGCCCGAGGGCGACCAGGTCGCGCTGACCGACGGCGCCGGAACGCCGCTCGCCGTGCTCGATGTCGAGCAGGCGTACGAGTACGACAAGGAGCGAGAGGCCGAGCGCTGCTTCCGCACCACCGACGACGCCCACCCCGGCGTCGCGCGGCTGTACGAGCAGAAGCCGCTGTACCTCGCGGGCCGCGTGACCGTCTTCGAGCGAGCCGAGCCGGCCTTCCCGGAGCTCGCGCTCGACCCGGAGCAGACCCGCGCAACCTTCGCCGAGCGCGGCTGGCACCGCGTGGTCGGCTTCCAGACCCGCAACCCGATCCACCGCGCGCACGAATACCTGACCAAGGGCGCGCTCGAGACCGTCGACGGCCTCCTGATCCATCCGCTGGTAGGCGAGACGAAGTCGGACGACGTGCCTGCCGCGACGCGGGTCGAGTGCTACCGCGTCCTCGTCGACAACTACTACCCGGCCGACCGGGTGCTCGTCGCCGCGTTCCCGGCGGCCATGCGCTACGCCGGTCCGCGCGAGGCGATCTGGCACGCGATCTGCCGCAAGAACTACGGCTGCTCGCACTTCATCGTCGGCCGCGACCACGCGGGCGTCGGCGACTACTACGGCACCTACGACGCGCAGCTGATCTTCGACGAGTTCGAGCCGCACGAGCTCGGAATCGAGCCGATGTTCTACGAGCACGCCTTCTTCTGCAAGGTCTGCGGCTCGATGGCGACGCCCAAGACCTGCCCGCACGGAGGCGACGATCACGTCTTCCTCTCCGGGACGAAGGTGCGCGAGCTGC
>JAWVDY010000074.1:0-15208 GCA_033856995.1 Gaiellaceae bacterium
ACGTCGCTCGCCGATCGCACCGTCGCGCTCCGCCATTACTACCGCGCGGTCGGGCTCGCGAGCCTGGTGGGGGGCCTGCTCTCGCAGAAGGCCGACCTGCAGGATCGCGTGCTCCACGACTCGCGCCTGACGATCTACCCGGGAGGGCGGCACGACGTCGCCTCCGGCCACGTCGACGTGCGCGTGCTCGCGACGATGCTGTACCTCGCGGAGACCTTCCATCAGGTCACCGTCGCCTGCCTCGTCAGCGGGCACCGGCTGTACGCGCGGCCCGGTGTCGTCTCGGCGCACGTGTACGGCCGAGCCGTCGACATCGCAGCACTCGGCAATGTCTCGATCGCAGGGCACCAGCAGCCAGGCGGCGTGACCGAGCAGGCTGTCCGTGACATCCTGATGCTCCCAGGCGGGATGCTCCCGAAGCAGGTCATCTCGCTGCTCGGGCTCGGTGGGCCGTCGTTCCCGCTGGCCAACCACGCCGACCACATCCACATCGGATATTAGGAATGGGCTTGCCTCAGGTCGCGCTGGCAAACTACGACGGCCACGTCGTGTGCGAGCGGTGTCTCCTCGCGGAGACCTCGTTCGCCCGCATGCGCGGCCTCCTTGGCCGGAGCGGTCTCCCCTCGGGCGAGGGGATGCTGCTCCGGCCGGCGTCTTCCATCCACACCGCGTTCATGCGCTTCCCGATCGACGCTGTCTTCCTCGACCGCGCCGATCGGGTGGTGAAGGTGGCAGCCGACCTGCGCCCGTGGCGCATGGCGGCCTGCCGCGGGGCGCGGACGGTGCTCGAGCTCGCGGCGGGCGAAGCCGCGAGACGCGGGTTGAGGCCCGGCGTCTCGCTCACGCAGGTCTCGCGGAGCGATCCGGGTACGAGCCCGGCTCGCCCGCCCGCGCCTGCCTCGCAGAGCTGAGCCGAAAGCGCGGCTGTTGACCGCGCGGAGTGATAAGACGAGGTGATGAACACGCCGGGCTCGGTGCTCGTGGTCGACGACGACGCCGACGTGCGCACCCTCGTCTCCGAGCTCCTGACTCGCGCGGGCTACCGGGTGACGGAGGCGGAGGACGGTCGCGTCGCGCTGCGAGCGCTCTACGAGGCGCGGCCAGACCTGATCCTGCTCGACATCTCGATGCCCGGGCTCGACGGCTGGGGCACGCTCGAGCGGATCCGCGAGCTGAGCGACGTGCCCGTCGTGATGGTCAGCGCTCTCGGCGCGGAGCTCGAGAAGGTGCGGGCCCTGCGGGCCGGAGCGGACGACTTCGTCACCAAGCCGTTCGGCCGGCAGGAGCTGCTCGCGCGGATCGAGTCGGTCCTGCGGAGGGCACCGGCGGGAGAGGTGCGCGGCACGTACTCCGACCGGCTGCTGAAGGTCGACTTCGCCGAGCGTCGCGTGCGCGCGGGCGGCGCCGATGTGGAGCTGACGCCGCTCGAGTTTCGGCTCCTGACCGCCTTTGTCGACCATCCCGGCCAGCTGCTCGGCCACGACCAGCTGCTCGAGCTGGCGTGGGGCGGAGAGCGCGGCAGCTCCCGTGACCAGGTCAAGCTCTACGTGGGCTACCTGCGGCGGAAGCTCGAGGGAGCCGGGGTTCCGACGGACGCGATCGAAAGCGTTCGCGGCTTCGGCTACCGCTACTCGCCTGGCTAGCGGGTTTGACGTGGCCTGGCGCCACGCGACAAGGTGTAGCCATGGATCCTGCCTCCGCGAGCGCCGTCGCCGCGCGGGCGCGCACCGAGAACTTCCCCGTCGCGTCACTGCTCTTCCCGCGGCCGCTGCGCCCGCACCTGCGCGCGATCTACGGATTCGCGCGTCTCGTCGACATCCTCGGTGACGAGCACGAAGGGAATCGGCTCGGCGCGCTGGACGAGCTCGAAGAGGAGCTCGACGCCTGCTACGGGGGCGAGCCGACCTGGGAGGTGATGCGTGCGCTGCAGCCGACGATTCGCGCATGCTCGCTGCCGCGGGAGCCGTTCCTGCGCTTGATCGAGGCCAACCGCATGGACCAGCGGATTGCCGAGTACGAGACCTGGGCCGAGCTCAAGGGCTACTGCGTGCACTCGGCCGATCCCGTCGGGCGGCTCGTGCTGGGCGTCGTCGGCCGCGGCGGGGAGCCGGAGCTCGCGGCGCTCTCCGACGACGTCTGCACCGGTCTCCAGCTCGTCAACTTCCTGCAGGACGTGCCGCGGGATCTCGCGCTCGGGCGCGTGTATCTCCCGGCCGAGGACCGTCGGCGCTTCGGCGTCACCGCGCTCGACCGGCCAGGCCCTGAGCTGCGCCGGCTGCTGGAGTTCGAGGCCGGCCGCGCGCGCGAGCTGCTCTCGTCCGGCGAGGAGCTCGGGCGCCTGCTCGCCGGCCGCGTCGGCCGCGGGGTCGCGGTCTTCGCGCGCGGCGGCCTCGCGGCGCTCGAGGCGCTCGAGCGCGCGGACTGGGACATCTTCACCGGCAGGCCCCGGCCCTCGCGCGCCCGGCTCGCCTTGGCGACGATTCAGAGACGACGCTTGCGTCGTCTCCCTCAGGCCGGGCGGGCTTCGCCCGCGCGGCCGTCTGAACCGACCGGTCGATCCGACGGCCGTCAGAAGGTTGGCCGGTGACGGTCGAGGCCGCTTACGCGGAGGTCCAGCGGCTGACACGGCGGGAGGCGCGCAACTTCGCCTACGGGATCATGGTGCTGCCGCGGCCGAAGCGGCAGGCGATTGCGGCGATCTACGCGTTCGCGCGGCGAGTCGACGACGTCGCCGACGGCACGCTGCCGGTCCAGGAGAAGCGCGGGCACTTGCAGGCGCTGCACGCGGCGCTCGACGCGCCTCCCGACCGCGACCTGATGCTCGTCGCCCTCGCTGACGCGCGCGCCCGCTACGAGATTCCGGATCACGCGCTGCACGACCTCGTCGACGGCGGCCTGCAGGACACCGAGCAGGACCGCTACGCCGACTTCGCCGGGCTGCACGGGTACTGCCGCCACGTCGCCGGCGCGGTCGGGATCGCCTGCGTCGCGGTCTACGGCTCGGACGACCGCGAGCGGGCCGAGACGCTCGGCGTCGCGCTGCAACTGATCAACATCATGCGAGACGTGCGCGAGGATTGGGAGCTCGGTCGGGTTTACCTGCCGCAGGACGAGCTCGCGACACACGGGGTCACCGAGGAGGACATGGCGGCCGGCCGCACCGGCCCCGAGTGGCGCGCGCTGATGGCCGTCCAGGCCTCGCGGGCGCGCGAATACCTCGCCGACGGGCTCGGGCTGCTCGACTCGCTCGACGCGCGCAGCGCGGCCTGTGTCTCGACCTTCGCCGGGCTCTACCGCGCGACCCTCGACCGGATCGAGGCGCGCGACTTCGACGTCTTCGACGGCTCGCTGCGGCTCTCGCCGCTGACGAAGCTCCGGATCGTGGGCTCCGGGCTCTTGCGATGAGAGTCGCCGTCGTCGGTGGCGGTCTCGCGGGTCTGAGCGCGGCGCTCGAGCTCGTCGACGCCGGGCACGAGGTGGGCGTCTACGAGGCGCGGCCGACCCTTGGCGGCGCTGTGCAGACCCTTCCGCGGCGCGAAAGCGACCCCGAGCTTGCGCCCGACAACGGCCAGCACATAGCCCTCGGCTGCTTCACCGAGTACCAGCGCTTCCTCGAGCGGATCGGCGAGTCGGGCTCATTGCGCCGCGTGCCGCTCGAGCTGCCCGTGCTCGACGAGCGTGGGTCCAGCGCCACGATCGCGCCGTCGGCGCTCGCGCTGCTGCGTTACCGGCACGTCTCGCTCGGCGAGCGGGTGCGGATCCTGCGTGCGCTGGCGCGCTGGGGCGACTCTCGCGGCGACACCTTTGGCGACGCACTCCGGGCCCGAGGCCAGTCGCAGGGCGCGATCGACCGCTTCTGGGACGTCTTCATCCGGCCCGCGCTCAACCTCCGCTCCGACGAGGCGAGCGCGGAGGCCGGCGACTTCACGGTCCGCACGGCGCTGCTCGGCGAGCGCAGCCACTCGGACCTGCTGCTGCCAACGTGCCCCCTCGGCGAGATGCACGGCGATGCGGCCGGGCGCGCGCTCGAGCAAGCGGGAGCGTCGATCCACCTCGGCGCGCGCGTGGATAGCCTCGACGAGCTTCGGGCCGACGCGATCGTCGTGGCCGTCCCTCCGCGCGAGAGCGCGCGGCTGTTCGTCGAGCCGGAGCCGCAGCTCGACGATTCGCCGATCGTCAGCGTCCACCTCTGGTTCGATCGCGTCCTGCTGCGGCACCCGCTCGCAGCGCTGCTCGCGAGCGACGCCCACTGGGTCTTCGACCGCGGCGCCCTCACCGGCAACCCGCCCGCGCGGGGCCAGCACCTGACCGTCGTCTCGTCCGGGGCGCCCGAGCTGATGGAGCTGCGCGGCCGCGAGCTCGTCGAACGGATCGCCGGCGAGCTGACCGGTCGTCTCGGCGCCGCGGAGCTGCTCTGGTCGCGCGTCAGCCGCGAGCCGGCCGCGACGATCGCTGTGCGGCCGGGTAGCGAGCGCGAGCGGCGCGGCACGCTGACGAGTCTCGCGAGCGTCGTGCGCGCAGGCGCATGGACCGCGACCGGCTGGCCCGCAACGATGGAGGGGGCTATTCGCAGTGGCCTCGCAGCCGCCCGCGCACTGACCGCCGCGCGCCACGAGGTGGCCGCGTGAGCATCGCCACCGAGACGCGCCTTGATGCCGCGGTCGACGCCGCGACCGCGCGGCTGCTCGAGCTCCAGCACCCGGACGGCTACTGGGTCGGCGAGCTCGAGTCCAACGTGACGATGACCGCGCAGCATCTCTTCTGGCACCACGTCCTCGGACTGCGCGCTCCTGAGCTCGACCGCAAGATCGCCAACGAGCTGCTCGCGAGGCAGCGCGACGACGGCACCTGGTCGATCTGGTTCGACGGGCCTCCCGATCTCTCGACCTCGGTCGAGGCCTATGCGGCGCTCAAGCTGGCCGGCGCCGACCCTGGCGCCAACGCGCGCGAGTACATCCGCTCGCAGGGTGGGATCGGGAAGACGCGGATCTTCACGAAGTGCTTCCTCGCGCTGCTCGGCCAGTGGCCGTGGCAGCGGGTGACGCCGATCCCGGTCGAGCTGGTGCTCCTCCCGCCCTCGGCTCCGCTCTCGATCTACAACTTCGCCTGCTGGGCGCGCGGCACGTTCGTGCCGCTCGCGGCCTGTCGCGCGCTGCGGCCGGTGCGCGCCGCCGACGTCGACCTGAGAGAGATCGGCTCGCGGCCGGGCGAGAGTAGGGCGCCGACTCCGCCCGGGCCGCTGCGTCGAGCGGCGCTGCACGAAGCCGAGCGCTGGGTGCGCGCACACCAGGAGGCCGACGGCTCGTGGGGCGGGATCCAGCCCCCTTGGGTCTGGTCGATCCTGATGCTCGCCGCACTCGGCCATGGCTTTGAGGACGAGACCCTCGCTCGCGCGGTCGAGGGCTGGGAGGCGTTCACGATCGACGACGGCGAGCGCCTGCGCCCCGAGGCGTGCCAGTCGCCGGTCTGGGACACCGGCCTTGCGGTGCTCGCGCTGCGCGACTCCGGCATCGGCCCGGAGCACCCGGCGCTCGTCCGCGCGGCCGAGTGGCTCGTCGCCGAGGAGGTCACGGTCGTGGGCGACTGGGCGATCCGCCGCCCCGAGCTCGAGCCCGGCGGCTGGGCGTTCGAGTTCGAGAACGACCTCTACCCCGACGTGGACGACACCACGGTCGTGGCCCTCGCGCTGCGTCGCTGCCACCGTGGCCGCGCCGCCGTCGACCGCGGTCTCGCGTGGACGGCCGGGATGCAGTCGCGGAGCGGCGGCTGGGGAGCCTTCGACGTCGACAACGAGGCGTTCTGGCTCTACAAGCTCCCGTTCTGCGACTTCGGCAAGGTGACCGACGAGCCGAGCGCGGACGTCACGGCGCACGCACTCGAGGCCCTCGCCCCGGAGGGCGGCTACGAGGAGGAGGTGCGCCGTGGGCTCGAGTGGCTGCTCGCCGAGCAGGAGCCCGACGGCTCGTGGTTCGGCCGCTGGGGCGTGAACCACGTCTACGGGACGGGCGCCGCGCTGCCGGCGCTCGAGGCTTGCGGTCTCGACCCCGGCCACCCGGCGATCAGGCGCGCAGTCGACTGGCTCGATTCGGTGCAGAACCAGAACGGCGGCTTCGGCGAGGACATCCGCTCCTACGCCGACTGCGCCTGGCACGGCCGGGGGCCGAGCACGCCTTCCCAAACGGCGTGGGCGCTACTAGCCTATGTCGCTGCAGATCAGGCGGATCGACCCGCCGCCCACCGCGCTGCAGAATGGCTGTGCAACGCTCAACGAGACGACGGTGACTGGGACGAGAAGCCCTTCACCGGCACCGGGTTTCCGCGTGACTTCATGATCCGCTATCACTTGTACCGTCTGCACTTCCCGTTGCTCGCTCTAGGCCGTCTACGAGAAAGGCTCTCGCGATGAAGTTTCCGCTCGCCCCGACCGTCCAGATCGCGAAGTACGTCGCGCAGCAGCAGCGCAAGGGTGAGCGCTATCCGCTCGTTCTGATGCTGGAGCCCACCTTGGCGTGCAACATCGCCTGCATCGGGTGCGGGAAGATCCGGGAGTACGAGTCGAACAAGGCGCGCCTGTCGGTCGAGGAGTGCATCGACGCGGGCGAGCAGTGCCCGGCGCCGGTCGTCTCGATCTGCGGCGGCGAGCCGCTCGTCTTCAAGGGGATCGAGGAGGTCGTCGAGGGCTTCCTCGAGCTGAACAAGACGATCGAGCTCTGCACGAACGCGCTCCGGCTCGAGCAGTTCCTCGACGTCTTCGAGCCGAACAAGCGGCTGACCTTCGTCGTCCACCTCGACGGCATGCGCGAGATCCACGACTACATCTGCGACTACCCGGGCCTGTGGGACATCGCGGTCGACGCCATCCGCAAGGCGCGAGCGGCCGGCTTCCGCGTCACCACGAACACGACGATCTTCAAGGAGACCGACCCCGGCGAGGTCGTGGAGATGATGGGCTACCTGACGAACGAGGTCGGCATCGACGGGATGCTCGTCGCGCCGGGCTATCAGTACTCGCAGATCGACCCGGCGCTGACGATGACGCGCGACGAGCACGAGGAGAAGTTCCGGGTGATCCGCTCGGCCGCGCGCAAGGAGGGCTATCGCTGGCTCGCGAGCCCGATCTACCAGGACTTTCTCACCGGCGACCGCAAGCTCGCGTGCGCGCCCTGGGGCTCGATCACGCGCAACCCGTACGGCTGGAAGGGCCCGTGCTACCTGCTCACGGACGGGATCTTCCCGACCTACGAGGCGCTGCTCGACGGGATCGAGTGGGAGGAGTACGGGCCCGGCAACGACGCGCGGTGCGAGCACTGCGCGATCCACTCCGGCTTCGAGCCGTCGGCCGCCTTCGAGGCGACAGGCAGCGTGAGGGAGACCGTTCGCAGCGCGGCATGGACGCTGACGGGGTGACCTTCGCCTGCGCCACCGCCGCCGAGCAGCGGGTCGCGCGCCGCGCAGGGCTGCGCTCGGCCCTGGTCGGTCTCGGCGCGCGCAGCGGCGTGCCCGAAGGACCGCTGGTCTCGTTCGGCCTCGCGGGAGCTTTGCGGGACGACCTCACCGTAGGCACCGTGGTCGACGCGACGCGTGTGGTCGACGTCGAGGGCACGGTGCTGTGGGAGGACGGGCCGCTCGGCGTTCCCGGCGCGGAGCAGGTGACGATCCTGGCTGCGGAGGCGATCGTCGACGACCCCGCCGAGCGGCGTCGACTGCACCAGCGCACCGGCGCCGACGCCGCCGACCTCGAGAGCGGCACGCTCGCCCGCACCGGCCGGCTGCGCGGAGTGCTGCGCGCGGTGAGCGACACGCCCGACCGCACGCTCGACGGCATCGTCGCCGGCGCGAAGCCAGACGGCGGCTACGACTGGCCGGCGCTGGCGCGGGCGTTCGCGGCGTCGCCGCGCGGGTTCGTCCGCTCGGCCGGCGACGCACAGCGCGCGCTCGGCCGCCTGCTCGAGGCGGCGAAGGGGTGGGCACAGTAGGCCGCGTCCTGCTTGCCGCGCCGCGGTCGTTCTGCGCCGGCGTCGACCGCGCGATCGAGATCGTCGAGATCCTGCTCGAGAAGCACGGGCCGCCGGTCTACGTCCGCCACCAGATCGTCCACAACGACCACGTCGTCAGGCGCCTCGAGGGTCTCGGCGCAGTCTTCGTCGACCACGAAGACGACATTCCCGCCGGCGCGATCTGCGTGCTGTCGGCGCACGGTGTCGCCCCGTCGGTGCGCGCGAACTGCGAGAGGCGCGGCCTGCGCGTGGTGGACGCAGTCTGCCCACTCGTCTCCAAGGTGCACGCCGAGGCGCGACGGTACGCGGACAGCGGCCATCTCGTAGCGCTCGTCGGCCATGCCGACCACGTCGAGGTGATCGGCACGCGCGGCGAGCGTCCCGAGTCGACGGTCGTGATCGAGTCGCCGGAGGACGCCGAGAAGCTCGACGCGGGGGGCAAGCCGATCGCCGTGATCACGCAGACGACGCTCTCGCTCGACGACGTCGCCGAGACGGTGGACGCGCTCGGCGAGCGCTTCGGCGATCTGAAGCGGCCCGCCGCCGACGACATCTGCTACGCAACGCAGAACCGGCAGGACGCGGTCAAGCAGCTAGCGCAGCAGGGTGCGACGCTGATTCTCGTGATCGGCTCGGAGGCGAGCTCGAACGCGCGCCGCCTCGTCGAGGTCGCGGAGCGCTTCGGCGCGACCGCGCTCCTGATCGACGGCGAGAGCGGACTCGATCCCGAGTTGCTCGAAGGCCACGAGACCGTCGGCGTGACCGCCGGCGCCTCGACGCCCGAGGAGCTCGTCGCGCTCGTCCTGCGCAGCCTCGCCTCGTTCGGCTACGACGATCTCGGCGAGATCGAGGTGGCCAGGGAAAACGTGAGCTTCCGCTTGCCGCGTGAGGTGACGACCGCCGGATGACGAGCGTTGAGATCCCCTATTCGATCGCGTCGGCCTTGCCGTCGCTCACGGTCCTCGACATCACGAACGAGGTCCGTCACGAGGTCACGACGTCCGGCCGCGACAGCGGCATCGCCTACGTGTCGCCTTTGGACGCGGTCGCACTGGTGCGGGTTCAGGAGCGGGAATCCGGATTCTTCTCCGACCTCGAGGAGCTCCTCGCAAAGCTCGTGCCTCAAGAGGAGCGCGAGCGCGAGCGGCTCCTCTGCATGTTGCTCGGCCCGCAGGGCGAGCAGATCCCGTTCGCGGACGGCCAGCTGTGCCTCGGCCAGTGGCAGCGGATCCTGCTGCTCGGCTTCGAGCGGCCCTCCGAGCCGCGCTGGAACCTCACGCTGCTTGCCTGATCCCGGGTAGTGGTTGAACTGGCCGTGCCCTCTAGGGCACACTGACGGGATGCACCGTGCTCGGAGGCACACCCGGTTCTCCTCCGCGCTCGCGTTTGCGCTGCTCGCGCTCGTCGCCGAGCTCGCCGGCCGCAGCCTGACGCACCGCCTCAACGTGGGAGAGCACGTCCGCTCCTCGGGGTACTCCGGCGCGGAGTACTACCCGTTCCTGCTCGCGGTGGTGAAGCTCGGCGTCGCCCTCCTCCTGGCGCGCCTCGCGTGGCGGTTCGTTCGCGCGCACGCGGCTGCGCGGGCCGGACGGCGCGTGCTCGCGGCGGTCGGCTCGGACGCGGCGCCGGCACCGCGTGTGCGGCTCGACGTCTCGCCGCGCCTCTGGCTGGCCGCGTTCCTCGCGACCTCGACGATCTACCTCGTCCAGGCCGACGCGGAGCGAGCAGCCGCTGGACAGTGGCCGCTCTTCGCACCCTGGCTGCACACCTCCGCGCTGCCGGTCTTCGCGGTGCTCGCGGTGCTCGTGGCGCTCGCCTGGAGCGCTGTCGCCCGCTGGCTGCGGGACTATGAGCGCTACGCCGCCGATACCTGCGCGCGCGCGCAACGCATCGGACGCGCGGCGTCGCCGCCGGTGCGAACCGCCCGGACCGAGACAGCCGCCGCGCCGCCCCGGAAGCTCTTCGGCCTCGCCTTCGAGAGCCGTCCGCCGCCGCTCCCCGCGTAACCCGCGGTAGCGCCCAGAGCCGCGGGACCTTGTCGTCCCGACCTGGGGAGGTGGAATGAGCACACAACTCATCAGCGAGCGGGTGGGAACCCGTTCGCGCACAGCGCAGGCCCGGCTGATCGTCACGCTGGGCCCGCTGGCGATGCTCGGCGGCGTCGTCTGGGGATTCCTCCAGCCGTATCGCCTGACCTTGCTGCACCCGCCCGGTCAGGGCTTCTGGTGGCTGCTCGTCGAGCCGCCGCTGCTCGTCGTCGCGGTCGGAGTCGTCTTCGCACTGCTCGTCGCACCCGGCCTGATCGAGGACCTCGAGGAGGCGAGCTGATGCAGCCGCCTGCCGAGCACGTCCACTGGCTGTTTGCGACGGGCTTCCTCCTGATCGGCCTGCTCCTGTTCGCCCGGGTGGTCGTCGGCGAGGAGGTCTGGCGCCGTCGTGCCTGGCGGGCGTATCTCTGGCCGAGCCTGCTCTTCGGCCTAGGCGTGCTCATGTGGCCGGTGATGGTCTTCTTCACGAACTCGACGATCCACATGGTCGCCCACGGCGCCTGGGCCCAGACGATGATGCTCGCGGGCGCCGCCGAGCTCGGGCTCGTCCGTGGGAAGCTCCACCACCGGGCCTGGAAGCTCGCCCTTCCACTCGCGCTGGCGGTCTCGGGGGCCGCGTTGCTCATCCACGAGCAGAACGGCTGGCTGTTCGCGCGCGCGGCGTTCCTGCACCACGCTCTCGGATGGACCGCGCTCGTCGGGGCGATCTTCCCGCTCGTCGCGATCCTGCGCCCGCGGTCGCGCGTGCTCGGGTCGGGGCTCGCGCTGACGCTCGTGCTGCTCGCGGTCTTTCTCTACGCCGACCGAGACGTCGCGCCGATCTTCGGGCACCTTTCGCCGCTCGCGGGGGAAGTGCACCGGTGAGGAAGCTCCTCGCAGCGGCTCTCGTCGCGCTCGCATTTCCCGCGGCGGCCTCGGCGCACGCGACGCTGATCTCGGTGGCGCCCGGGGTCAATCAGCGGCTCGAGCGCTCGCCGGCGCAGGTGCGCTTGACCTTCGACCAGAGCGTCGAGGCGCTCGGTGATGCGATTCGCGTCTACGACACGAAAGGGAAGCTGCTCTCGCGCCGGACCGTGACGAGCGCGGACAAGCGGACGATCCGGACTCCGGTCGCCCGGCTTCCGCGTGGCGGCTACACGATTCGCTGGCGCGTCGTCTCCGCGGACGGCCACGTCGTATCGGGGCTCTTCACCTTCGGCGTTCGCCACCGGGCGCCGCCTGCGACCGAGGCCTTCGGCGCGGGCGGCCCGACGACGAGCGAGCACATCGTCCGTTGGCTCTACTTCCTCTCGCTCGCGCTCCTGGCCGGCGGGCTCGGCTTCCGCCTGCTCGTCGTCCGCCGGCCGCTCGGCCCGGCGGCGCAGCGGCGCTTCTACCTGCTGGTGGGCGCGGGAGTCGTCGCCACGCTCGAGGTCGGGATCCTGGCCTTCCTGCTGCGCGCCGAGGACGCGCTCCAGCTCCCGTTCGTCGACTTCCTCTACGGCGATCTCTCGCCGCTCGCGCACGCGACGCGCTTCGGCACCGCGTTCATCGCGATGACGCTGGGCTACGCGCTCGTCAGCGCGCTGGTCTTCCTCGCCTGGCTGACCGACCGCGAGCGGCTGCTCTGGCCGGCGTTCCTGCTCGCGCTCGGGTTCGCCTCGGGGCTTTCACTCTCGGGACACTCGGCCGCGGACGCCGGCTCGTCGTGGCTCTCGCAGCTCGCGGACTGGCTCCACCTCTCCGCGGCGTCGCTCTGGGTCGGCGGCCTCGTGCAGCTCGCGTTCGTCGTCTGGCCGCTCGAGCCGGAGCTGCGGCGGACGGCCTTCCTGCGCTTCTCGCGACTGGCGACGGTACTGATCGTCGTGCTACTCGGAGCGGGCACGTACCTGAGCATCCTGCGGCTCCCGCACCTGAACGACCTCTGGACACAGGGCTACGGCCGCGTGCTCCTCGTGAAGCTCGGGCTCGTCTCGCTTGCGCTCGCATGGGGCGGTGCGCACCACTTCCTCGTACGGCCGAGGCTCGAGCGCGGCGCGCCGCTCTTCGCGGGCCTTCCGCGCAGCCTCGCGGGAGAGAGCGCGGTTGGGATGGCGATTCTGCTCGCGGCCGCGGTGCTCGTCGACTCGAAGCCGCCGCCGCGGCCGGTGCAGCAGCCGCTACACGCCGCGGTTGCGCAGCGCTAGCACGTCCGCGACGAACTGCTTCGTCCCGGCGCGAACGCCGTTGCGGCGCACCGACGCCGGCCCCTGGTACCAGCCGGACAGGGCGAGTGTCTCGCTGCCGTGGAACTCGCGCAGCAGGTGCCGGAGGAAGACGACGCCGATGCGGATGTTGCCGGAGACGGAGTTCGGCACCTTCTTGCTGAGGAGCACCGTCTCGACGTAGGTCCGCGTGCTCGGCAGCACCTGCATCACGCCGCGCGCGCCCGCAGACGAGACGAGGCCGGGGCGGAAGCCCGACTCCATCCACGCGACCGCGCGGACGAGCGAGGGATCGACGCCGTAGACGCGAGCCCAGTGGCCGAGCAGCGCGCGCACGCCGGAGGGCGGCGCAGGCGTGGGGCGGACCGGCCGGACGCCGTGGCCGGCGCGGCGGAGCGCGGAGATCGTCACCGGCCCGGCGACCCCGTCGGCGGCGAGGCGCCGCGAGCGCTGGTAGCGGCGAAGCGCGCGCTCCGTGGCGCGGTCGAAGTAGCCGTAGACCGGCACGAGCTGGCCGTGCCGCGCGAGCATGAACTGGAGCACGGAGACGTCCCAGCCGAAGACCCCCCGCCGCAGCGTACGCCGCCCGAAGACCGGCATGCCGAGCGGGCCGAGCGCGCGGCGGGTCGCGAGCCCGGCGCGCCCGTCGACGAAGATGCCGGCGCGGCGCTGGAATGCCTTCGTCCCGCGCACCGTCTTCGGCCCGGCGATCGCGTCGATCGGGCCGTTGTAGAGCCCGTATGCGCGCAGGGCCACCTGCAGGCCCGCGATCTGCGGGTTCCGGGCGTGCGCGGCTGCTACGAGCGTGAGCCCCGCCAGCAAGGCCGCGCCGAAGGCGACGAGTCTGCCGGCCACGAGAGGATCCAGTTCTCCCGTCTCCTCCGGAGTCCTGCCGCTAGGTTGGCCGCATGCGGTGGGCGATCACGGGCGGCGCCGGGTTCCTCGGCCTTCATCTGGCCCGGCGGCTGCTCGCGGACGGTCACGCGGTTCGGACGCTCGACCTCGCGCCGCTCGACGACGGGCAGCTCGAAGCCGACGTCGAGGAGCTGCGGGGCGACGTGCGCGACCCGGCGGCGGCGGCTCGCCTGGCCGAGGGCGCGGAGGTGCTCATCCACGCAGCCGCAGCATTGCCGATTCAGGCCTCCGGCGAGTCGATCCGCTCGGTGAACGTCGAAGGAGCCGCAGTTGCGCTCGCTGCCGCGCTCGAGGCCGGCGTCGGCCGGGCGGTGCTGATCTCGTCGACCGCGGTCTACGGCGTGCCCAAGCACCACCCGATCGCCGAGGACGCGCCGCTCGTCGGCGTCGGCCACTACGGCGAGTCGAAGATCGAGGCTGAGAAGGTCGCCGCCGACGCCTCGCGGCGCGGGCTCGAGGTCGTCGTCCTGCGGCCGAAGACCTTCATCGGTCCGGAGCGGCTCGGCGTGTTCGAGATCCTCTTCGACTGGATCCGCGAGGGTCGGCGGATCCCGATTCTCGGCGACGGCTCGAACCGCTACCAGCTGCTCGCCGTGGAGGACCTCGTCGAGGCGACACTCGCTGCGGCCACCGCCGACGTCGCGGGCGAGACGTTCAACATCGGCGCCACCGAGTTCGGCACCGTCCGCTCCGACCTCGAGGGCCTGATCGCCCATGCGGACTCGGGCAGCCGCCTGCGCCCGGTTCCCGCGCGGCCGGCCGAGCTCGCGCTGCGGGCGCTCGAGCTCGCTCGACTCTCACCGCTCGCGGAATGGCACTACCGCACCGCTCACCGCGACTCGTTCGTCGACACGTCGAAGGCGCAGGGGCTGCTCGGCTTCGCGCCGCGGCTTTCCAACGAGCAGGCGCTCTGCGAGACCTACGACTGGTACCTGGAGAACCACGCTACGCGTTCTGGGATCACGCCAGGCGTCACGCATCGCGTCCCGTGGGACCAGCGCGCGCTCGGCTTGTTGAAGCGCCTGTCCTAGGGATCGACGTCGCCGTACACGCTGCGGTCGACGTCCGCCCACGAGACGTCGCTCCAGGAGACGTCGCTCCAGGAGACGTCAGACCACGAGACGTCCGCCCAGCCGTCGAGCCAGGAGACTGCATCCCAGGCTGTAGACGCCTTGGCCGCATCGAGCCACGAGACGTCGTCGAAGGCGAGCCCGTCACCGTCTGGATCGGGAACCAAGAAGGCGTCGAGCGCCCGGTTCGGGTTCGGCGGGGCCTGTAGGCGTGCCGCGGCCGGCGCGTAGACCTCCCCGACCCCCGCTGCCAGCGTTTGGACCTTGCGTAGCGAGCGCGCCTCGTGCATGAGGGCGCCCTTCACCTCGTCGGGCGTCAGGCTCGGGCGGAACGTGAGGAGGTCCGCTGCCACTCCGGACACGATCGGCGCGGAGAGGGACGTTCCGGAAAGCGACATGTACGTGCCCTCGCGGGTGCGCACGACCTGGCCGGGCCGCTCGGCCGCGAGCGTAGAGTCCGCCGGTACCGGCCCGACGATCGACCTGCCGGGAGCAGCGACCTCGGGCTTGGCGAAGCCGTCGAGGGTGTAGCCCCAGGCCGACCACGGAGCGGTGTCTGCCCGGTCGGGGTTGGAGGAGTCGTGCAGGTCGAGCGCGCCGACGGTGATCGCGAACGGGTCGTTCCCGGGCGCGTAGGCCATCGGCGTCGCCTGTCCGCCCACGCCCTGGTTGCCGGCTGCTGCCACGACCACCACGCCTGAGAGCCACAGCTTCTCGACGGCCTTGTCGAGCGGATCCCAGCGGAAGCTCGTCGGGCTCGCGGAGTGGAGCGAGAAATTCGCGACCCGGATGTCGTACTGCTTGCGGTTGTGCAGGATCCACTGGGCGGCCGCGATCACGTCGCTCGTGCGCGCCATGCCCTGGTCGTCCATGACGTCGAGGGACACGATTCCTGCGGTAGGCGCTGCGCCCGCGTGGTTCGGCGCCGAGCCTGCCGCCAGCCCGGCGACGAGCGTGCCGTGCCCGCGGCCGTCGCCGGGCGAGTTGCCGGAAAG
>JAWVDY010000075.1:0-6376 GCA_033856995.1 Gaiellaceae bacterium
GCGACTGCGCTCGCAGCCTTCTTGCTCCGCGAGCGCGTCACGCGCGGCCGCGCCGCCGGCTCGGTGCTCGTTGCCGGCGGGGTTGCCTTGCTGGCGCTTTCCTAGAGCTGCCGAAGGAGCTCGAGCAACTCGGCCGGTGAGCCGACCACGAGGTCAGCGCTCTCGCGCAGGCCCGGCGGCGCTTCGGCCGACGCGACCGCGATCCGAACGGCGAGCTCGAGCCCGTCGAGACCGCGGAAGGCGTCGAGGTCGGTCGTGTCGTCGCCCGCGTAGAGCGCCCGCCGCAGGCCGCGCTCGGCGAGCACCGAGCGCACCGCCGTCCCCTTGTCGGCCTCGACCGGCGGCCGCAGCTCCAGCACCTTCCGTCCCCAGCGCGCCTGGAGACCGGCAGCTTCGGCACGCGCGGCCACCGCCTCCAGTGTGCGGCGGGCCTCGCCCTCGCCGACGGCCTCGCGCCAGTGGAAGGCGACCGTCAAGCCCTTGTCCTCGACCCAAGGCCACGGCTCGGCCGCGAACGGCCGCAGCGCCTCGCGCCAGTGCTCCGCCTCGGGCGCGAGCTCGAGCCCGTGGACGCCGACGTAGACGACCCCGTCGACGCCGACGAGCCGTGCAGCGTCCACACCGGTGCGCCCGCTCACGCACGCGAGGAGCGCGTAGCGCTCCGCGAGCCGCTCCACCTCGGCGCGCGTCTCCGCCGGCACGGCCGCCAGCTCAGGGCGCGAGACGATTGGCGCGAGCGTCCCGTCTACGTCGAGGAGAACGGCCGCCAGCCGGGGTTCTTCGCGCAGGCGCGCCAGCCGCTCGTCCACACCGCGCAGAATACGGCGGTGCGTCTCGTTGCCATCGGCCTGGTCGCCGGCCTCTTCAGCGCCCTCTTCGGCGTCGGCGGCGGAATCGTGGTCGTCCCGCTGCTGATCCTGCTCGCGCGCTACGACGAGCGGCCGGCGATGGGGACCTCGCTCGCGGCCATCGGCCTGATTGCCCTCGTCGGCGCCGTCAGCTACGGATTTCACGGAGAGCTCAAGCCGGGCGCGGCGGCAGTGGTCGGCGTGCCCGCCGCCTTCGGCGCCGTCCTCGGTGCCTGGCTGCAGCAGCGGCTGACCTCCCGGATGCTCTCGCTCGGGTTCGCGGCGCTCCTCGCCTGCATCGCCGTCTGGCTGCTCATCTGATGTGGGCGCTCGCCGCTGCCGGTGCGGTCGGTCTGCTCGCGGGCGTGCTCGCGGGCCTCTTTGGCGTCGGCGGCGGGATCCTGTTCGTTCCGGCGCTGACGCTGGTGCTCGGGCTCACGCAACTCCATGCGGAGGCGAGCTCGCTGCTCGCGATCCTGCCCACTGCGGCTGCGGGAACCTGGCGGCAGCGACGCTATGGCAACGTCCGTTGGCGAGCCGCCCTGATCCTCGGCCTCGCCGCCGTCGCCGGCGTCGAAGCCGGCGTGCAGATCGCGGAGGCGCTCCCCGAGCACGCGCTCCGGCGGCTCTTCGGCCTGCTGATGCTGGCCGTCGCCGCTCAGCTCGCCTGGCGCACGCTGCGGAAGCCGACCTATCCTTCCTGACGTGGCAGGCAACGACGAGTTCTGGATTCCGCTCGTAGACGAGCCGATCGGCTCGATCGTCGAGCAGATCCAGGACGAGCACGCCGAGATCGGCGAGCTCGTCGACTCGCCTCGCAGGCTGCTCGCGTTTCGCACCTTCGCCTACATCCGCGTGGGCATCCTGCTCGGCCGGCTGCTCGTCGAGCACGACGTCGACACCGACGACAACGCGACCTGGGCCGAGCAGCTGATGCGCACTCCGGAGCACCACGAGCGCGTCGTCGCCGAGGTTCGAACGGTCGCCGAGGAAGTCGCAGCCGATCCCGCGTACGGCTCGGAACCGCTCGGCCCGAGCGACGAGGAGCGGGCCCGGTTCGCGGAGTTCGCCAAGCGCCGCCTGCGCGCCGACGCCTAGGGTTTTCCCGCAATTTGCGTCACGCTGTCGCGTTCTTTTGCCGATAATGGGGGGACGGTGGGAAAGCGGCTCACGATTTTCGTGGCGCTTGCAGGTCTGACCGTCCTGGTCGCTGGGACGGGCGGTGCCGGCGGTGCCGGCTCGACAACGGGCGCATCCTCGCGCGCCATCGCGATCCAGGTGATCGTGCCCGGGCAGGCCGGGGGCCAGGCGGGGGTGATCTCTTCGCCCCCCTACCACGCCGCGTTCGGCTCGAGCTTTGCGTATCCCGCGGACGGCTCGGTTGTCACGACCGGGCCGATCAGCGCCTCCGCCTCGAGCGACTCCGGCGGCTCGGCCACCGCAGCTGCGACGAGCGAGGTCCAGTCGCTCAACGCCTTCGGCGGCGAGGTCACGGCGTCGGTGATCAAGGGCGCGGCGAAGGGCTCGACGCGCCGGCTCGCGGCGAGCGGCGACTTCTCGGGCACCACTATCTCTGGTCTTACCGTTCTGGGTTCCGCCGTTTCGGTTGCGCCGAACGGCCGTGCAGCGCTCGGCGACTGGGGTTACGCCGTGACCCTCGAGGAGGGAACGGACTCGAGTTCCGGCGCGGGCGGCTCGAGCGGCTTCCACGGTTTCGTGACCGCACTCGCGATCCACTTGACGGCACCGCACGGCACGCTCCCGGCCGGCTCGGAGATCCGGGTCGGCTACGCCGAGGCGAGCGTCCAGTCGAGCGCGACGCCTGCCCCGAAGCCGGTTGTCCCGGGACCAGTGACACCGCAGCCGAAACAGGCGCGGAAGACGCCCGTCGCTCCCGAGCCGACGAAGCACGGCGGGACATCACCGCCCCTGCTGCAGCCCCCGACCGGGCTGCAGCCGAAGCTCACCGGAGGCGGCTACGTCTTCCCTGTCTACGGCCCCTCGAGCTTTGGCGACAGCTTCGGCGCTTTCCGCGGCGACGTCCCCGGGAACTGGCATCACGGCGACGACATCTTTGCCCCGCTGGGCGCGCCCCTCCTCGCCTGCGCCGACGGGACCGTGTTCTCCGTCGGCTGGAACAACCTCGGCGGCAACCGCCTCTGGCTGCGCGACGAGCAGGGCAACCAGTTCTACTACGCCCATCTTTCCGCGTTCACGCCGCTGGCGAAGAACGGAGGCCACGTGAAGGCGGGCGAGGTACTCGGCTTCGTCGGCAACACCGGCGACGCTCAGGGCACACCCACGCACCTGCACTTCGAGGTGCACCCGTTCTCGCTGCTCTTCATGGGCTACGACGGCGCCGTCAACCCGACGCCGTACCTCGAGGCGTGGAAGCACCTCCAGGACGTTCGTTTCTACAACGTCGCAGGCTGGCTCGCGCAGACCGGGATCTCCGATCCGGCTCCGAAGCCCGCAGCGATCCTGCTGCAGGTCTCCGACATCTCGTCGGCGAGCGGCCTCGACCCCGGCTCCCTGCAGCGCGCGATGGCCCGTCGCGGCGGCGGCGAGGCTCAGGTCACGACGGCCCTGGGACTCAGGGCGAAGGCTCCCCGCCCTTAGCTCGAGTTCCCGCTCGCGCCGCCGCCGCCGTAGCCGAACTCCTCGTCCTCGCCGAAGATCCGGTCCTTCAGCCAGCGCCGGGTCTCGGGCCCGGTCATCGGGTTGAAGAGGATCCCGAGGGCGATGCCGGCCAGCAGCATGGTGCTGTTGCGTCCCGTGTGCTTCTCGCTCCCCTGGATGCGGTCGGCCGCCGTGCGGAGATCTTCGATGGCCGAGCGGAGCTGATCCTGGATGTCCTTGTCGCTCGCGACCCGCGTTGCGACGCCGGCTACGCTCCGGTTGCCGATCAACTCGTCGTAGACGTCACGAGCGGTGGCGTAGGCGCTGCGCAGGTTGTCGCGCAGCTCCTCGTCCTGAAGCGCCCGCTTCACGTAGGGCTTCGCGTCTTCGAGCTTGTCCTTCGCCTTGGCCATGAGGCCGTCCTTTCGCTTCGCTTAGTTCTACAAGCGGGGATTCTCTACCCTCGGCGCAGGCGGTGCTAAACGGACGCTGCTGCCTGGCGCTCGGCGGCGGGGGTAGCCTTCGGGCGCGAGCGGCCAGGCGAGGCGAACGCGACCGCGAACACGTCTTCGATCGAGTCGGCGAGCACGAACTCGACCTCCTTGCGTGCCTCGGGCGGCAACTCGGCGAGATCGGGCTCGTTGTCGCGGGGTACGACGATTCGCTTGAGCCCGTAGCGCTGCGCCGCGAGCACCTTCTCGCGGAGTCCGCCGATCGGCAGCACCTGGCCGGTGAGGGTGATCTCGCCGGTCATGCCCACGTCCTCCGCGACCGGCTCGCCGCGTACGAGCGACGCGATGGCGGTCGCGATCGTGATGCCGGCCGACGGCCCGTCTTTCGGCACTGCTCCCGCCGGCACGTGGATGTGGACGTCGTGCTCGGCGAACCAGCTCTCCGGCAGCCCGAGCTGATCGGTGTGCGCGCGCACCCACGAAAGGGCGGCCTGGGCTGACTCCTTCATCACGTCGCCGAGCTGGCCGGTAATGGTCAGCCGGCCCTTGCCCGGATATGCGGTCGCCTCGATGAACAGCACGTCCCCGCCGACCGGCGTGTACGCGAGCCCGGTCGCGACCCCGGCGTCGGCGGTGCGCTTGCGCGGATCGGCCGGGAAGCGCCGGGCGCCGAGCCACTGGTGGGCCTTGCGCGTGTCGATCTTGATCTTGGCCGTCTTGCCGCCGGCGACCTCGCGCGCGGCCTTGCGCAGCAGGTCGGCGATCCGCCGCTCGAGGTTGCGCACGCCCGCCTCGCGGGTGTACTCGCGGATCACGACACGCAGCGTGTTGTCGCTCAGAGTCACCTGGTCCGCGCTCAGGCCGTGGGCCTCGAGCTGCTTGGGCACGAGGTACTTGCGGGCGATGCCGAGCTTCTCGTCCTCGGTGTAGCCCGAGAGGTGGATGACGTCCATCCGGTCGAGCAGCGGGCCGGGGATCGTGTCGAGCTGGTTGGCCGTGCAGATGAAGAGCACCTTCGAGAGGTCGAAGGGCAGGTCGAGGTAGTGGTCGCGGAAGTGGGAGTTCTGCTCCGGGTCGAGCACCTCGAGCATCGCGCTCGAAGGGTCGCCGCGGAAGTCGGCGCCCATCTTGTCGATCTCGTCGATCAGCAGCACCGGGTTCTTCGACTCGGCGTCGCGCAGCGAGCGGATGATCGTGCCGGGCATCGCGCCGATGTACGTGCGCCGGTGCCCGCGGATCTCGGCCTCGTCGCGCACGCCGCCGACGGAGATCCGCATGAACTTCCGCCCAACCGTGCGGGCGATCGACTGGCCGAGCGAGGTCTTGCCGACACCGGGCGGGCCGACAAAGCAGAGGATCGGGCCCGAGAGGTCGTTCTTCAGCTTCGAGACGGCCAGGTACTCGAGGATCCGCTCCTTCACCTTCTCCAGGTCGTAGTGGTCCTCGTCGAGGAACTCGCGCGCGCGGTCGAGGTCGAGGTTGTCCTCGGTCGTCTCGCTCCACGGCAGCGACAGGATCCAGTCGACGTACGTGCGGATGACCCCGTACTCGGCGGCGGCTGGCGGCAGCTTCTCGAGCCGCGCGACCTCGCGCTCGACGGCCTTCTTCGTGTCTTCGGGCAGGTTCTTCTCCTCGATCCGCTCGCGCAGCTCCGCGACCTCGGCCTGCTGTTCGTCGCCCTCGCCGAGCTCGTCCTGGATCGCCTTCAGCTGCTGGCGCAGGAAGAACTCGCGCTGGCCCTTCTCCATCTCCGACTGGACCTGTGACTGGATCTTCGTGCCGAGCTCGACCACCTCGAGCTCCCGGTTCAGGATCCGGAGCACGTCGCGGAGCCGCTCGTACGCATCCGCCTGCTCGAGCAGCGCCTGCTTCTCCCCGGTCTTGAGGCGAAGAGTGGAGGCGACGAGGTGCGAGAGGGCGCTCGGCTCGTCCACGTTCGCCGCAGCGAGCTCGAGCTCGGCTGGGAGGTACGGGACGAGCGAGATCAGGCGCCCGAACTCGTTCTGGACGCTCCGGGTGACCGCCTCGAGCTCGGGGGTCTCCTCGACCACGTCGGGCACGTCGCTGAACTCGCCGATCAGGTACGGCTCGTCCTGGACGCGACGTTCGAGCTTGATGCGGCCTACGCCCTGGACGAGGATCCGCAGCGTCCCGTCGGGCACGCGGATCATCTTGTGCACGACCGCGGCGGTTCCCACCTCGTAGAGGTCGTCCCAGCCGGGCGTCTCCTGCTCCTCGTCGCGCACGGTGACGAGCGCGAGCAGCCGGTCGCCTCCGACGACGTCGACGATGAGCTTGATCGACCGTTCCTGCCCGATCGCGAGCGGCGTCATCGACTCCGGGAAGACGACCGTCTCCTTGAGCGGGAGGACGGGCAGCGACGACGGCAGCGCGGGGACGGCCTCGTCGAGGACCACTTCCTCCTCGGGCGCGCTCACCCGAGCCGCCGGATCTCGA
>JAWVDY010000076.1:0-3695 GCA_033856995.1 Gaiellaceae bacterium
CCGCTTCCTGCACGTCCCAGCTGAACTCGACCCCGGTCGCCTCGAGCACGCGACGGGTCGCTTCCGTCAGCTCCGGCCCCGTCCCGTCGCCCGGAATCAGTGTCACGGTGTGGCCCATCGGTGGCGGAGGGTACACACACCGAGGCAACCGTCCTCCATCACGCCTGGGCTTGTGTACCGTTCGCCGCGTGAGCGCTACGAGCGACTTCCGCCCCGGGCTCGAGGGCGTCATCGCCTTTGAAACGGAGATTGCGGAGCCCGACCGGGACGGCGGCTCGCTCCGCTACCGCGGCATCGACATCGAGGAGATCGTCGGCCGTTACCCGTTCGAGAACGTCTGGGGGCTGCTCGTCGACGAGGACATCTCCTCGCCGCTGCCTGCGGCCGAAAAGATCGAGCTGCAGGACCCGAGCGGTTCCGTCCCGGCCGACCTCCAGGCGGGCCTGGCCACGCTCGGCCCGAAGTGGGGTCTCAGCCAGCTCGTCGACATCGACGACGGTCAGGCGCGCGACGACCTCGCCCGGCTCTCGGCCGCCACCCTGTCGATCGTCGCGCAGGCCTCGCGCGGCAGGCAGCCGGCGATTCCCGACGCCGAGGTCGAGGCGGGCGAGAACGCGGCAGCGCAGTTCCTGATCCGCTGGCGCGGCGAAGCCGACCCGCGCGCCGTGAAGGCGCTCGACACCTACTGGGTCTCCGCGGCCGAGCACGGCCTCAACGCCTCGACCTTCACCGCACGCATCGCGGCCTCGACGGGTGCCGACTGCGCGGCGGCACTGTCCTCGGCAGTCGGGACGCTCTCGGGCCGGCTGCACGGAGGCGCGCCGGCGCACGTCCTGCCGATGCTCGACGAGGTCGCCCGGACGGGCGACGCCGAGCAGTACGTTGCCGGCGTCCTCGCGAAGGGCGACCGGATCATGGGCTTCGGTCACCGTGTGTACCGGGCTGAGGATCCTCGCGCGCGCGTCCTCCGCCGGACGGCGGAGGAGCTCGGCTCGCCGCGGGTGGAGGTGGCGCTCGCACTCGAGCGGGCCGCCCTCGCGGCGCTGCGCGAGAAGTCACCCGACCGGGTCCTGGAGACGAACGTCGAGTACTGGGCGGCCGTCGTGCTGGACATCGCAGAGATCCCGCCGCCGCTTGCGCCCGCGATGTTCGCCTGCGCCCGCGTCGCCGGCTGGTCGGCGCACATTCTCGAACAGAAGCGCACCGGCCGGCTGATCAGGCCGGGGGCCCGCTACGTCGGGCCGCCTCCGCGGACCATCGACGAGCTTTGAGCGAGCTCGCGGACGCGGCGGCCCAGGCCGACGCGCTCGCGACGGAGGGGGACGAGCGTCCACTCTCGGAGCTGCGGACTCGCTGGGCCGACGAGCTGGAGAGCGCGGCGCGCTCGCCCGAGTTCCGCCAGCGCGCCGTCGCGTACCGCGCGATCGGCCAGTTCCGCTTCCGCGCCAAGACCGAGCTCCTTCGGCGCGGCCTGGACGACGACAGCCCGGCCGTGCGCGGCTCGGCGCTGCTCTCGCTCGAGCTGCTCTCACGCGACCATCCGAAGGTCGTGAACGACGTGCGGGCGCTGCTGCACGAGCTCGTGACGAACGACGGCAACGAGGCGGTGCGGCGGCTCGGTGTGGTCGCCTTGCGGAACGGCTCGCCCCGCCCCGACACGATCCAGATCCTGACGTCGCTCGGTGATGACGACGAGCAGCCGCGCGAGTTGCGCGATGCCGCGGGGAAGGTGGCACAGCAGCTGAAGCGCAAGGCCAGCGCGCGCTAGATAGAAGCGCCGTCCCTCGACGCTCTGTTGGCTCGAGACCTCTGTGTTGGCTAGAGACCTCTGTGGCTCGCGGTGGCTGCTCAGACGCAGCTGCAGCCGTCGTGACGGCCGCAGGACGGGCAGAGGACGCGCTTGCGCTTCAGCTCAAGGGCGTTCTTCGAGATCCCGGCCTTCATCATCAACCACGCTGCGCCCGACGCCAGGGCCATCAGCAGTTCGACGTGTGGATCGATCGGCAACCGTTTCCTCCGTGGTTCGGCGAGCGTGAGGATGCGCTCGGTAGTACAACTCGCGCCGCCGCCGATCGGTTACGTGGGTGTAGAGCTCCGTCGTCGAGAGATCGGCATGGCCGAGCATCTCCTGAACGGAGCGCAGGTCGGCGCCGCCCTCCAGCAGGTGCGTGGCGAAGGAGTGGCGCAGGAGGTGCGGATGGACCCGCCGGGGGTCGAGGCCCGCCTTCTCCGCGAGCTTGCGCAGAATCAAGAACGCGCCCGCGCGGGTGAGCGGGCCGCCGCGCGCGTTCAGGAACAGCTCCGGGCGGTGCCGCCGGTCGAGGTGAGGCCGCCCGCGCGAGAGATAGCTCCGCAGCGCCTGCTCGGCGTGACGGCCGATCGGCACGACGCGCTCCTTGCCGCCTTTCCCGATCACCCGGACCAGGCGGTCGTCCAGGTCGACGCCGGCTTTCTCGAGCCCCATCGCCTCCGAGACGCGGAGCCCCGCGCCGTAGAGCAGCTCGACGAGCGCTTGGTCGCGCAGGGAGCGTGGCTGGGTCCCCGCCGCCGCGTCGATCAGGCGCTCGGCCTCGCCGGGCGAGAGCGTCCGAGGTAGCGGCCGCTCGCGTCGCGGCAGGACGACGCCTGCTGCCGGGTTGTCTTCCCGCGCGCCGAGGAGCTGCTGGTGGCGGTAGAAGCTCCGGGCGGCGGCCGTCCGGCGGGCGATCGTCGTGCTCGCGAGCCCGTCCGCTCGCAGCTGCGCGGTGTAGAGCTCGAGTTCCTCCAGCGTTGCCGCTCCGACCGGTTTGCCGAGGTGCCTGGCGAGTGCGCCGAGGTCGCGCCGGTAGGCGTCGACAGTCCGGGGCGAGCGCCGGGCGGCGAGCAGGGCCAGAAAGCCTTCGACGTCACGATCGCGGGTGGGCGTGGTCATAGACCTTCCTCAGTCGTTTGGCGTCGACGTGGCTGTACATCTGCGTCGTCGAGAGCGAGGCGTGGCCGAGCAGCTCCTGGATCGTCCGCAGGTCGGCTCCGCCCTCCAGCAGGTGCGTCGCGAACGCGTGCCGCAGGCGGTGCGGATGGGGGACGAGCCGGCGCAGCGTCGACGTGTCGAGCCGCCTCCCGCGCGCTGAGACGAACAGGGCGTTCTCGGCTCCCCGCACGAGCTGAGGGCGAGCTTCGCGCCGGTAGCGGGCGACGAGCTGCGCGGCCTCTTCCCCGAGTGGCACGATCCGGTCCTTCGCCCCCTTGCCGCGCCGCACGTGCACGTGCTCCTGCTCGAAGTCGACGTCCGCCAGGTCGAGGCCGACCGCCTCGGCGCTGCGCAGGCCGGCCGAGTAGACGAGCTCGACGAGCGCCTGGTTGCGCAGCGCGAGCGCCGAGTCACCGCCGAGGCCGGCGACAAGATCCTCCACCTCGCTCTGCTTCGGCGCATCCGGGAGGCGGCGCGGCCGCCTCGGGGCGAGCGAGGCGTCGGGGACGTTGCCCGCGCCGCGTGCGAAGCGCAGCAGCGAGCGGACCGCGGCGAGCTTGCGCCCGATCGTCGCCGGCGCGAGCTTGCCGCTCGGCCGGGCGCGCCCGAGCTCCGAGACCCAGTCGGCGAGGACGCGGACGTCGATGTCCTCGACCGGGCTGTCCGGACCGAACCAGCGTCCGAACTCACGCAGGTCGGTCGCGTATCCGCGCCGTGTTCCCGCCGAGATGCCGGCGACGGCCAG
>JAWVDY010000077.1:0-3013 GCA_033856995.1 Gaiellaceae bacterium
CGTTCACCGGCCGACCCTGGCACGAGCTGCTCGAGCCCGTCTCGGAGGCCGAGACGCGGCAAGCGGCGGAGGAGTCGCTCGAGTGGTCGGCCCGGCAGCCGGCCGACGACGACTTCGCGCGCGTCAACGCGGTCCGCGCTCGCCGCTACCTCGAGCACGGCAATTGGATCACGAAGGAGGAGGCAGGGCGATGAATGGGTTCCTGGCACTCGAGGACGGAACCGTCTTCCGCGGCGAGTCGGTCGGCGCCGCGGGCTTCGCGTTCGGCGAGGCCGTCTTCACGACCGCGATGACCGGCTACCAGGAGGTCGTCACCGATCCGAGCTTCTCGGAGCAGATCGTCTGCTTCACGGCGCCGATGATCGGCAACTACGGGGTCGAGGCCGATCGCTGCGAGTCACGCCGCCCGCACGCGCGGGCGGTCGTGATGCGAGAGGCGCGCGGGCCGGCCTGGACGGACTGGTTGCACGGACAAGGGCTGGTCGCGCTCTCCGGGATCGACACGCGCTCGCTCGTCGTCCACCTGCGCGAGGCCGGCGCGATGCGGGCTATCGCGGTCGCGGGGGACGCCTCGGTCCAGGAAGCCCTCGCAGCGGTGATGAAGCAGCCGTCGATGAGCGGCCGCGCGCTCGCCGCGGAGGTCTCCACACGCGAGCCCTACGTGTACTCGGACGCGGGCACGGCGCGGATCGCGGTCGTCGACTACGGCTGCAAGCGCTCGATCCTCGACCGGCTCGCGTGGGCGGGAGCGGCGGTGAGCGTCTTTCCGCACGACGCCGACCCGGCCGAGCTCACGGGCTTCGACGGCGTCCTGCTCTCGAACGGTCCGGGTGACCCCGAGCCGCTGGCCGCAGAGGTCGAGACGGTGCGGGCGCTGCTCGGCAAGGTGCCGATCCTCGGCATCTGCCTCGGGCACCAGCTGCTCGCTCTCGCGACCGGGCACGAGACCTTCAAGCTCCCGTTCGGTCACCGCGGCGCGAACCATCCCGTGCTCGAGAAGCGCTCGAACCGCGTGCTCGTGACGAGCCAGAACCACGGCTTCGCGGTCGCGCGCTCGGATGCGCCCGAGGTGACGCACGTCTCGCTCTACGACGGCACCGTCGAGGGGCTCGAGTTCCCGGAGCTCCAGGCGCGCTCGGTCCAGTTCCACCCGGAGGCGCGGCCCGGCCCGCACGACGCCTGGCCGCTGCTCTCCCGCTGGGTCGAGGGGGTGGCACTTGCCGAAGCGGCGTGACCTCCACTCGATCTGCCTGATCGGCTCCGGCCCGATCGTGATCGGGCAGGCCTGCGAGTTCGACTACGCGGGCTGCCAGGCGCTGAAGGTGCTGCGCGAGGACGGCTTCCGCACGATCGTCGTCAACTCGAATCCGGCGACGATCATGACCGACCCCGGGTTCGCCGACCGCACCTACCTGGAGCCGTTGGACGCGGAGGCCGTCGCGGACGTGCTCGGCCGCGAGCGGCCGGACGCATTGCTGCCGACGATGGGCGGCCAGACGGCGCTCAACCTCGCGCTCGAGCTGGCCGAGGCGGGCGTGCTGGACGCGCTGAGCGTCGAGCTCATCGGCGCGCCGCCCGAGGTGATCCGCCGCGCGGAGGACCGCCAGCTTTTCCGCAAGACCGTCAGCGAGGCAGGCCTGAAAGTCCCGGAGTCGCTCGTCGTCACCGACCGCTCCGGGGTGCCTCGCGACCTGAGCTTCCCGGTGATCCTGCGGCCGGCCTTCACCCTCGGCGGCCACGGCGGCGGCACGGCGCGCTCGTGGGCCGAGCTCGGGCCGCTCCTCGACCGTGCGCTCTCCGAGAGCCCGGTTAGCCAGGTGCTCGTCGAGGAGTCGCTGCTCGGCTGGGACGAGTTCGAGCTCGAGCTGATCCGGGACCGCAACGACAACGTTGTCGTCGTCTGCTCGATCGAGAACCTCGACCCGATGGGCGTGCACACGGGCGACTCGGTGACCGTCGCTCCGCAGATGACGCTCTCCGACGAGGCGTACCAGGAGCTTCGCGACACGGCAGCCACCGTGATCCGCGCGGTCGGCGTCGAGTGCGGCGGCTCGAACATCCAGTTCGCGCGCAACCGAGACAGCGGCGACGTGCGCGTGATCGAGATGAACCCGCGCGTCTCGCGCTCGTCCGCGCTCGCGTCGAAGGCGACGGGCTACCCGATCGCGAAGGTCGCGGCGAAGCTCGCGGTCGGCTACACGCTCGACGAGATCCCGAACGACCTGACGGGGACGACGCCCGCGAGCTTCGAGCCGACGCTCGACTACGTGGTCGTCAAGGCGCCGAGGTTCGCGTTCGAGAAGTTCCCCGGCGCCGACACGACCCTCGGCACGCAGATGAAGTCGGTCGGCGAGGCGATGGGGATCGGCCGCACCTTCACCGAGGCCCTCGCGAAGGCGCTGCGCTCGCGCGAGCTCGACGGCGGCGCGGTCTCGCCCTGGCCCTCGCTCGACGAGCTCCCCGAGGGCATCCACCCGTGGTTCCTGGCCGAGATCGAGCGGCTGCGGCTCGACTCGCTGAAACTCGCCGACCTCGTCGCCGACGACTGGCTGCGCCTGAAGCGGCTCGGGCACTCGGACGCCGCGATCGCCGAGGCCTGCGGCGTCACCGAGGAAGTCGCGCGCGCGAGCCGGAAGGCGTGGGGGGTGCGGCCGAGCTACCGCCGCGTCGACTCGTGCGGTGCGGAAGTCGAGGCGGCCTCGAACTACTTCTACTCGACCTGGGGCGAGGCCGAAGAGTGTGCGCCGACCGGCGGGTCGGTCGTGATCCTCGGCTCCGGGCCGAACCGCATCGGCCAGGGGATCGAGTTCGACTACTGCTGCGTCCACGCGGCGCAGGGCTTCCGCGCGCTCGGGTTCGAAGCGGTGATGGTCAACTGCAACCCGGAGACCGTCTCGACCGACTACGACACCTCCGACCGGCTGTACTTCGAGCCGCTCGGCGTCGAGGAGGTGCTGGCGATCTGCGAGCGGGAACAGCCGGCCGGGGTCGTGATCCAGTTCGGCGGCCAGAC
>JAWVDY010000078.1:0-12151 GCA_033856995.1 Gaiellaceae bacterium
TTCAACCTGTCAGTCCGACGTGGTGCTTGGGGGGCTTGGGCGTCGGCGGCGGCGTCACCTTCGGCGGCGCTGCAGGTGCCTTGCGGGTGGCCGGCTGGTGCTTCTTGGTCAGCAACGTGGGCCTCAGCTTCGCGGCGGGCGCCCTCGTCTTGCCGGTTCGCGGCGCCACGACAGGCGTGGGCGGCGGAGGCGGCGACGTGCTTGCCGAGCAGGTCGGCTTGTTGATCGTGTCATGGATGAACGTCACGTCAGCGTTGCGGGCCAGCACCCTGCCCTGCACCGTGATGTTCTCGGTCAGGGTGATCTGCGTCAGGGCGAGGATCGTCCCGATGAACGTGTGGTCGGTGTTCTTCAGGAACGCCGAGTGGACTTTCCAGAAGACGTTGCACGGCTGCGCGCCGTTCGTGTAGGTGACCGAGGACGTCGGGTCGACGGTCAGGTCTCCACTGCTTGCAGCCTGGAAGATGAAGACGGAGCTTGGATCGCCGTCTCCGTCCAGGGTCAGCGCGATCGGGCCGCTGATCAGGATCCCGGAGGTCGAGTTGTAGACACCCGGGTGCAGCCTGCGGCCGGCGAGGTTGACGCCGGTGATCGTCGGCTTGTTCGGGGTCGCCGCCTCGGCGGAGCCGTAGGCGGTGAGAAGGCTGGCCTGGGCACTCGCGAGCTCAGGCGTGCCTGGGCCGTAGGCAGCCCAGCCCGGGTGGGTGACGCCGGCGCCGATCGAGGTCGGCGAGCCGATGTTGCCGTGGACGACCGTGTTCGCACCGGCATTGGTCATGGCGGTGAACGAGAGGGCGCCGAAGGAATCGACGTTTCCGAGGTTCACCGTCGCCTGTGCGGAGAGGGCGCTCCCCGAGAACGAGAGCATGAGCACCGTCGCGAGCAGGAGCAGCCCAATCGTCGGCGGCCGGACCGAGCGCGAACGTCTGCGCGCGGCGCGGAGCTTGAAGTGCGGCATTGCGATCCTTCCCTTGCCTTGCGGTCATCGTCGACCAGGCACTGCGGTACGGCCGGCGACCAGTCCGACCTATCGCTGTATGAGGGCGGATCGTTCTCCAGGCGGGCCTCGAGACCCGGCTGTTTGCGGAATCGCGTGTGCGAACTCCGCTGTCAGGACCTTCGGCATCCTTGGGCGAGGGCTTGAGCCGAGTAGGCTCAGCGCTCCAACGCGAAGGAGGTGCCAGATGGACGGGCAAGTCGTGCATTTCGAGCTGCCGGCTCAGGACGCCGGTCGCGCCCAGGTGTTCTGGAAGTCGCTGTTCGGCTGGAAGTTCCGCGACTGGGACGGGCCGGTCGAGTACCACATGCTCGACGGGAACGAGCCGGGCGGTGCGATCTATACCTCCGACGAACAGGCCGGGACAGGCCCGATCGTCTACTTCGGCACCTCCGACATCGACGCCTCGGTCGCGCGTGCGCGCACGCTCGGCGGCTCGGCGGAGGACAAGCAGCCGATCCCCGGGATCGGGTGGTTCGCCCGCTGCGTCGACACGGAGGGCAACAGCTTCTCGCTCTTCCAGGGCGACGAGTCCGTTCCCGCGCCCGGGGAGAGTTAAGGAACGAAGCGCGCCGGTTCGAAGAGCTCGAGCTCGGGACCAGGATCGCCGAGGATCGCCCGAGCGACGAGGTCTCCGCACGCGAGGCCGAGCACGTTGCCGTGGCCGGAGTAGCCGGCGGCGACCCACACGCCGTCGTGGCCGGGGAACGGTCCGACAAGCGGTAGCCGGTCCTCGGACGTCCCGAAGATCCCAGCCCAGCGATGCTCGATCGCCGGCTGCGCGCCGAGGAGATCCGCGACGAACTGCTCCAGGTGCCCCTGAATCAGCGGCGTCGTCTCCTCGTCCGCCGTGTACTCGTGGTCGAGCGCCTTGTCACGGAAACCGCCGGCGACGAGACGGCCCTCGGACGTCTGCTGCCAGTAGTCGTAACCGTGCCTCGCGTAATGCGGGCGCGGGTAGAGCTGCCGCTCGAGCGGCTCGGTCACAATCACCTGGCCGCGGGTCGGTTTCACGAAAGCGTCGAGCTCAGGCAGCAGACCCCGCGTGTAGCCGTCGGTCGCGATCACGACCTGCTCGGCGTCGAGCGCGTCGAGCGCTTCGACCCGTTCGTGCTCGCGCAGGTCGGCTCCGGCCTCGGCGGCTCGGGCCGCGAGTCGACGGACCCAGCGGGCAGGCTGGAGCGACCCGTCCGGAGGATGGAAGATCGCGCCGTGGAAGCGGCCGCGTAATGGCTCCGGGAGCTCGTCCCGCCACTCGACCGCGAAGCCGTCCTCCCGGAGAGCTTCGTGCTCAGCCTCGAGCTCGGCGCGCTCGTCGGGATCGGCGGCCAGGCGGAGGCTGCCGGTGCGCCGGAAAGCATCCCCGCCCAGCTCCTCGAGTCGATCGAGGGAGCGCTCGGTGAGCTCCCACAGCGATCGGGCGCGCTCGGGGCCGAGCTCGCGGCGCGCGACGTCGTACGCAGGCGCGCCGCCTCGGAGGGCGAAGCCGCCGTTGCGACCGCTCGCTCCGCCGGCGATCTCCCGCGCCTCGAACAGGCGCACGCGCTTTCCGGCCTCAGCGAGCGTCAGCGCGCAGGAGCAGCCCGTGACGCCGCCGCCGACGATCGCGACGTCGACGCGGTGCGCAGAGCGCGTCGTTGCGGGAAGCGGTGACCGCTCTTCCGAAAGCCAGTACGAGCTCATGTCGATGCCGACGATCCTAGCCCTGCCGCCCCACCCCCCTGTACAGCCCTTCGGCCTCGGCGACCGCGCCGGCGAGCTCGAGCTCCGCCAGTGCCGTCGCCACCGCCGCCGCGTCGAGCCCTGTCCCGCGAACGAGCTCGTCCACGCCGGAGGGCTGCTGCGAGAGCACCTCGAGCACCTGGGTTGCCGCTTCACCGAGCTCGGGCCTCGCCATGGCGGGCGCCTCCATGCCGAGGGCCTCGAGCACGTCGTCCGCAGACGTGAGCGGGGTCGCCCCGAGTCGAAGGAGCGCGTTCGTGCCGCTGGAGAGCGCCGACGTGATCTCGCCCGGGACGCCGAAGACCTCCCGCCCGGCCTCGAGCGCGAAGTCGGCCGTGATCAGCGCGCCGCTCCGTTCACGCGCCTCGACGACGACAGCGGCAGCGGCGAGCCCGGCGATGATCCGGTTACGCGCAGGGAACCTCCACGGTGCCGGCTCTACGCCCGGTGCGTACTCGGAGACGACGAGCCCCTGCTCGCCGATGCGCGATGCAAGCTGCGCATGGGCTGCCGGATAGTCGCGATCGACGCCGCAGCCGAGCACGGCCACCGTCTTCCCACCGGCTTCGAGCGCACCGCGGTGCGCCTCGCCGTCGACGCCGCGAGCGAGGCCGCTGATCACGATCAGGCCGGCTGCCGCGAGCTCGCGGCCGAGCAACCGGGCAACGTGCGAGCCGTACGAGGAGCAGGCTCGCGCGCCGACGATCGCCACGGCTCGCCGGAGCAGCAGTTCCGGCTCGGCCGCTCCTCGAAGGAAGAGCCCCGCCGGAGGATCGTGCAGCTCGCGCAGGAGCGATGGGTAGCGATCATCGGTTCGACCGACGAATCGCAGTCCGCGAGCGGCCAGCAATGAGCGGTAGGCCGGCTCATCGAAGGCGCGTCGAAAGCGGTCGAACCTGCGCGCCCGCGGCTCTTCGACAACATGCGTCCCCGTCTCCGCGGCAAAGGCGGCAAGCGCAAGGTCGCTCACGGCGTGCCCAGCTCGGTCGGTGAGCGATAGGAGAGCGCCTCGGCGACGTGCTCCGTCGCGACGCCGTCGGCGCCCGCTAACAAGGCGATCGTTCGCGCGACGCGAGCGACACGGGAGCGGCCGCGGGCCGACAGCGGTAACCGTTCGACGGCCCGGCTCAGCAGCTCGTTCGCCTCCTTCGAGCGGCGCAGCGGCTCCCCTCGCTTCCGCTCTCGCGCGGCCGTCACGCGCTGCCGCACGGCCTTGGAGCCCTCCCCAGGCGGGGCGTCGAGCTCCCGAGCCCGCGGCCGCGGAACCGTCACGACCAGGTCGAACCGGTCGAGGAGCGCCCGCGACAGCTTGTCCCGGTATGCCGCGAGCCGCGCGGCCGAGCAGGAGCACTCCGCAGCCGGATCTCCACGCGCTCCGCACGGGCACAGGTTCATCGTCGCGACGAGCTGGAACCGCGCCGGAAAGACGATCTTGCCGCCGACGCGCGCGATCGCAATCGCACCATCCTCGAGTGGCTGGCGAAGCGCCTCGAGCGCGTTGCGCGGGAACTCGGCCAGCTCGTCGAGGAAGAGGACCCCGCGGTGCGCGAGGCTCGCCTCTCCCGGCCGCGGTGAAGAGCCGCCGCCCACGATCGCCGAGACGGACGCCGTGTGGTGCGGCGCGCGGAAAGGGGGCACGCTCACGAGCGGCCTGCCCGGCGGCAGCAGGCCGGCGACCGAGTGGATCCGCGTCACCTCCAACGCCTCGTCCGGCGGTAGGCGCGGCAGGATCCCCGGCAGTCGGCGCGCGAGCATCGTCTTCCCTGTGCCGGGCGGCCCGCCGAGCAGCAGGTTGTGGCCGCCGGCAGCCGCCAGCTCGAGGGCGCGGCGGGCGCGCTCCTGCCCCCGCACGTCAGCGAGGTCGGGCACGGCGGGCTCGTCGCCGTTCGAACCCGCCGTCGGAGGCTCGTCGGGCGGAGGTGGCCGCCACTGGCCGCGCAGGTACGCGACCGCCTCCGCCAGATGGTGCACCGGGACGGGCTCGATGCCCGCCAGCGCCGCCTCGGCCGCACACTCGGACGCGCAGAGCAGGTGAGAGAGCCCCGCCTGCCGAGCGCCCTCGGCCGCAGCAAGCACCCCACCGACCGGCCGCAGGCGCCCGTCGAGCGCGAGCTCGCCCACCGCCGCATGACCGCCGAGCGACTCCGGCGGCACCTGCCGTGACGCCGCGAGCACGGCAAGCGCGATCGGCAGATCGAACCCGGACCCCTCCTTGCGCAGCTCCGCCGGCGCGAGGTTCACGGTGATCCGCCGTACCGGCCACTCGAGCTCCGCGGAGGCGATCCCGCTGCGGACGCGCTCCTTCGCCTCCTGACAGGCGCGGTCAGCGAGGCCGACGATCGCGAACGCCGGCACCCCGAGCTGAAGGTGCGCCTCGACCTCGACGCGAACGGCGTCGAGCCCCACGAGCGCATGTGTGACGGTGCGTGCGAGCACGTGGCCACGCTAGACACGCGCCCTTCACGTGTCTGTGACGGAACTGTGTCGAGAGTGGAACTACTGCCTGGCGCGCGCCACGAGCACGTCCTCGAAGTACTCGCCGGGCCGCCGGCCCGTGCGGCGGTTCACGTGTCGGCGATAGCGCTCGTCGAGCCGAAGCCCCGCGCGTTCGAGGATCTCCGGGTAGAGCTCGCGCCGGTCGTTGATCACGATCACGACCGGTGCACCGCGCCGCAGCGAACTGCGCACGTTCGCAAGCACCGCGGCGATCCCCTCGACGTAGGCGTTCAGCGCGACCTTGCTCGACCCCTTGCCGAGCTCGAGCTCACGGCACTCCTCGAGCCCGAGCAGCTCGTACGCGTACCGGTGCTGCTCGTGGTAGTCGATCAGGCCCGGATAGGGCGGCGAGGTGACGACGCCGTCGAAGCCGCCGCCGAAGTCGAGCTCGCGCGCGTCGCCGTGGAGCACGACCGCCTCTCGCCCGCGCGCACGCACGCGCGCGAACTCGCGCACGCGCGTCAACGTGTCGAGCGCGTACCGGCGCAGGAACCGCCGTGCCTCACCGACCGGCTTGCACTCTCGCCGGTGCTTGTGGCACCAGTACGGCGTCGTCTGGGGTGCGCGTGGGAAGTCGAGGTCGAAGTGGGTGGTGCGCCTCGCCGAGCGCGCCGCCCGCGCCAGCACGACGCGCAGTACGTTGGCGTGCTCGTAGTCCTCCACGAGCGCGCGGAAGAAGAGGATCTCCGCGGCGGCCTGAGGCGCGTACCATTCGCGAACGAAGCGCGAGAGCGGCTTCTCCGGCCGGACGCCCTCGAAGGCGTCGAGCCGCGCCAATGCGTCCCGCAGCTCCGTCTCGAGCACGAACGGGTTGTACTCGCGCGTCTTGACGCGCATCAGCAGGCAATTGAAGGGCGCGACGTCCGCGCCGCTCGCCTCGTAGCCCGACTCGAGCGCCTGCACGAGCGTCGTCCCCGACCCGGCAAACGGGTCGAGCACGCGCCCTCCGCCGGGCACGTGCCGCTCGAGCAGCGCCTCGACGAGCTGCGGGATGAACTTGCCAAGATACGGATGCAGCCGGTGAACGTGCTTCGTCCGCACCCGCTCGGGAAGGTCGCGCTCGGACCAGGAGAGGTCGAGGTCGATGCGCCGGTAGAGGGCGTCCTGGGTCGAGGCCATCGCCTCGCCCGGTTCGACAGCGCGCTTAGAACGCCTGCCGTAGACACTCGAGGCGGCCGTCTCGAACGGCGACCACGTCGAAGCGCGCCTCGAGGCTCGCGCACTCCGGATGCGACGCGAGCCACGCTTCCGCTGCGCGGCGCAGGCGGCGCTGCTTTTCCTCCGTGACCATCTCGAGCGGATCGCCGAAGCGGCCGCCGCCTTTCGCCTTCACCTCGACGAACGCGAGCTTCTGCCCGCGCCGCACGACGAGGTCGAGCTCGTTGCCGCCGGTCCAGGCGTTGCGGTCGAGCACGCGGTAGCCGCGCAGCCGGAAGTGCCATAACGCCCGCGCCTCCGCGGCTCGGCCGGCCGCCGAGGTACTACGCGTAGCAGAGTGCGTTGAAGGACCGTCGGTGAATCTCACAGGGACCGAGCTCGCGCACGACCGCCGAGTGGCCCGGCGTGATGTAGCCAACGTGCGAGCGGAAGCCGTACGCGGGATAGAGCGCGTCCATCCGCCGCATCATCCGGTCGCGCGTCACCTTCGCGACGATCGACGCGGCGGCGATCGCGGCACTCTTCTCGTCGCCGTCGACGACCGCGCGGTGCTCTGGCGCCGTCGGCCCGAGCCGGAAGCCGTCGACGAGGCACACCTCGGCCGGCGGCGCGAGCTCCGCCAGCACGGCACGAAGGCCTGCGAGGTTCGAGCGATGCAGCCCGACGCGATCGATCTGCGTGGCGGGCACCGCGCGCACCACGACCCGCTCCGCACAGCCGAGCACGGCGCGGTAGAGCTGTTCCCGCTCGGCCTCGCTGCACTGCTTGGAGTCGTTCAGGCAGGCGAGCGGGCGCACCTTGTGGTCGCGCAGCTTGCCGTAGTCGAGCAGCACGCCCGCGACGAGCAGCGGCCCCGCGAGCGGCCCGCGGCCCGCCTCGTCGGCCCCCGCCACGAGGCGCGCACCGAGCTTGCGGTCGAACTGGAGAAGCTTGCGTCCGGTGCGGCGGGCCACGGCCGCGAGGATAGCGCCGCCCTCAGCCGGCGCCCAGCGTTCGTGACGCTTTCGTTACTCCTTCACCGGCTCGGGCTCGGGCTCGACCGCGGACTCGGGCTCCGGGCCTGGCTCTTCCGCGACGGGCGCTTCGGCGACAGGCTCCTCGGCGGCAGGCTCCTCGGCGGCGGGCTCCTCCGCCGCAGACTCCTCGAAGGGAGCCTCCGGCTCGGGAGCGGCCTCTGCCTCCGGCGCGGCTTCGTCCTCGGCCGCTTCTTCTTCGGGCGGTGCGATCCCCACGAGCAGCTCCGAGTCCGGCAGCGCGACGCCGCGCTTCGCGCGCACGCGTGCCCGCTTGCCGACCTTCCCGCGCAGGTAGTAGAGCTTCGCGCGGTTCACGTCGCCGATCGCGGTCACCTCGATGCGCTCGATCTTCGGCGAGTGCACCGGGAACGTCCGCTCCACCCCCACGCCGAACGACTGCTTGCGCACCGTGAAGGTTTCCCGCGCGCCCGCCCCCTGGCGCTTGAGCACCACGCCCTCGAACACCTGGACGCGGCGGCGCTGGCCCTCGATCACCTGGAAGTGGACGCGCACCGTGTCTCCCGCCTTGAACGGCGGCAGGTTCGTCCGCAGCTGGCGCTGCTCGATGCTTTCGATCACACGGCTCATAGAAAGAGGCCCGGAGGCCGACGCGGAATGCTAGCGCACCCCCGAGCGCCTTCGACGGCGCAGCGGCCCGAACAGCAGGAGGCCGAGCAGCGGCGCACCCGGCAGGATCGTGTGCGATTCGGGCCGGCGGCCAGTAGGTCATGAACACAGGCCCGATCAGGTTGGCGCGCGGGACGCTGCCCCAGCGGCGCGAGTCGCAGGACTCGCCGCGGTTGTCGCCCATGAAGAAGTACGAGCCGGCCGGCACGCGCCAGATTCGCTCACGGTCGGTCGTGTCCTCGGCACGGCGCTTCGCCTGGATGTACGGCTCGCGCAGCTTCTCGTGGTCGACCCAGATGTAGGCCTTGTCGTCCTCGTGGACGGTCTCCCCCGGGAGGCCGATCAGGCGCTTGACGAAAGTGCCGCTCGCGCCGCAGTCGCGCGCAGCGGCTTTCGGCGTGGTGAAGACGACGATCTCGCCGCGGTGCGGGTCGCGGAAGCGGTAGATGAAGCGGTCGGCGAGCACGCGGTCGGAGAAGCGCGCCTCGCAGTCCTGACCCGGTCGCGCGCAGTGCAGCGTCGGCTCCATCGAGGCAGACGGGATCCGGTACGGGTTCACGACCCATGCCTTCACGGCGAGCACGATCCCGACTGCAACGGCGACCGTGACCATCCAGTCGATGGCGATCCGCCATGGCCGCGGCAGCCCTCCCGTCAGCCGGTCAAGCGGGTTGCTCAGTGCAGCGCGACGCGGTTCGGCGGCCAGTACGTCGCGAAGACCTTGCCGATCAGGTTCTTCCGCGGGACGGAGCCCCAGCGGCGCGAGTCGCACGACTCGCCGCGGTTGTCGCCCATGAAGAAGTAATCGCCCTTGGGCACGTGCCACGTGCCGGTCGTGGAGTCGCGGGAACGACGGTCAGCCTTGAGGTAGGGCTCGTTCAAATGCTTGCCGTCGATGTAGACATTGCCGCCGTCGCGCTCGGTGACGGTCTCACCGGGAAGCCCGATCAGGCGCTTGACGAAGGTGCCGCTCGCCCCGCACATCTCCTGCGCCGCGGGCGGGGTGTTGAAGACGACGATCTCGCCGCGGTGCGGGCTGCGGAAGTGGTAGATGAAGCGATTCGCGAGCACGCGGTCCGAGAGCCTCGCCTCACACCCCTGGCCGGGCCGGGCGCAGTGCAGGGTCGGCTCCATCGAGGACGACGGGATCCGGTACGGATTCACGACCCAGGCTTTGATCGCGAGCACGATCCCGATCGCCCCTGCGATGGTCACGATCCAGTCGATCGCGATCCGCCAAGGCCGCGGCAGGCCCGCGGTCATGCGGTCGAGCGGGTTGCGCGAGGGGCGGCGCTGCTGCTCGGAAGGCTGGACCAGCGGCGGATACCGCGGCGGCGGATACTCCGTCCGGTAGTCGCCGCTCGGGCGATCGTCGAAGCCGTCGCCGCTCACGATCCCGTCCTCAGACGACTCTGTTCCTTCCGCCATTCGTCGATTCTCCTGTGGTCCCCCGAGAGGAGGACGTCGGGCACCCGCCAGCCCCTGAACTCCGCCGGGCGCGTGTAATGAGGGTACTCGAGCCCACCCTCGAGCTCGGCGGAGAAGCTCTCGACGAGACCGGATTCCTCGCTGCCGAGCGCCCCGGGCAGGCGGCGCGCGATCGCATCGACGAGCACCATTGCCGGCAGCTCGCCGCCCGAGAGGACGTACGGCCCGATCGAGATCGCGTCTGCGGCCAGGTGGATCAGCGCGCGCTCGTCGAAGCCTTCGAACCGTGCCGAGAGGAGCGTCAGCCGCTCCTCCTGCGCAAGCTCTTCGACGACGTCCTGGGTCAGCTGGCGACCCTGTGGCGTGAGCGCGACGACGCGGTGCTCAGGCTGGCCGCCGTAGACGGCGTCGAGCGCGGCCGCGACCACGTCCACCCGCAGCACCATCCCTGCGCCACCCCCGTAGGGCTCGTCGTCGACCTGGCCGCCGGTGAGCGGCGTGTGGTCGCGGTAGTTGAGCAGCCGCAGGTCGAGCTCGCCGCCGAGCACGGCAGCGACCGGACGCTGCTCCGTGAGCCAGGCGAACGCGTGAGGAAGGAGAGTGAAGACGTCGAGCTGCAAAGGACCGGCCGCAAACTAGGTTAGCTGGGCTCCGCGAAGCCCCGCGCGATAAGGATTCGGCCTGCGTCCAGGTCCACCTTCTGCACGCAGGCGCCGACGAGCGGCAGCAGCAGGCCGGTATCGAGCTCGAGCGCGTCGTTCGCCGGGCCCGGGAGGACCGCGCTCACGCGTCCGAGCGGGCGTCCGCCCTCCTCCTCGGCCATGAGCCCGACGAGCTGGAACTCGTAGTACTCGTCCTCGCCGGGGGGCGGCAGCGCCTCGCGCGGCACCGCGAGCTCGGCCCCGCGCGGCGCCTCGCGGTCGAGCCTGATCACCGGCCGCCCTCGCGAGCGCTTCGACGCGACCACCTTCGCGGGCTCGCCGTCGACGTGCAGCGTTGAGTCACGCGCGAAGCGCGTCTCGTCCTCGCTCGCCTGCTCGACGAAGAACGAGCCGTCGAGCCCGTGCGGCTTCCCGACGCGGCCGACGCGGACGAGCTCAGACAAGCGACTCGAAGTACTCCGCCGCCTCCTGGCGCGACGGAGCGATGCGGAAATTCTCGACGAAACGCGCCGCGTCCTCGCGCCCGACCGACTCGAAGGCCCGAATCGCGGCGGAGACGTCGAACGGCGTCCGGCGCAGCTCGACGTCCGGGCCGAGCAATGCCCAGAACGCCTTGACGTCGCCCTCGTAGGGCAACCCCACCGAGCCGACGTTGACCCACCGGATGGCGCGGACCGTTCGGTCCTGCTGCATGTGCGTGTGTCCGACGACGACGGTGCCCGCCTCGACGTCCCGGAGGATGCGTGCGAGGCGCTCGTCCGGCGTCAGCGGTGTGACGATCTCCTCGTCGTCTCGCGGTGTCGCGTGACAGAAGAGCGTGTCGCCGAGCCCGTCCACCTCGAGCCGCTGCGTCTGCGGCAGCGACTCCAAGAAGTCGACGCCCTCTCGCCCGATCGCGGACGCCACCCAGCGGTGCAGATCATCGCTCGCATCGTCACCTGCGATGAGCCGGTCGGTGTTTCCGCGGATCCAAAGCGCGCGATCGCCCAGATCGCGCAGCCGCCGCAGCGTCTCCGCGGGCTGTGGCCCGTGGATGCAGTCGCCGCCGAGCACGATCGCATCCACGCCCTCGCGCTCGACCTCGGCGAGCACCGCCTCCAGCGCCGGGAAGTTGCCGTGGATGTCGTAGAGCGCGGCGACGCGCAGCGCGCTACTCCACGATCTCGAGCAGCGTTCGTCCCTCGCGCCGGCCGGCGGAGGCGCGGACGATCGTGCGCAGCGCCCGCGCGAGGCGGCCCTGGCGGCCGATCACCTTGCCCACGTCGTCCTTGGCGACGTGGAGTTGGAGCACCGTGTCGCCGTCGCGCTCGATCTCCTCGACGCGCACCGCGTCAGGCTCGTCGACGAGACGGCGCACGATGAACTCGACGATCTCAACCACCGAAGTTCTTGGCCTTCAGCAGTTTTTGCACCGTGTTCGAGGGCTGGGCGCCCTTCGAGATCCAGTCGCGCACCCGCTCCTCGTCGAACTCGATCGTCGACGGGTCGGTCTGCGGGTTGTACCGACCGAGAATCTCCAGGAACTTGCCGTCGCGCGGCGAGCGTGCGTCCGCCGCGACGATGCGGTAGACGGGGTTCTTCTTCGACCCGACTCGAGTCAACCTCAGCTTGACTGCCAACCGTTACCTCCGTGACTTGGGCTTCTTGCGCTTGTTCTTCTTCTTCTTGGTGGCGGAGCGCGTGGGGCCATTCTGACCCTGCGGCTGCCCCGGCAGCGCGGGCATCTTGCCCTTCCCGAGCTGCTTCATCATCTTCGCCATCTGCTTTCGCGCCTCGAGGAGCTGGTTGACCTGCTCCACGGTGGCGCCGCTGCCGCCGGCGATCCGCTTGCGGCGGGAGCCGTCGATCACGTGCGGCAGGCGCCGCTCCTGAGGGGTCATCGAGAGCACGATCGCCTCGACGCGGCCGAGCTCCTTCTCGTTGACGTTGTCGAGGCCTTCGAGCTGCTTGCCGAGGCCGGGGATCATCTTCAGCACGCCCTGGAGCGGGCCCATCTTGCGGAGCATCTTGTAGCTCTTCAAGAAGTCGTCGAAGCTGAACTCGCC
>JAWVDY010000079.1:0-17665 GCA_033856995.1 Gaiellaceae bacterium
AGCCGGTCCGCAACGCGGTCACGAGCGCCCTCGAGCAGCGCATCCCGCAGGCCTGACCGTCTCCAAGTAACAGACTGTTACTTTCTCCGGTGGAGCGTGTGGACTCCGGAGACGTGCTTGAGGAACGCGTCTGGCGGACGCACGCGGAGCGCGACGTCCAGCAGCACATCGCCGGTCGACACGCGTTGCGGGCGGCGCCGAGATGCGACGACCAGTAGACGCACCTGCTCGTAGCTCGGTCGGCGAAAGCCCTGCTCCTCCGCGCTTTCTCCGATCGTGCGACAGATCTCGGAAGCTCGGTATGGCCGGGCCGCTAGGCGGTCGATCTCGTCTCGAAGCCGCATCGAGATGCGTGGCGCGAAGAAACCCATGGCCCCACGTTGCCCTCAGATCCGTCACGGCTCTGAGACGAACTCGCGTCTAAACCGTGTCCAAGTAACAGACTGTTACTTGGGGGTTCGGGTCGCGGTGACGCTGATTGTGATTCGCGACTCGACGACTCGGGGCTCGACGCCGCTCGGGAAGAGCTCCAATAGCTCGGGCTTCGTCAACAGCTCGACGCCGCGCCAGCGGTCGCGGCCAATGAGGGCGAAGGTCACGTCGGCATAAGGCCGGGGCAGCCAGTGCGCCAGCGGGATCAGCGTGTGCGTCTCGAGCGGGAACCAGCGATTCGGCGTCGAGAGGAAGACGACCGGCGCGACCCGGCAGAGCTCGGTGACGAAGCGCCGTTGTTTCTCACGCCCGCCGACGTGTTCGACGACGGCGTTCGAGAAGGCGACGTCGAAGGCGTCGTCCTCGAACGGCAAGTCCATCCCGCTCGCGGTCACACAGCGCACGGACGGGAACTCGCGCGCGAAATTTGGCAGCGGCACGTCGCTGACGGCCGTGATCCGTTCCGGCCAGGGGTAGAGCGCCTCGAAGAAGTTGTGGCTCGCGGCGACGCCCGGCTCGGTGCCGAAGCCGGTGTCGCCGACCCCCACGTCGACAACGCGCGTCTCCGGCCCCGGTCGCACCGCTTGCATGAAGAGCTCGAACTTGCGCCGCCGGTTCCAGAGCGACGCGCGGCCCGCCAGCTTCGCGAGCACTACGTGATCGCGGCGCCGCGGTAGCAGTTGCGGCGGTACCGCTTCGGGGTGATCGCGTTGCACGCGGTCGTCCGCTCGGCGCCGTAGCGATGGAGCGCGCCGAGGATCGTCCCGACCCCCTCGTAGCAACGCGGCCGGTAACGAGCAGGCGCGGCCCTGCACAGCGCGGACGACTGCGGGCCGCCGGCGTAGTTGTTGCCGTAGTCGCGCGCCGCTCCGTAGATGCAGTCCCCGGCATTCGGCCCGGCCCGGAGGCAGAGGTCGATCGTCTGGGCAGGGTGGTACTGCGAGGTTCCAGAAGCATCGCGGCCGTACGACTCGAAGCAGGTCTGCACCCATCCCGCCTCGCTCTTGCGGCACCACGCAGCGGTCTTACGCCAGTTGTACCGGTCCAGCGTCTGGATCCTCGAAGTCACCATCAGGTAGCAGTAGACCTTGTCGCGCTCGGCGACCGTCGTGCACGGGTAGAGCGGGTCTTTCGCGCGCAAGTAGCGGGAGGTGCCCATCGTGGTGTCGAGGTTCTGCATGAACACGCCGCCTGTGCAAGAGACCCGATCGAAGTCCGTGAGCAGCTTGTGGCAGGTCCGCAGCGACCACGGGAGGTCGTCTCCGCTGTAGATCATCAACCCGTGCCCGAGCCCGTGGACGCACTGGTAGAGCAGGAACTCCTCGGTGTTCACGGCGGGAGCGCTGCAGAGCTTCCGCGCCTTCCTCACCACCACGTCGCGAGGAAGCCCCGCGAGCGCGACCTGGAGGACGCCGTGGTAGTACCCGGAGTTGCACGTCATCGCGCCGTGCGAAAGTGCCTGGCCCGCGTCGTGCTTGTAGTAGACGAGGCCCGCGCGGCCGATCCAATGTGAGATCTGGTGGCAGTCGGCGTGGACGCCGGAGATGCGGGAGTCGTCGGCGGCAAGCAGGTCGAGGGCCTTCTTCGGCCCCTCCTTGTAGGCGACGTTGCCAAACGCCTGCCGGTAGCAGAACGGCTTGGCGCTCTGCTCGCAGCCGGAAACCGTCGCCTTGTCTGGCTTGAAGGCGAAGCTCGTGCCCGAGGCGCGCGCGGAGTCGGAGACGAACCCGGCGACGAGCGTGATCTGGCTTCCGGAGAGCTTGCTGCGGAACGAGGGCATTCCGTTGCCGCCGTTGCGGACCTGGCGCTCGACGGTCGACTCGTCCGGCTTCAGCTCGTCGAGGTTGGGGCCGATCTGGCCCTTCGAGCCCGCGGCCTTGAGCGTGTGGCATGTGCCGCAGCCGGCGCTCGCGAACACCTTCCCACCCGGTGAGGACGAGCCTCCACCGGACCCGCCGCAGCCCGCGACGAGCGGGAGGACGGCGAACGCGATCGCTGCTGTGGCGCGAATCTTCATGACCCGGTGCCCCGGTACGATAGCCCTGTGGTCGTGACGGCTCGCCCAGCGTTGGACGCGCAGAAGCTGCGCGCCGACTTCCCGATCTTTGAGCAGAAGATTCACGGGAAGCCGCTCGCGTACCTCGATTCGGCCGCAAGCTCGCAGAAGCCGCGCCAGGTGCTCGATGCCCTGCGTGACTTCTATGAGACTTCGTACGCGAACGTCCACCGCGGCGTCTACGTCCTCTCGGAGCGCGCAACCGAGGCGTACGAAGGCGCGCGCGAGAAGGCGCGGTCGTTCGTGAATGCGCCCGCTGCGCGCGAGCTGATCTTCACGCGGAGCGCCACCGAGTCGATCAACCTCGTCGCCTACGCCTGGGGCCTCGACAACCTCGGTCCCGGCGACGTGGTGCTCGTCACCGAGCTCGAGCACCACTCGAACTTCGTACCGTGGCAGTACATCGCGAAGCGGAACGGCGCCGACTTCCGGATGCTCCCGATCGACGAGAACGGCGAGCTGCAGTTCGACGCGCTCGACGACTTCGCGCGGGGCGGGCAGCTGAAGGTAGTCGCCACGAACCTCGTCTCGAACTCGCTCGGGACCGTGAACCCGGTCCAGCGGCTCGCGGCCTGGGCACACGAGCGCGGCGCGATCATGGTCGTCGACGGCGCGCAGGCCGCACCCCACCACCGGGTGGACGTCCAGGAGCTCGGCTGCGACTTCTTCGCCTTCTCCTCCCACAAGCTCTGCGGGCCCACCGGAGTCGGCGCGCTCTGGGGCCGGGCCGAGCTGCTCGAGCGGATGGCGCCGTTCAACCTCGGCGGCCACATGATCCGGCAGGTCCGCCTTGAGGAGACGACCTGGGGCGAGCTGCCGTACAAGTTCGAGGCCGGCACGCAGCCGATTGCCGAAGCGGTGGGCTTCGGTGCGGCGATGGACTACGTCGCCGAGGCGGGGCTCGAGGCGATCGCCCAGTACGAGAGCGAGCTCGCCGCCTATGCGCTCGAGCGGCTCGCGGATCTCGGCGGGATCACCACGTACGGCCCGCCGCCTGAGCGCCGCGCGGGGATCGTCTCGTTCAACGTCGACGGGATCCATCCGCACGACGTCGCGCAGGTGCTCGACTCCGAGGGCGTGGCGATCCGGGCCGGTCATCACTGCTGCCAACCGCTGATGACGCGCCTGGGCGTCGCCGCCACCAACCGCGCGAGCTTCTACCTGTACACCGTGCCGGACGAGATCGACCGGCTCGTCGCGGGCCTGCACAAGGTGCGAAAGATCCTGGGCTAGAGCCGTGGACGACCTGTATCGCGAGGTGATCCTCGACCATTACAAGAACCCCCGCGGCCACGGTGTGATCGAGGATGCCGACGCGCAGGCGGAGGGGCTCAATCCGCTCTGCGGAGACGAGGTCACGATCTACGTTCACTTCGGCGAGGACGGCGAGACGGTCGACGAGGTCAAGTTCTCCGGCCGCGGTTGCGCGATCAGCCAGGCCTCGACCTCGATGCTGATGGAGATGGTCGAGGGTCGCACCGCCACGGAGATCGCCGAGCTGCCCAAGGAAGAGCTGCTCGAGGAGGTCGGCATCCCGCTGACCCCGGTGCGGCTCAAGTGCGCGCTGCTCGGACTCGGGGTGCTGAAGGTCGCGCTGCACCGCGCCAAGGGGACGCCGCTCCCCGAGGAGTGGGCCGGCCTCGACGAGCTCGACCTCCGTTAACGCGTGGCAGAGATCGACGTCGCGCCGGTCGAGGAGCTACCGCCCGGGACGGTGAAGATCGTCCACGCGGGGGAGATCTCCGTGGGTGTCTACAACCTCGGCGGCCGCTACTGCGCGATCGAGGACCGCTGCTCGCACGACGACGGGCCGCTGTGCGAGGGGGACTTCGACGCCGAGGAGGGCGTCGCAGTGTGCCCGCGCCACGGCGCGCGCATCGAGATCTGCACCGGCCGCCCGCTCTCGCTGCCAGCCGTGCTGCCGGTCGAGACCTTCCCAGTGCGGGTCGAAGACGGGATGGTCAAGGTCCAGCTTGCCTAGGCTGAGGTTCCGGGCATCGGCACACGTTCGTCACGGTTCCGTCACAGTCACGTGCGCCGGGCGTGGGTAGGCTGACCGCCATGGCAGGGGGGCGGGTCGGGACCCGCAGCTTCACAGGCGCGCGTGAACATTCAGCGGGCGGGCGGAAGTAGCCGCGTCCGTGCTCGACGATCGTGTCCGCTCCGTCCTCGCCCGGCTCGAGGCCGAGGACGCCGACGAGCGCGCTCGCGGTGTCCCCCGGGAGCAGCGCGCGCGCCAGGTCGCCCGGAGTACCGGCCAGTTTCTCTTCGCGTTCGTCTCGCCGCAGGCCGACTGCGAAGTGCTCGAGATCGGCGGCTCGCGCGGCTACTCGACGATCTGGCTTGCGGCAGCGGTGCGGCTACTCGGCGGGCGCGTGCTCTCTCTCGAGAGCGACCCCGCGAAGGTCGAGGCGTGGCGGGCCAACGTCGAGGAGGCCGGCGTAGGCGACGTCGCACAGCTGGTGGCCGGCGACGCGTTCGAGACGCTGCCGCCAATCGACGATGTCTTCGACGTCGTCTTCCTCGACGCCGAGAAGGAGCAATACGAGCCGCTCTTCGCCGAGGCCCGGACGAAGCTCGAGCCGGGCGCGGTGGTGATTGCCGACAACGTGCTGTCGCACGAGGACACCTTGGGCGCCTACTCGCGCGCGCGGCAGGCGGACCCGACCCTCGAGAGCGTCACCCTGCCGCTCGACCGTGGCCTCGAGCTTTCCGTGGTCCTACGCAGTCGCTAGAGTGCGGCTACCGCGGAAAGGAGGTGGTCCGGTAGTGATTTCATCAAGTACGGGCAGTGGAGGTACCAGCGGGTAGAGGCGTCGTCCCCGGGACCTACTGGGGAACCGCCTAGCCAGCGTGGGGGGCTCGCGTTTCGCGCCGCCGGCAGCACGATTGTCGGCCTGGAAGCGCCTCTACCACTTCAGCGCTGGTCACCGGATCAGGGGCCGCCTTTGTGCGGCCCCTTTTCTTTGACCTACTACAGAGCGCGGCGAAGTTGCTCTTCCAGCGGCACGAGCGGCAGCCCGAACGCGCGTACCGCCTCGTCGTCGGAGGTGACGTTGTCGCCGTGCTCGAGCATCGTCAGGAGGTCGCGCGTCAGCGGGATGTTCCCCGGCAGTCGCTCGGTCAGGAGTGCGTTCGCTCGCATCAGGCTCGTCGGGACGTGCACGCTCGGCCGGCGCTGGCCCAGCGCCTTCTTGAGCCGCTCCCAGAACTCGTTCCAGCTGACCACGTCGGGGCCGCCCAGCTCGAACGTGCGGTTCGCGGCCTCCGCGCGGTCGACGCCCTGGGCGAAGTACGCGGCAACGTTCTCGATCCAGATCGGCTGGATACGTTGGCGGCCGGAGCCGATGATCGGCGTCACGGGCGCGAGTCGCGCGAGCCGCCGGAAGGTCGGGAGGATGCCGCCGTCCCTGGCGAAGACGAAGCTGGGCCGGAAGATCACGTGCTCGATGCCCGACCCGCGAACGGTCTGCTCCTGCTCCCACTTCGCGTGGTAGTAGGGGACGAGGTCCTTGGTCTCCTCGCTCGTCCCGAGCGCGCTCATGAGGACGAAGCGCCTCACCCCCGCCTCGTGCGAGGCGGTCACGAGGTCGCGCGTCCCTTCCTCCATCACGCTGCGGAACTGCTCCGCGTTCCCCTGGCGGACGGCCACCAGGTGAACGACGGTCTCGCAGCCGTCGACAGCCCGGCGGATGCTGTCCGAGTCGGTCATGTCGCCCTGCACCAGCTCGGCGCCCCACGCGGCCAGGGTCGCCGCACCCCGGTCGCTCGGTCGCCGGACGAGCGCGCGAATCGCCAGGTCGCGCTCGCGCAGAGCGTGGGCGACCCGCGGTCCGATGAATCCGGTCGCCCCGGTGACGAGGATCACGCCCTCGATTCTACGGCCATCCTGTTGTACGCTCGCTAGCCGAGGAACTGCGGCACATGGGAAGGTGGGTCATCGCGTTGCTGGCGGCAGGCGTTGCGCTCGTCGCGGCGTCCGCGCGGGCGCAGACCGAGCAGGTCCTGCTTGCTCCGACCGTGGTCGCCACGCACGACCTTCCGTCGAACGGGATCACGACCTTCCCCGTCACCTGCCCCCGCGGTTACATCGCCGTGAGCGCCGGCGTGTTGACGGCCGGACCCGGGACGACGCTCCTCAAGATCACCCCGGCTGGGATGAGCAGCTACCGATTCCGCTTCGGGAATCCCGTGACCAACGGCGACCAGCGCGTAACCGTCGCCGTCGCGTGTCGCAAGGTCAATTCGTCGAAGTACGTCTTCCGGCTGAAGCCGCTCAGGACGAAATACGTGCTCTTGCCACCGAGGAGAACCGGCTCGGCGACCCTCGAGTGCCCACCGGGCACTGCGCCCGCGCGCGCCGGCGTCGACCTCGACCCGAGCCGGCAGAAGTCGCTCGACGCTTACCGTGGCGGGCCGGCTCTCAGTATCAGGAGCCAGACCTCGATCCTCAGCCGCCTCTCCTTCTCCGTGCTGAACCGCGGCGGGCAGCCGCGAACGGTCGCGTTCTACGGTGGCTGCCTCACGCTCATCCGCGAGGCGGGCACCTCGCCCGAGCGGCTCCACGTCAAGGCGACCACCACGAGCGTGCCGCTGCACCACGGGAGCCAGACGATCACGCGGCGCTGTCCGAGCGGATGGGTCTCCTTCGCCGCCGGCTACTCGCTCTTCTCGAGGCCGACGACCGTCGCCGGTGCGGCCGCGATCGCCCGGGGCGGCCGGTGGTCGCTGCAGAACGACCGTGACGGCGACACGAAGGCCGACGTGCAGCTCGTCTGCGGCCGGCTCGCACCCTAGCTAGAGAGGCTAGAAGTTCTGCCAGTAGCGGCTGGGCGTCGGGCCCTGCTGTCCCTGGTATTTCGAGCCGAGCGCGCCGGAGCCGTACGGCGTCTCGGCGGGCTCGGTCAGCTGCACGAACGAGACCTGACCGATCTTCATCTTGAAGTAGATCGTGATCGGGAGATTCGCGACGTTCGAGAGCTCTAGCGTCACGTGCCCGTCCCAGCCGGGATCGATGAAACCGGCGGTCGAGTGGATCAGCAGGCCGAGGCGGCCGAGGCTCGACTTCCCCTCGAGTCGCGCGACGAGGTCGTCCGGAAGCGTCACCCGCTCGAGCGTCGAGCCGAGGACGAACTCGCCCGGATGGAGGATGAACGGCCGCTCCTCGTCGATCTCGACGAGCTCCGTCAGTTCCTCCTGAGGCTGCTTGACGTCGATGAACGGGTAGCGCGCGTTGTGGAACACACGGAAGAAGCGGTCAACGCGCACGTCGACGCTCGAGGGCTGCAGCAGCGCCTCATCGTAGGGATCGATGCTGATCCGACCCTCCTCGAGCTGCCGCCGGATCGTGCGGTCGGAGAGAACCACGTGGCGATTCTACGGCGGAAGAGTCGTATGCTTGGCGCCCTTTCGATGGAACACCAGGACCCGAGCGCTCGTACTCGCGAGCGACGGCGCCAGCGTCGCCGCCGGCAGGTCAGGAGGCGCCGGGCAGTCGCAGCCGCAATCCTGCTCGCGCTCGCCGCGGGGATCACCCTCGGCGCGCGCTCGGTGGGCGGGAGCGAGCATCCGAGCAAGGTGCAGGCCAAGGCCGCGACCACGACGACGAAGGCGACGCCCAAAACGGCCAATCACGCCTCCGTGCCCCGCGAGATCCGCGGCGTCCATGTCACGATGGCTCTCGCCTCGCTGCCCGGAAAGCTGCAGCAGTACCTCGCGCTGCCGGGCCTGAACACGATCGAGCTCGACGTCAAGGACGAGAACGGGCGCGTCGGCTTCGTTCCGTCGGCGGTTCCGCTCGCGCGCCGCACGGGCGCGGCCGGGCCGTACTACAAGGCGAAGCGGGTCGCGCGGCTCGTCCACGCGCACGGGGACTACCTGATCGGCCGGGTCGTCACCTTCGAAGACCCGGTGCTCTCCGAGAAGCGGCCGGGCCTGGCGATCCACACGAGCGACGGCTCGCTCTGGCACAACAACGCAGGGCTCGGTTGGACGAACCCGTACGACCGGCGCGTGTGGGCGTACAACGTCGACGTCGGCGCGGCGGCCGCGAAGGCGGGCTTCGACGAGATCCAGTTCGACTACGTCCGCTTCCCGAGCGACGGCGACCTCTCGCTGATCCGCTACCCGGGGGCGCACCCTCAGCCGATGAAGTGGACGATCCCAGCCTTCACCCAGTACGCCGCGAAGCGGCTGCACCCGCTCGGCGCCCGCGTTTCGGTCGACGTCTTCGGGCTCGCGGCCACCCACGACCTCGGGATCGGCCAGCTGCCCCGCCGAATCTCGCGCTACGTCGATGCGATCTACCCGATGGTCTACCCCTCGCACTTCAACCCAGGCGAGTACAACCTCACCGACCCGAACGCGGCACCCGGAGAGACGGTGACGCACTCGCTCCTCGACTTCGAGACGGCGCTCGAGGGCCGCAAGGCGAGCCTGGTTCCCTGGCTCCAGGACTTCTCGCTCGGCCGCACCTACACCCTCGACGACGTGCGGGCCCAGGTCGCCGCCGCGCGGTCGCTGCACGCGCGCGGGTTCCTGCTCTGGAACGCCGAGGGCCTCTACGACGCCCCAGCGCTGATGCCGCCTGCATGAGGGCTATGCAGGTATGCAGTCGGCCGCTTACTGCGCTATCGTCAGCGACATGGCGGTAACGAAGGCAATCGAGCTCCGGACGGCGGTTCCGGGGCCGAAGTCGAAGGCGATCCTGGAGCGGAAGGAGCGCGTCGTCGCCGAGCCACTGTCCGTGTTCCTGCCCGTCGTCGTCGACCACGCCCTCGGCGCGACGCTCACGGACGTCGACGGGAACACCTTCCTCGACTTCACCGGCGGGGTCGGCTGCCTGAACGTCGGCCATTCGCACCCGCAGGTCGTCGCCGCGGCGCAGGAGCAGCTCTCGCGCTTCTCACACACAGATTTCACGATCGTCCCCTACGAGGTCTACGTCACGCTCGCCGAGCGCCTGTGCGAGCTGGCGCCGGTGCGCAAGCCGGCCAAGGCCGCCTTCTTCAACGCGGGCACCGAGGCCGTCGAGAACGCGGTCAAGTTCGCGCGCATCCACACGGGCCGGCCCGCGGTGATCGGCTTCGAGGGCGGCTTCCACGGCCGCACGCTGCTCTCGCTGACGCTGACCTCGAAGACGCATCCCTACAAGGCAGGCCTGGGCCCCTTCGCGCCGGAGGTCTACCGCGTGCCCTTCCCGAACGAGTATCGCGGGCCGACCGCCGCCGAGGCGCTGGCGTCCCTCGAGCGCGCGCTCGTCACCCAGGTCGCCGCGGAAACCGTCGCAGCGATCGTGATGGAGCCGGTGCAGGGCGAGGGCGGCTTCGTCGTCGCGCCGCCGGAGTTCGTCGAGGGCGTGCGCCGGATCTGCGACGACAACGGCATCGTCTTCGTCGTCGACGAGGTGCAGACCGGTTTCGGCCGCACGGGCCGCATGTGGGGAATCGACCACTACGACGTCGAGCCCGACCTGATCACGGTCGCGAAGTCGATCGCCGCGGGCCTCCCGCTCTCCGGGGTGCTCGGCAACGCGGAGATCATGGACGCGCCGGGCGACTCCGCGATCGGCGGCACATACGTCGGCAACCCGGTGGCACAGGCCGCGGCGCTCGCCGTCCTCGACGTCTTCGAGGAGGAGGGCCTGAACGACCGCGGCGCGGCGATCGGCGAGACGATTCGCGGGCGCATGCACGCGTGGCAGGAGCGCTGGGACGCGATCGGCGACGTGCGCGGCCTCGGTGCGATGCTGGCGATCGAGCTCGTCCACGACCGGGAGACGAAGGACCCCGCACCCGAGCTCGCGAGCCGCGTCGTCGAGGCCGCCGCCGAGCGCGGTCTGCTTCTGCTCAAGTCCGGGATCTACTCGAACTGCATCCGCGTGCTGGCTCCGCTCGTGATCTCGGACGCCGAGCTCGACGAGGCTCTGGGCGTCTGGGAGCAGGCGCTCGACGCCTCTCTCGCCTAGGCGTCGCTTGCGATGCCGGTCTCAGGATGTGTGGGCTTGACCACGCATCCGTCTGCGCCGTCAACCTCACCGCTTCTAGAGACGTAGCGGCGCTTAGCTCTCGCCGCGACGGGCACAATTGAGCGTTGTGGTCGGCGAGCTGATCGCGGAACGCTACGAGCTGGAGGAGCTCGTCGGCACCGGCGGGATGTCCAGCGTCTACCGGGCGCGCGACAACCTGCTCGAGCGCGACGTGGCGCTGAAGGTGCTGCACGAGCAGTTCACGGCAGACGGCGACTACGTCGAGCGCTTCCGCCGCGAGGCGCGCTCGGTCGCGCAGCTCTCGCACCCGAACATCGTCACGGTGATCGACCGCGGCGAGCACGGAGACCGGCAGTTCATCGTCTTCGAGTACATCGAGGGCGAGAATCTGAAGGCGCTCGTCCAGCGCAAGGGGCCCCTTACCGAGCAGCAGGCCGTCGAGCTCACGCTTCAGATCGCGAAGGCGCTCGGCTTCGCGCACGACCACGGGCTCGTCCACCGCGACGTGAAGCCGCAAAACGTGCTGCTGAACGGCGACGGCCGGGCCAAGGTGACCGACTTCGGGATCGCGCGCTCGCTGGACGTGAAGGGCGGGCTGACACAGACCGGCACCGTGATGGGGACGAGCGATTACATCGCGCCCGAGCAGGCCCGCGGGCAGCGCGTCGACGCCCAGAGCGACATCTACTCGCTCGGCGCCGTCCTCTACGAGCTGCTGACCGGCGAGGTGCCGTTTCCGGGCGACAACTTCGTGGCCGTCGCGATGCGCCACATCAACGAGCCCGTTCCGAGCATCCGGGAACAGCGGCCCGAGCTCTCGCCGCATCTGGATGCGATCGTCCGCCGCGCGATGGCGAAGGACCCGCGCGAGCGGTTCGGCTCGATGGACGAGCTCTGCTCCGAGCTGAGCGACTGCCTGGCTCCGGAGAGCCCGACCTCTGGCGCGGAGACGATGATCGTGGCCCCGCAGCGCCGGCGGCGGCGAGCCGCGCGTCCGCCGGCCGACCGCCCGAGCGTCTGGCCGTTGATCCTGCTGCTCGGCGGCCTCGCGGTCCTGGCCGGGATCCTCGCCCTGGTCTTCGCCTTCACCGGCGGGTCGGGCAAGCTCTCGAGCCTCGTCGGCAAGAAGAAGAGCAACACGCCGGCGAGCCCGATCCACTTCACCGCCGCGAGCGCCTACGACCCGCTCGGCGACAACACGGAGCACGGCGAGATCGCCAAGCAGGCGATCGACGGCGACCCGGCCACCGCCTGGCACACCGAGCACTACAACGGCGGCCAGCTGCCCAAGGCGGGTGTCGGCCTGGTCGTCGGCGCGGCGAGCGACAAGCAGGTCACGCAACTCACCGTCACGAGCGACACCGCCGGCTTCACCGCGCTGATCAAGTCGGGCTCGTCCCCGAGCGGTCCCTTCCAGCCGGTCTCGAGCTCGCAGACTGTCGGCACGCGCACGATTTTCACGCTCAAGGGCGGCAAGGCGCGGTACTACCTGGTCTGGATCACCGGCCTCGGCGGCAACGACTCGGTGGACGTCAACGAAGTTACCGCGAGAGGCCGCTAGAAGCGGAGGCGCGAGCGGCGCTCGTGCCGCTCGAGGGCGAGCTGGACGAGCCGGTCGACGAGCTCGGTGTACGGAACGCCCGAGGCCTCGAAGAGCTTGGCGTAGACGCTCGTCGCGGTGAAGCCGGGGATCGTGTTCAGCTCGTTGACGAGCACCTCGCCGTCGGGGCGCACGAAGAAGTCGACCCGCGCCATGCCCTCGCACTCGCCGGCGACGAAGGCCTCGACTGCCAGCTCTTGGACGCGCTCGATCGTCTGCTGCTCGAGCCTCGGCGGGACGACGAGGTCCATGCCGCCGTCCTCGTACTTGGCCGAGTAGTCATACCAGTCGGCGCCGGCGAACCCATGCGAGACGATCTCGCCGGGGAGCGAGGCCTCGGGCCGCTCGTTGCCGAGCACGCCGCACTCGACCTCGACGCCGTCGATGAACTCCTCGACGAGCACCTTCTCGTCGTGCTCGAACGCGAGCGCGACCGCCGCCGCGAGCCCGTCGTCGTCGTGCACCTTCGAGATCCCGACCGACGAGCCTAGCCGCGCCGGCTTGACGAAGGCCGGGTAGCCGAACGGGTTCTCCGGGCCCTGGCCCTGACGCAGCGTGATGTTGCGGGTGACCGGCACGCCGCGGTCGCGCATCACGGCCTTGAAGACGTCCTTGTCCATCGCGAGCGCCGAGCCGAGCACGCCCGCGCCGACGTACGGCACCCCGGCCAGCTCCAGTAGGCCCTGGACCGTCCCGTCCTCGCCGAAGGGCCCGTGCAGGACCGGGAAGACGACGTCGACCTCGCCGAGCGTCGCGGGCACCTTCGAGGTGGGCACCGGCAGCGTCTCCGCTACCGAGCCATCGCCCGTGCCGAGCTCCCAGCGCCCGTCGCGGCCGATCTCGACCGTCACGGTGTCATAGCGCTGGGGGTCGAGCGCGTCGATCACCGAGCGGGCGGAGGCCAGCGAGACGTCATGCTCGGAGGAGCGGCCCCCGAGGAGGACCGCGACGCGAACGCGCCCGCTCACGGCGTGGGCGGAGGCGGCGGGGCCGGCACGGTGTAGTGGCCGACGGTGATCGTCACGGTGGAGCCCTTCGGGGCCTTCGTGCTGCCGGTCGGGCTCTGGCTGAGCACGATCCCGCCGAGGCCGGGGTCGCCGACCTCCTGCGTCTGCACTTGCACCGTGAAGCCGGCGCTCTGGAGCGTCGAGCGGGCCGAGCCCTCGTCCTGGCTCGTCACGTCGGGAACGGTCGACTGCTTGGGCCCCTTCGAGACGCTGAGCATGATCGTCGCGCCCTTCTGCGCCCGTCCGCTCGGGTCTTGGGCGACGACCGTGTCCTTTGGCTGGTTGCTATCCACATCCGTGCGCCCGACTGCGAAGCCGTTGTTCTGCAGCGAGAGGCTGGCCTGATCGAACGAGAGACCGATCACCGAGGGAACGTCCACCTCGGCCGGGCCGCTGGAGACGTTGATGCGGATCGAGCTCCCCTTCACGACGACCTTGCCCGGAGGCGGATCCTGGCCGGTGACGGTTCCGGCCGGCTTGCTCGAGGGCACGTCGAACGCGTGCGGGTTGAGCCCGGCGTTGACGAGCGTCGCGATGGCGTCGTCTCGCGTCTTGCCGACCACGGTCGGTACCGGCACTGTCTGCTTGCCCTTCGAGACGATGATCTGGACGTTGCCGTGCCTCACGACCTTCTCGCCGGCGGATGGGTTCTGGTCGATCACGGTTCCCTTCTCGACCGAGTCGCTGGTCCTGCGCGTGACTTGGGCCGCAAGGCCGGCGGCATGGATCTTCTGGACCGCCAACGTCTCCTTGAGGCCCTTCACGAACGGCACGGCCACCGGCTTGTTCGCGCTCAGCTGGTCCTGGATCTTGGTGTACGCGAACCACGCGGCGCCTGCGGCGGCCGCGAGCAGCAGGATCGAGAGCACCCACGGCCAGACGGGCCGGCGCCGGCGCGGCGGGCCCTCGTAGCCGTAGTAGCCGGCGGGAGGCGTACGGCCCGGCGGCGCAGGTCGGCCGGGCGCGGCGAGGGGCGGCCGGGTGATCACCGAGGTGGGAGCCGCCGCCAGGAGGCCGGAGCCCGAGAGAACCGCCGTGGCCGCGGTCTCGGTCTGCGGGTCGACCGGCAGCCCCTCCGCCACGCGCGCGAGATCGGCATCCATTTCGTCCGCGCTCTGGTACCGCTCGGCCGGATCCTTGGCGAGCGCCCGCAGGACGACCGAGTCGAGGTCGTGCGGCACCTCCGGCCGCAGCTCCGACGGAGGGCGGGGCACCTCGGAGAGGTGCTTCATCGCGATCTCGAGCGGAGTGTCGCCCGTGAACGGCACGTGCCCGGTGAGCATCTCGTAGAGCACGACGCCGACCGAGTAGAGGTCGGAGGTCTGATCGACCGGCGCGCCGCGGGCCTGCTCGGGCGAGAGGTACTGCGCGGTGCCGATGATCGAGCCGACCTCGGTCATCTGGCTGGCGCCCGAGCGGGCGATGCCGAAGTCCGTCACCTTCAGCCGCCCCTCGGGGCCGACGAGCACGTTGTGCGGCTTGATGTCGCGGTGGACGATCCCGTGCTTGTGGGCGAAGCCGACGGCCGCGAGGGTCTGACGCGCGTAGTCGAGCGCGAGCTTGATCGGCGCTGGGCCGCGGCCGACGATCAGCTCCTTCAGGGAGCGGCCGTCGAGAAACTCCATCGCGATGTAGTAGGTGCCCTCGGCCTCGCCGCGGTCGTAGATGGAGACGATGTTCGGATGGCTCAGCCCGGCTGCGTTCTTCGCCTCGCGCCGGAAGCGCTCGATGAACGAGTCGTCGGCGGCGTGGCGGTCGTTCAAGATCTTGATCGCGACCCGGCGGCCGAGCTCCTGGTCCTCCGCCAGGTAGACGTCCGCCATCCCGCCCGCGCCGAGCTTGCGGACGATCTTGTAGCGCCCGTCGAAGACGGTGCCGATCAGGGTGTCGGAAACGGCCATCTCTCCATCAGAGGTTAGGGATTCGACCTTCCAGCGAGGATCGCCTGCATGACGGCGCGGGCGATGGGGGCTGCGGTGGTTCCGCCCGCTCCGCGCTGGTTCTGCAGCACGACTGCGATTGCGACCCGCGGCGCGCCTGCGGGCGCGAACGAGATGAACCAGGTCGTGTTCGGGGTGCCGGGGCCGCCGGTCTCCGCGGTTCCGGTCTTGCCGGCCACGCGGATGCCCGGGATCTGCGCAGCCGTGCCGGTGCCGCCAGTGACGACGGCCTCCATCATCTGGACGAGATTGCCGGCGGTGGAGGCGCGCATCGCGCGCTTGTACTTCCTCGGGTGGACGCGGTGCACGACCCCGCCGCCGGGCGCGGTGACGCGGTCGACGACGTGCGGCTCCATGATCTCGCCCTTGTTCGCGACCGCCGCGGCGACCATCGCCATCTGAAGGGGCGTCGTCAGCATTCGCTCCTGGCCGAAGGCGAGCCTGCCGGGGTCGACCTGCGCCTGCGGGTTGCTCGGGTAGAAGAGCTTGCCGTGGTCGTAGAGCCCGCTCGGCGAGCGCTCGTTGCCGGGGGTCTCGAGGGGCGGGTCCTTGTAGAAGCCGAACTGCTTCGAGGTGCCGAGGATCCGGCCGGCGCCGAGCGTCTTGCCGATCTCGCAGAAGACGGCGTTGATCGAGTGCTCGAGCGCTTGCAGGAAGTCGACCGAGCCGAAGACCTCGGGCCCATTCTGGTCGCCGAAGTTCTTCACCTGCTGGCCGTACTCGATGCAGTAGCCGCGGTCGACGAAGCGAGAGTCGATCGTGTACTTGCCCGAATCGAGCGCGGCCGTGCTCGTGACGACCTTGAACGTCGAGCCCGGCGAGAAGAGGCCGTCGGTCGCGCGGTTCAAGAGCGGAGCCGCGGGCCGGCACGAGGCGCTGATGTTGTTGATTCGAGCGAAGTCGCTCTCGACGAGGTTCGGATCGAAGGTCGGCCGCGAGGCCATCACGAGCACCTTGCCGTTCCGCGGGTCGAGGGCGACCACCGAGCCGCACTTCCCGGCGAGCTGCTGCATGGCCACCTTCTGCGCTCCTGTGCGCAGCGTCAGCCAGACGTTGTTGCCCTTGATCGTCGCGCCGCGGATCTTGTCGAGCGTCGTCTTCAGGACCGTCTTCAGGTTCTGGTTCGAGCCCGTCAGGTAGTCGTTCAGGGACGACTCGAGCCCCGAGCGCGAGCGCGACTGCGTCGAGTATCCGACCACGTGCGCGAAGAGGCCGCCCTGCGGGTAGCGGCGGAAGTACAGGGTCTGTCCGCCGACCTTCTTGATCCGGTTCGAGGCGAGGATCGTGCCGTCGGCAGCGCGGATCACGCCGCGCTTGATCGAGAACTGCGCCACCCGCTGGATCTCGTTGTCCTGCCGGTCGGCGAGGCCGGCCGTCGCCCAGGTCTGCCAGTACGTCGTCGCGACGATGAGCGCCGCCACGAGCCCGACACCGACCAGTGCGAGCCTGGCGATCTGGCGGTTCACGAGCGCGCCGCCCCGGCGCGGTTCGACACGAGCAGAAGGCCTGCGAGCAGGACGAAGTTGGCGACGACGCTCGAGCCTCCGTAGCTCACGAATGGGAGCGTGATCCCGGTCAGCGGGATGATCCGCAGGATCCCGCCGACGATGATGAACGTCTGCAGCGCGAAAGCGAAGGTCAGCCCGACCGAGAGCAGCTTCGAGAAGCCGTCGTCGGCCAGCATCGCGATCTTGAAGCCGCGCGCGACGAAGAGCATGTAGACGAGCAAGAGGGCCGAGACGCCGATGAGCCCGAGCTCCTGCGCGAGCGCGGAGTAGATGAAGTCCGTGTTCAGGTACGGGATCAGCTGGCCGCCGCCGGTCGTCCGGAAGGTTCCCTTGCCGAGGCCGGTGCCGAACCAGTTGCCGTGCGCGACCGAGTAGAGCGACTTGACGAGCTGGTAGCTCGCGCAGTCCTGGCGCGGCAGCAGCTTGCCGGTCTGCGCGCAGTACACCGCGTGGTCGGTCCACGGATGAAGCCAGATCGTCACTCGGTCACGGACGTGCCCGACGAAGTGGTAGACGCCGAACGCCCCCGCGAGGAACAACCCGGCGCCGAGCCCGACGTAGAGCACGCGGCCGGTGGCGACGTAGAGCATTCCGAGGAAGATCCCGAAGTAGAGAAGCGCCGAGCCGAGGTCGTTGGTCTCGACGAGGACGAGCATCGCGCCGCCCCAGATCAGGAGCAGCGGCCCGAAGTCCTTCAGGCGCCCCTGAGCCAGCACCTCGCGCTTCTCGCGCAGGTAGCCGGCGAGGAAGACGATCAGGAAGATCGTCGAGAACTCGCCCGGCTGGAAGCGGAACGAGCCGACGTGCACCCAGAGGCGCGCGCCGTTGACCGTCGTGCCGATCCCGGGGAAGCGCGGCAGGAAGAGGAGCGCGATCGCGCCGAGCCCGAAGAGGTACTTGTACTGCTCGAGGACGCGGTAGTCGCGACGCAGTCCCCAGAGAGCGAGCGCGTAGAGCCCGACGCCGATCACGATCCACAGGCCTTGCCTGAATGCGTCCGCGTTTCCAAGCCGGTAGATCTCGGTGACGCCGATCGCCGTCAGCAAGCCTGCCATCGGCAGGAGGTACGGGTCGGCGTTCGGCACGGTCAGCCGCGTGATCATGTGCGCGATCAGGTAGAGCGCGAAGAAGAACA
>JAWVDY010000080.1:0-5788 GCA_033856995.1 Gaiellaceae bacterium
GCGAGGCAGCCGGTCGCGGCGATCGCCGTGAGGAATTGCTCCCGCCGGAAGCGGTCGCCGAGGCTGCTCGCGAGCGGCGCGAAGACCGCGGCCGGGAGCATGCGCACGAGTCCCGCGATGCCGACGGCAGCCGTGCCTCCCTGCGTGTAGGCGAAGACGCCGAGGGCGACGAAGTGCGCCCACTCGGCCGCGATCGAGGCGCCCCAGGCAAGCTCGACGTGCCGCAGCTCGCGGTTGCGCATCACCGCGCCGAGCGCCGAGAGGGCCTGTGCGGGGCGGCTCATGTGCGAATTGCCGCACTTGGCGAGGCGGAAGTCAATCGGCGTCGGGCGGGAACCTAGAATCGCGTGACCGCTACTGAGAAGGAGGGCACATGGCCGTCAAGCCGATCCCGGAGGGCTATCACAGCCTCACGCCGTATCTCGCCGTCGAGGACGCCGCCCGCGCGATCGACTTCTACAAGGACGCCTTCGGCGCCCAGGAGACGATTCGGATGCCCGGGCCGGACGGAAAGATCGCCCACGCGGAGCTGCAACTCGGCGACTCGAAGCTGATGCTCTCGGATCCGTTCCCCCAGTCCGACGTGCAGCCACCGTCGACGCGCGGCGGGCCGACGGGCTCGGTCTTCATGTACGTCGAGGATGTGAACGCGATCTTCGAGCAGGCGCAGCGCGCCGGGGCGAAGGTGGTCACGGAGCTCGAGGACATGTTCTGGGGCGATCGCTTCGGAACGCTCTCGGATCCGTTCGGCCACATCTGGTCGCTCGCACAGCACACGGAGGACCTGTCCGAAGAGGAGATGGCGGAGCGAAGCAAGGCCGCAATGGCCGAGATGGGCCAGTAAGGGCAAACGATCGACGGGGTCCCGCCCTCCGGCGGGACCCCGCATACGTGACCAGCGCTGATCGCTAGAGCGTGAGCGCTAGCGACGGCACAACGAAAGCCCGACGCGCTCCGCCACCATAGCCGCGATCTACGCGGGGGCCGCGTCGCGCTCGCGCTTGCGGCGCGAGGAGAGCGTTTGGCGCTTCCCGGCCGAGAGCTCGACCTTGCGCAGGCGGATGCTCTTCGGCGTCACCTCGACGCACTCGTCCTCGCGGATGAACTCGAGCGCCTGCTCGAGCGACAGCGGTCTGGGCGGGATCAGGCGCACCAGCTCATCCGCGGTCGCCGAGCGCATGTTCGTCAGCTTCTTCTCCTTGCTCGCGTTCACGTCGAGGTCGTTCTCACGCGAGTTCTCGCCGACGACCATCCCCTCGTAGAGGTCCGCGCGCGGGGCGATGAAGAGCGAGCCGCGCTCCTGTAGCGCGGCGATCGCGAAGGCCGTCGCCTGGCCGCGCCGGTCGGCGACGAGGCTCCCGGTCGGGCGGGTGCGCAGCTCGCCCTGCCACGGCTCCCAGCGGTCGAAGACGTGGTGCATGATCCCGGTCCCGCGCGTCTCGGTGAGGAACTCGGTGCGGAAGCCGATCAGGCCGCGGGCGGGGGCGAGGTACTCCATCCGCGCCCAGCCGGTGCCGTGGTTGACCATCTCCTGGAGCCGGCCCTTGCGCAGCGAGAGCAGCTGCGTGACGACGCCGATGTACTCCTCGGGCACGTCGATCGCGACCCGCTCGACCGGCTCGTGCTTCTTGCCGTCGATTTCGCGCGTGAGCACCTCGGGCTTGCCGACGGTGAGCTCGAAGCCCTCGCGGCGCATGATCTCGACGAGCACCGCGAGCTGGAGCTCGCCGCGGCCCTGCACCTCCCAGACCTCCGGCTTGGAGGTCGGCTGCACGCGCAGGGAGACATTGCCGACGAGCTCCTGCTCGAGCCGGGCGATCAGCGCGCTTGCGGTCACCTTGTCGCCCTCGGTGCCGGCGAGCGGTGAGGTGTTGATCCCGAGCGTCATCGCGAGCGACGGCTCGTCGACGACGCTGACCGGCAGCGGCCGCGGGTCCTCTGCGTCGGCGATCGTCTCGCCGATCGTCACCTCGGGCAGGCCGGCGAGCGCGACGATCTCACCGGGGCCGGCCTCGTCGGCGGGGACGCGATCGAGCGCCTCGGTCACGTATAGCTCGGTCACGCGCGCGAGCTCGATCGTCCCGTCGGCGCGGCACCAGGCGACCTGCTCGCCCTTCTTGATCGTCCCGTGCAGGACGCGCAGCAGCGCGAGGCGGCCGACGTAGGGCGAGGCGTCGAGGTTCGTGACGAGCGCCTGCAGCGGGTGCTCCGGGTCGTAGGCCGGCGGCGGCACGGTCGCGAGCAGCGTCTCGACGAGCGGGCCGAGATCCGCGGCCAGGTCGTCCGGCGCGAGGCCGGCGCGGCCCTCGCGCGCGTTGCAGTAGACGATCGGGAACTCAATCTGCGTCTCGTCGGCGTCGAGGTCGAGGAAGAGCTCGTAGACCTCGTTCACGACCGCCTCGGTGCGCGCATCGGGCCGGTCGACCTTGTTCACGACAAGCACGACGGGCAGGCGCGCCTCGAGCGCCTTGCGCAGCACGAAGCGAGTCTGCGGCAACGGCCCTTCGCTCGCGTCGACGAGCAGCAGGACGCCGTCGACCATCGTCAGCCCGCGCTCGACCTCGCCGCCGAAATCGGCGTGGCCCGGCGTGTCGACGATGTTGATCTTCGTGTCGCCGATCTGGACGGCCGTGTTCTTGGCGAGGATCGTGATGCCCTTCTCGCGCTCGAGGTCCATCGAGTCCATCACCCGGTCGGCCACGTCCTGGTTGGCGCGGAACGAGCCGGATTGCCAGAGCAGCGCGTCAACGAGCGTCGTCTTGCCGTGGTCGACGTGCGCGACGATCGCCACGTTCCGAAGATCGTCGCGTTGGGCAGAGAGTTTTGGCTGTGGCACCGAAGCACCGTAGCGGCGCTCTCGTCCTCGCGGTCGGAATCGCGCTGTCGGCCTGCGGTTGCGGCGGCGGCGGGAAGCTGAGCGCCAAGGCGCTTTCGACGGAATCGAAGACCATGCAGTCGCTGGCGGCCGAGGGAGCGCTCCTGGCCCGCGACTCGGCTGCGGGCAAGACGACGGCGATCTACACGCGCGTGCACTCGGAGGACCTCTCGAAGGCGGCTTCGTCGTCGGCCTCCTCGCTGCAGACGGCGAAGACGCAGCCGAGCCTCGAGCCGAAGCTGCGGCGCATCGCATCCCTCGCGAGCAAGGTCAGCGCCGACCTGAAGCGGCTCGGCCACGCCTCGAAGGCGGAGCAGACTTCGCTCGCGGGTGAGCTCGAGACCGCCGCCAAGGGGCTCAAGTGAGCCTGAAGAACGTGCTCGCGGTCGCGCTCGGGATCCTCTCGGCGATCGGCGGCTTCGTCGACATCGGCGACCTCGTCTTCAACACGCAGGCGGGCGCGACCTTCGGCTACCAGCTGCTGTGGGTCGTCGTGATCGGCGTCGTCGGGATCATCGTCTACTCGGAGATGTGCGGCCGCGTGGCCGCGGTCTCCAAGCGCCCGGTTTTCGACCTCGTTCGCGAGCGAACCGGCTTCGGCGCCGGCCTCTCGACGCTGATCGCGTCCGAGGTCGTCAACCTGATGACCTGCGCGGCCGAGGTCGGCGGCGTCGCGATCTGCCTCCAGCTCCTCTCGGGCCTGCCCTACCGGCTGCTGATCCCGCTCGCAGTCGTCGGCCTCGTCGCGGCCTCGTGGGTGCTCCCGTTCGAGTGGATCGAGCGCGTCTTCGGCTACCTGGGCCTCAGCCTGCTCGTCTTCGCGGTCGCGGCGATCAAGCTGCACCCGGACTGGGGGAAGGTGAGCCACGGCTTCGTCCCGGGACACCACGTGGGCGGCAGCCTGCCCGTCTACCTCTACTTCGTCGTCGGCCTGCTCGGAGCGGCGATGACGCCGTACGAGGTCTACTTCTACTCGTCGGGCGCGGTCGAGGACGGCTGGGGCCTGAAGGACCTCGGCCTGAACAAGGTGACCTCGATGATCGGCTACGGGCTCGGCGGCTTCCTCTCGTTCGCGCTGATGATCGTCGCCGGGGCGCTCTTCCTGCCGCAGAGTATCGACCCGCAGTTCCTGGGCACGCCGGCGCTGGCGGCCGAGCATGCGTTCGGGAAGATCGGCCTGCTGCTCGCCCTCGTCGGGATCCTGTTCGCGGTCGGCGGGGCGGCGATCGAGACCTCGTTCTCCGGCGCCTACAACATGGCGCAGTTCTTCGGCTGGCGCTGGGGCAAGAAGGAGCGGCCGGCGGCGGCCTCGCGCTTCACCTTGTCGTGGCTCGTGATCTTCGCGCTCGCCCTGCTGGTGATCATGACCGGCTACGACCCGGTGAAGCTGACGGAGTACTCGGTCATCTTCTCGGTGGTGGCCCTGCCGCTGACCTACCTGCCGATCCTGCTGATCGCGAACGACCGCACTTACATGGGCTCGAAGGTGAACGGACGGCTCGCGAACGTCCTCGGCGTCCTCTACTTCGTCGTGATCATGGCGATCGCCCTGGCGGCGATTCCGCTGATGCTGATTACGAACGGGGGGCAGGGATGAGCCAGCACGCCGAAGTCGACATCGCGCTCGGCATCCTCGACCACCAGCTTGTCGACGTCGACGGGATCAACTGCGGCAAGGTCGACGATCTCGAGCTGACCGGGCTCGACGGGGACTCGCCGGAGGTGGTGGAGATTCTGGTCGGCGGCAACGCGTGGCGCTCGCGCGGCCGGCTGGGGCGGCTGGCGGCTCACTTCGCGGGCGACGCCGTGCACGTGCCCTGGTCGGAGGTCGAGTCGGTCTCGTCCGTCGTGAAGCTGAAGCGGTCCGCTGCGGAGCTGCGGCTCGATCGCGGCGACCGACGCTGGGCGAGGCTGATCGGGAAGTTGCCGGGCTCCTGATGCGCCTGTCGGAGCTGCTGAAACGGGAGGTCGTGACCGAGTCCGGGATCTCGCACGGGAAGTTGCACGACGTCCGCGGCGAGCTCGAAGGCGGACGGCTGCGGATCACGGGGCTCGCCTGCGGCAGGCTCGGCTTCCTCGAGCGCTACGGCTTGGGCACCGGCGGCAGCGGTGGGGCAAGCCAGGCGAAGGTGCACGGCCACGCCGCGATCCCGTGGGAGCGGGTTCTGCGGGTCGGGTCGAAGATCGTGGTCCGCGACTGATCGTCACGCTTTCGGCACACCCGCGACACACACGCGTGACGGTTTCGCTGCTGTCATGTCCTGCGTGGACGGGAAGCCGACGGTGAGGCAGGTGTGGGCGCTCGCGGGAGCGCTGTGCGAACGGGCGGGTGAGCCGTTCCCGGAGACCTTCGGCGAGGCGAGCAAGTTGATCGAGCGGCTGCGGGTCGCGAACGGTCACCCGGCACCGCGGCTCGAGGACGTGCCTGTGCGGCCGCGGCGGCGGCGCGGTCGACAGAGGCGTTGGGTGTTGGGCGCCAGTCTCGCTGCGAAGGAGCTGGCCGATGAGATGACCTGAAAAATCGAACATCGAGAACGTCGGACCAGGTCCTTAGACTCGACTTCCCGTGGCTGAAGCGCCGTTCGTTCACCTGCACGTCCACTCCGAGTACTCGATCCTCGACGGAGCGTGCCGCATCCCCGCGCTCGCGCAGCGCGCGGCCGAGCTCGAGATGCCGGCGGTCGCGCTCACCGACCACGGCTCGCTCGCCGGCGCGATCGAGCTCTACCGCGAGACGGGCAAGCACGGCGTCAAGCCGCTGATCGGCTGCGAGCTCTACGTCGCCGAGGACCGCCACGCCCAGCGCAAGGGCTACGCGCACCTGACGCTGCTCGCCGAGGACAACACCGGCTACGCGAACCTGATCAAGCTCGCCTCGGCCGGCTACCTCGAGGGCTACTACTACAAGCCGCG
>JAWVDY010000081.1:0-3671 GCA_033856995.1 Gaiellaceae bacterium
GGAGAAGTAACCGCCGAGCGGAAGGTACTTGTCGAAGCCGTTTTGGATCCAGGAGGCGAGCGTGCTCGCGCCGACCGTGCCGTTGGTCTGGCCCTGGATGAGGTTGATCAGGTCGAAGGCGCCGGGCGCCCCGGTCTTGCCGAGCGGCAGGGTCGTCTGGTTGGCCGATCCGAAGCAGGGATTCGCCACATCCGGGGGCGAGAAGGTGTGGCCGCAGTCGGAGCCCGAGATGTCGGGGTGCGTGAGGTTGACTGCGATCGGAGCGACGTACTCGGCCTGCGACGGCACCCCGACCATGGCCGTGGCGTGCGCGTGCACCGTGACGATCCCCACGCCGAGGACGGAGCCGAAGAAGCCACCGGCTGACTTCGCCTTCTTGACCGTGATCGTGTCGAACGGGGCGTACGTTCTGCTGAAGGTGACGTCGCTCGAGGTGATCGCGCCGGTGCCGCCGTTCTTGGCTCCGTAGCTCGTCGCCCAGGTCATCGCATCGGTCGTGTTGCCCGGGAGAGCCTGCGCGCCGGCGAGAGCCGACGCGTCGACGGTCGACTGGGTCGCGCGCTGCGTCTGAAACCACGACCCGACGTCGACGACGAACGCCGCCATGCCGATGAGGGCGACCATGAGGACGGCGGCGAGGATCGTCACCTGACCGTCCTGACGATGCAACCGCGTCATTCGAGCCGCTCCTTCGTCACGGTCGTGAGGTTGCCGCCGGCGATCGTCCAGTCGAGGATCTTGATCGCGTACGGGTAGGTCGCCGTCACGGTCACCTCGTTGCCCGGGGTCGTCCAGTCCTGGGTCGTGCACGGGGAGGTTCCGGGGGCGCAGGACGTGACGTCGACGACGAGGGGAGGCTTCGAGAGCCCGGAGGCGGCGGCGTACGCCGCAGCCTGGCCGGAGGCGCCGTTGTCGCCGACGAGGCGGCTGACCGCGGCCTTGCGCGCGCCGACGCGGGCGGCGTCGGTCAGCGTCTCGTAGTTGTTGAAGACGATGCCGAACTGCACGATCCCGAGGACGAGCCCCATCAGGAGCGGCAGCACGAGCGCGAACTCGACGACCGCCTGGCCGTCGTCTCGCAGCAGCTGTGTGGGTCGGCGCATGAGTCGTCCTCAGAAGGAGTTGTCGACGGAGCCCCAGAGACCGGAGACCCACCCGCCGTAGACGGTGACGGTCAGGAGGACGACTGCGAAGACGAGCGCCAGGAGGAGCGCGTACTCGGTCATCGTCTGGCCGTGCTGGTCACGGAGGACGAGGTGGCGGCGGTGAAAGGGGTGCGTCATTGGGCGGCGGGTCGGATGGCAACGGCGGGCCCCGCGTGGGGCCCGCCGTCGGGACCTACAGGGCGTTCGAGACCTTCTGGAAGATCGTGGCGACCTTGTTGCCGAGGACGGTCGCTGTGACGATCACGACGATGGCGATCAAGGCCAGCAGGACGCCGTACTCGGTCATCGTCTGACCTTCGTCCCGGCGGAGTCCACCGAGCTCGATGCGTGCGAGTTCGAGCCAATCGCGAATTTCCATAGCGGTTGCACCTCCCTTCGGCGGCGTCGAGGGCGAGAAACTGGGTGGAGCGGTGTGGGGGTGGGGTGCGGTCACGTGGGATGGAGGTGGTTCGGGTCGTTCCTGGCGGCCGCACGCCGTCGTTCGTACCCGCCCTTTACGGCCGAGCAGGTTGCGCGCTTGACCTCGTTCGAGTGATCTCGGGACGTTTTCCGCGCCGAATCACTCGACCGAGGCAGTCCGTTAGGTTTGAGAACGTGCGGACGGCGACGCTCAGGGATGGACAGGGCGACGTCGTCTGTGCGCGCTGCCGCCTCGCCGACCGCCCGTGGACTCGGCTGCGCGGGCTGATCGGCCGGTCGTCGCTCGATGCCGACGAGGGAATGCTCTTTCGCCCCGCCGGCTCGATCCACATGTTCTTCATGCGCTTTCCGATCGACGCCGTCTTCTGCGACCGCGACCTCGTCGTCCTCGAAGTCGTCGGCGGCCTGCGACCGTGGCGCACCGCGTCGGCCCGCGGCGCCAAGGTCGTCGTCGAGCTCGCCGAAGGCGCCGCCGCGCGGCTCGAGCCCGGCACCCGCCTCGAGCTCGTGTCTTAGAGGCTTGCCTCTCGCTGATTCTCGCTCGAACGAGGCATCCCGGTCACCCGCAACGCTGCCGACCACGAAGCATGCCGACCGCCGCCCCGGCAGCAGAGCCGCAGCTCGTGCTGCGGTTCGTGATCGCCGCCAAGCAGACCTTCGCGCTGCTCCTCCTGGGAGCCCTGCCACTCGCGATCCTGGGGCTGATCACGGTGAAGCTCGCGACCGGGTCACACACCTTCGACTTCCACACGTTCTGGTTCAGCGGCCGGGACGTGCTCCACGGCCGATCGCCCTACCCGCACTCGTTGCCGGCGATCGCCCACCGGACGGTTTTCCGTCCCTTCGTCTACCCCGCACCGGCGGCGGTGGCGATGGTCCCGTTCGCGCTGATCCCGTACGGAGTCGCCGACCTCGTGTGGCTCGCGGTCGGAATCGGCGCCGTGGCCGGGGCACTGCGCCTGCTCGGCGTGCGTGACTGGCGCTGCTACGGCGCGGCCTTCGCCTCGGTGCCCGTCTGCTCCGCGCTCGGCAACGGTGCCATCTCGGCGCTGCTCGTCCTAGGCCTCGCGGCGCTCTGGCGCTACCGGTCGCGGCCGTGGGCCGCCGGCGCCCTGCTGGCCGCGCTCGTGGTCTTCAAGCTCTACCTCTGGCCGCTCGGCATCTGGCTGCTCGCGACGCGGCGGGTCCGGGCGACCGCCTACTCGGTTGCGATCGCCGCGGTCGCGACCGCCGCCGGCTGGGCGGCGATCGGCTTCGCAGGGCTCCGGGAGTATCCGCACCTGCTCGACCGCCTCACGCTCCTCGTGGGCGACCAGGGCTACGCCCCGTACGCGCTCTTCCGTGCTCTCGGCGCCTCACCCGGCGCCGCACGGCTCGAGATGCTCGGCGCGGGTGCGCTGCTCGTGGCGGGAATGATCGCGTGTGCCCTGCGGCCGGGAGGGGAGCGTGCGGCGTTCGCGCTCGGCGTCGCCGCGTCACTCTCCCTGACGCCGATCGTCTGGCCGCACTACCTGGCGCTCGTCTTCGTGCCGCTCGCCGTCGCACGCCCCCGGTTCGGGCTCGCCTGGGCCTTGCCGATGACGCTGTGGTTCTTCACGGGCGACTGGAGCCGCGGCGTCCCGAGCGTGATCGGCGGGACCCTCGCCGTCAGCGCGGCGGTCCTCTGCTACGCGATCGCCGGCCCCCGGGCACGAAGGAGCCGGCGCGCGCCCTCGCCCTTCGGTCGTCGGGCGGCGCGCTGGGCCACCTCGGCCGGGCTCGCCGGGCCCGCGACTTGGCCGTGAGCGGCACCGTCGCCGTCCCCGAGGACCTGCGCCCGTCGCTCGCGGGTTCGGGAGAGCGGATCGCGGCACTCCGCTTGCTGCGCTCGCTGCTCGAGCACGACCTGCCGGCCGTCGCGGTCATCGCGGTCTCGGCGGCCTTCCTTGCGCTCTCCGCGCCGTTCCTGCTCGTGCAGGACAGCTGGCTCGCATTCGTCGACGGACGCCTCGTGGCGACGCACGGGCTCCCGCATGTCGACACGCTCACGCTCTGGACGCTGGGCCGTCGCTGGACCGACCAGCAGTGGGGCGCCCACCTCGTGCT
>JAWVDY010000082.1:0-2995 GCA_033856995.1 Gaiellaceae bacterium
GGATCACGCGCCAGCAGAACCTCGTGCTGACGAACGTCGCTCCTGGCCGCCTCGAGTCGGTGACGGCGAAGCTCGCCGAGATCGGGCTGCCCCTCGACGCGGGCACGCTGCGCGGCGACGCGATCGCCTGCACGGGCGAGCCGCATTGCAACTTCTCCGTCACCGAGACGAAGACACGGATGGACGGTCTCGTGCAGTTGCTCGAGGGGCGCTTCGGCCGCGACGCCGACGGGCTGCGGATGCACCTCGACGGCTGCCCGCATGCCTGCGCGCACCACTGGGTCGGCGACCTCGGCTTCCAGGGGACGACCGTGCGCGACGCGGAGGGCAAGCGCCGCCAGGCCTACGACGTCTACCTGCGCGGTTCCCTCGACCGGCCTGCGGCGATCGCGCGGGCGCTCTTCCGGCGCGTGCCCACCGAGGAGCTCGACGACACGGTCGTCGGTCTCGTCGGCGGCTGGGTCGACGAGCGCGTCGAGGGCGAGACCTTCCGGTCGTTCTGCGACCGGACCACCGACGACGAGCTCGGCCGCCTTGCCGGCCGCGAGCCCGCACCCCTCAGGCAGAAGGAGGCCGTATGAGCGTCGATCTGTTGGACGATCTGGAGGCGGGTGAGCTCTCCGTCGAGTTCGAGGGAGAAGAACCGGAGGTCGTGCTCGAATGGGCGCTCTCCCGCTTTTCGCCGAGCATCTCCATCTCCACCGCGTTCCAGACGGACGGGGCAGTGCTGTTGCACATGGCGTACGCGATCGACCCGTCGATCCGCATGTTCAGCGTCGACACGGGCCGCCTGCCCGGCGAGACGTTCGAGCTGATCGAGCAGATGCGCGACCGCTATCCCGGCCTCCAGCTCGACCTCCTCTCGCCGGCCGCACCTGCGGTGAACGCGATGGTGCGCAAGCACGGCCCGAACTTCTTCTACAAGGCCGTCGAGAACCGGATGCTCTGCTGCCAGGTGCGCAAGGTGCTCCCGCTCCAGGCGCATCTTGCCGGGCTGGACGCATGGGTGACGGGTCTGCGGCGCGATCAGTGGGCGACGCGCAGCGACATCCGCAAGGTCGAGATCGACCACGACCACGGCGCGATCGTCAAGCTCAATCCACTCGCCGAGTGGTCGGAGGAAGAGGTGTGGGACTACGTGCGCGAGCACGAGCTTCCCTACAACTCGCTCTACGACAAGGGCTACACCTCGATCGGCTGCGCGCCGTGCACGCGGCCGACGCAGCCGGGCGAGGACCTGCGTGCCGGCCGCTGGTGGTGGGAGACGAACGCGCCCAAGGAGTGCGGGATCCACTGTGCGATCGAGACCGGCGGGCTCGAGCACGAGCTTCGCGCCCTGCTCGGTGAGCGGGACGATGGGTGAGGCCATCGCACTGAAGGGCGAGGCGCGCGAGGTCGCGCTCGCGGAGGCGCAGACCGTGCTCTCGCTGGCGCGGGACGAGACGATCCGCTCGAAGCTCGCAGAGCTCGTCGCGGCGGTCGACGAGGGCGGCGTCGGCGGGACGGACGCAGACCTGCTCGAGGACGTGCTCGAGCTCGGGCTCCAGACCGGCCGCATTCGCGCCTACTACGGGCCGGGTGGCGAGCAGGCCGCCGTCGCGACGCTGCGCAAGCTGCCGCGCGGCCGGCAGCGCTCGGGCAGCACCCGCGACGTGTCGGAGGCGCTGCAGGCTCTTGCCGGCAAGCGCCTGGATGCCGTCGGGATCGCCGCCGTGGCACCGGGGGCGTTCACGCTCTCGTTCAGCGCCGACGGCTTCGACCTATCGGTGCGGCTCGACGCGCACGGGGCGCGCGTGACGAGCCTCGGGACATGAACGAGCCGCGCTACTACATGGCCTGCCTGGATCTGCGTGGGCGCGACTGCCTCGTCGTGGGCGGCGGCCGCGTGGCGACGGAGAAGGTGCACGGCCTGCTCGACTGCGACGCCCGGGTGACGGTCGTCGCGCCGCGGGTCGATGACGAGTTGAAGCGGCTGCCCGTCCGCGTCGTCGCCCGCGCGTTCGAGCCCGACGACGTCGCCGGCCGCTTCCTGGTGATCGCTGCGACGAGCGAACGCACCGTCAACGCCGCGGTGTCGGCCGCGGCCCATGCCCGTGCGACACCGTGCAACGTCGCCGACGACCCGGAGCTCTGCAGCTTCATCCTGCCGGCGATCGTGCGGCGCGACCCGATCGTGGTCGGTGTCTCGACGGGCGGAGCCTCGCCAGCCCTCGCGCAGCGGATCCGCAGCGACATCGCCGACCTCGTGGGGCCCAAGCACGCCGAGCTCGCACGGCGGCTCGCCGCCCTCCGGCCGTGGGCGAAGCGAGAGCTGCCCACCTACGAGGCGCGACGCGACTACTTCGAGCAGCTCGTGCGTGAGGCGCTGCCGTGAGCGTCGCGATCGTCGGCGCCGGGCCGGGCGACCCCGGCCTCGTGACGGTGCGCGCCCTCGAGCTCGTCTGCGCCTGCGAGATCCTCGTCTACGACCGGCTCGTCTCGTCGGAGCTCGTGGCGAAGGCGACGGGTGCAGCCCGGATCGCGCGCGAGAACCTGAGGCAGGAGGACGTGAACGACCTGCTCGTCCACCACGGGCGTCGCGGCCGCAAGGTCGTCCGGCTGAAAGGGGGCGACCCGTTCGTCTTCGGGCGCGGCGCGGAGGAGGTCGAGGCCCTCGCCGCCGCCGGCGTGGAGTACGAGGTCGTGCCGGGGCTCTCGACGCTCACGGCAGTGCCGGGGCTCGCGGGGATCCCGCTGACCGCCCGCGGCGTCGCCTCGCAGCTGACCGTCGTCACCGGCTCCTCCGGCGACGGCAGCGACCTCGACTACGAGCACCTCGCGCGCACGCCCGGGACGCTGGTGATCTTCATGGGCCTCGCGCGGCTCGAGGCGATCGCGGACAACCTGATTCTCGCCGGCCGTTCTGTCGACCAGCCTGCTGCGGTGATCTCGCGCCTGTCGCTCGCCGATTCGGAGCTGCGGATCGGCACGCTCGGCACCGTGGCCGGTCTCGCTC
>JAWVDY010000083.1:0-2542 GCA_033856995.1 Gaiellaceae bacterium
CTCAGTGGAAGCGTGGCCGTCCTGCTTGGCGGTCGACCTGCTGACCGGGAGGTCTCCTACGCTGAGGGCTCGACAGCGGGCCAGTGGAGCTGGTCGGCGAGCTCGTCGGCGCTGAGTTCGATCAGGCCGCTGCGCGCGACCGGCTCGTAGCGCTCATCGCTTCGTGCGAGCCACCGGACGGTCTGTTCGGCGGGGTCGACGATCAGCAGCTCGTCGACCTCGTGGGCTGCGTAGAACGGGAGCTTGTCCCAGGTCTCGTCTCCGGGTGAGAGGATCTCGATCGCTAGCGCGACGGTCGGGTAATACAGCTCGTCGGGGCCGGGGCGGAGCAGGCCGCCGTCGGGGATCCGGTAGTCGTCACTGTGGCCGAGGTTGAAGTCTCCGAGCAGTGTCAGGCCGGCAGCGTCGGCGTATACGCCGAGCAGGCGGAGCAGCTGCGCTTGGAGCTTTGCGTGGCGGTCGTGCGGGGCGGGGTTCACGTGCAGGACACCCTGCCACACCTCGTCGCGTCGATCGGCGCCCCAGCGCCGGCGGCGCTCGAGCAGGATCTCGAACTCGGCAGGGGCGGGATCTGACAGCAGCGCGCGCATCCCTGGATCGTACCTTCGGTCGGCGTCGCTCTTCAAGCGCTTCGTCTAAGAGCCGTTGATCGCACCATCCAGCCCGCCGGGCTTCCACCAACGCGCGTCCGACGGGGCCTCGAAGGAGCCGACAGCGCTTCCGCTAACAGAAGCGAGCCGCGCGCACTGCGCCCTGGCTCCGACCGGTCCAGCGCGCCGGTTATCCTGCCAGCGAACCGGTGTAGGGTCGGCGGGAGGCGCCTGAGCCGCGCGGCGAACGCTGCCCGACTGGCTTGGTTTCCTCCCGCCGCCACATCGAACCGTGCGTGCGGTTCTCTCGCACACGGCTCTCCGACGTTCTCGCCGGCGGCATTCGGCTATCCCCGCCACGCCCGGTGTGGTCGTGGCGCGACGACGGTTCCGTTGAGGTTGATCAGCCCGAGGCGATGCGGTGACTGGTAGGCCAGGACCGACCAGCCGTAGCCGCGGGTTCGCTTGTGGCGTTTGGCCACGTGCATCGCCACGCGGTGCGCCGCGTACTTGCTGATCACGCCGAAGTGTCGGGCGGAGTTTCCGTAGCGTGAGGGGTTTCGCACTCAGTGTCCGGAATCCGGGCGTGTATCAAGCCATGTTGGCGGGTGGTCATGACTGGTGGTTGTTCTTCTGGTTGCGATGGTAGGCCAGGCGCGTCTGGCGGGCTCGGGCGAGGCCGTGCAGGCGGGCGTGGCGGATCTGGGGTCCGCGGCCGGTGTGCTCGTCGTCGGGGGTGACGGAGCCGATGCCGGCGTGGAGCCTGACTCGGTTGTAGCGGTCGCGGACGGCGTCGAGCTCGCGGTCGAGGTCGCGCGGGTCGGCGAGCCGGGTGAGGTGCCGCCATTCGTGCTTGAGGTGCCCGAAGAAGCTCTCGATCGGGGCTTGGTCGGTGGGGACGCCGGGGCGGCCGTAGTGCGTGGCGATCGCGTGCAAGGCCATGAACTCGCGGGTTGACCCGGACGTCATCTGCGCCCCGTTGTCAGACACCGCGAGCAGGACGCGCTGATCGGGGTCCGGGGCGGCGGGGTCGGCGGGCCGCTCGGCGCGGCCGATGATCCCGTCGAGCAGGTCCCTCGCGGTCCAGAGCGCGGGTGAACAGGGCCTGGACCTGGACCGAGGTGGCCTCGGCGCAGAGCATGTGGTCGATCCACTTGCGGCTGACGAGATCGACGATCGCCAGAGCCTGCGTCCCGGCGCCGGGGAACGTCGAGAGGTCGTAGCCCCAGACCTGGTTGGGGCGGTAGCTGACCCATTCCGGCCACGGCCGCTTCGTCTGGCGCTGGCGCTGGGGGCGGTACGGCAACGCCCGGCCGTGGGCCAGGAGCACCCGGAACACCGTGGCTGCGGGAGGACCCAGACCCGCTGCTCGTAGGAGCCGCGGTGCGCGAGCTTGCGATGCGACGCGTCGGTCTCGCCCCACTCCTGGGCGAGGGCAAGGATCTCGCTGACCTCCCACTCGAGCAGGCCGTGGACGGCGCCGCCGCCGCCGCGGCGGTCGGCGAGGTCGCCGGCCAGGGCGCGCTTCGCCCAGCGGCGGGCGCGCCGCTCGTCCAGGCCGAGGACGCGGCACGCCCGCTGATGCGACCAGCCACCCGCGACGGCGTGCTCGAGCAGCCCCAGCAGCGCGACCTTCACTCCCGCGTCGACGCGCGGGGGGACCGGGCCTACCAGCCCGAGCGCTGTTTTCCCCGAAGCACGACGAGCTCGATCGCCTGCTCCTTGACCGTCTCCGCCAACCGCTCGATCTCCAACCTCGCCGCCGCGAGCTCCGCATCCTCCGCGGCACCCCGCGCCCCGGGCCGTGACTGCGCCAAAGCGCTCAACGCCCCAGCGCGAGCGACCTTGCGGATCCGCATGATTGTCGTCGGATCCACACCCCAACGCTCCGCGGCATCGCGCTGCGTCGTCTGCCCGGCCAGCAGCTCCAGCCAGACCTGCAGCTTCTCCTC
>JAWVDY010000084.1:0-2551 GCA_033856995.1 Gaiellaceae bacterium
TTCTTCGTCGACAAGCTCGTGTCGATGGGCGCTCGGATCATCCTCTGCGACCCGCACCGGGTCGTCGTGACGGGTGCGTCGCCGCTCTACGGGCAGCGGATGTCGAGCCCCGACATCCGCGCGGGCATGGCGATGGTGATCGCCGCGCTCTGCGCCGAGGGCACCTCCGTGATCGGCGACGCGTACCAGATCGACAAAGGGTACGAGCGCATCGACGAGCGCCTGCGCTCCCTCGGCGCGAGCATCGAGCGCGTGGACAGCCGAGCACCATGACGAGCGAGACGCAGACGGGCGTCCGCCTCGCGCTCGCGGCCGAGGGCGAGGCCAACGTGGCCACGGGGCTGCCGGTGCTCGATCACTTCGTCGCCGAGCTCGCGCGCACCGCCCGCTTCAAGCTCTCCCTCGAGGTCGCACCGGGAAGCGCGGACGCAGTCGCCGCCGCCGCCGGCCGGGCGCTCGGCGAGGCAATCGGCGAGAGGCTGCGTGCACCGCGCGCAGCCGCGTCCGGCTGGGCTCTGGTGCCGGCGGAGGAAGCTCTTGCATCGGCCGCGCTCGAGCTGTCCGAGCGGCCGCTCGTCGTCACGAACGTCGACTTCTCCGACCAGAGCGTCGGCGGTCTTTCCACCGATGTCGCTTCGCGGTTCCTGCGCGAGCTGGCCGACGCCGCGCATCTGAACCTCCACGTCCGGCTCGTCGAGGGCACCGACCCGCAGCACGAGCTCGCGGCGATCTTCAAGGCCGTCGGCGCAGCGCTCGGCCAGGCCTGCCGTCCCGTACCCGACGCAAAGGAGGACTCGTGAGCGGAGTCGAAGGCAAGGAGCCGGTTCGCACGGACGCAGCACCGGCGCCCTACCAGGGCGCACCGTATTCGCAGGCGATCAAGGCGAACGGGCTCGTCTTCGTCTCCGGGCAGCTCTCGCTGCGGCCCGGGGAGAAGGAGCTTGCCCCGGGCGAGATCGGCGCGCAGACCGAGCAGGCATTCGCGAACCTGCGCGCGATCCTGGAGGCCGCCGGCACATCCCTGGAGAAGCTCGTCAAGACGACGGTCTTCCTCCAGAATCTCGACGACTTCCCGGGGATGAACGAGGTGTACGCGAAGCACGTGGGTGAGACGCCGCCGGCCCGGTCGACGGTCGAGGTGGCCGGGCTGCCGTCCGGCGCGCTCGTCGAGATCGAAGCGATCGCGCTCCAGTAGCGACGCGTGGGCGGCGTCGAGGACTACGTCCGCTCGTTGGAGCTCGACGCTTACGTCGTCGGCGGGGCGGTCCGCGACGAGCTGCTCGGGCTGCCGTCGAACGACGCTGACTTCCTCGTACCGGGGGTCGACATCGAGGGCCTGCGCGCGGCGCTCGCGCCGCACGGGCGGGCCGACGAGCTGACGGTGGCCGGGCGGGTCGTCGGTGTCCGCTTCTATCCGAGCGGGCGCGACCTGCGGGAGCGCGTCCCCGGCGGCATCGAGCTCGCGCCGCCGCGGCGTGAGGTGTCGACCGGACCGGGCCGACATGACTTCGACATCGTCGTCGACCCGACGGCGACGGTCGAGCAGGACCTCGCGCGACGCGACTTCACGGTGAACGCGATGGCGCGCCGCCTCGCCGACGGCACCATCGTCGACCCGTACGGCGGTCGAGAGGACCTGGAACAGCGCGTCCTCCGCACGGTCTCCGCCTCGAGCTTCGCCGAGGACCCGCTCCGTCTCGTCCGCGGCCTGCGCTTCGTGTCCCAGCTCGGGCTCGAGCCCGACGAGCGCACAGTCGCCCAGATGCGAGAGGAGGCGGGAAGCGTCGTGCTCGTCTCGGGCGAGCGGCTCGGCGGCGGCCTGGCTGCCGACGGGATGGGCGAGCTGTCGAAGCTGCTGCTGGGCGCAGCGCCCGCGAAAGCGCTGCGGATCGCACGTGACACAGGTGTGCTGGTCGCGCTCCTGCCCGAGTTCGAACGTTCGATCGGCTTCGACCAGGAGAGCCGCTACCACGACCTGACCGTCGACGAGCACACCTTCGCGGTCGTGCAGGCAGCGGCGGACGCGCGGGCACCGCTCCGCGTCCGGCTCGCGGCGCTCTTCCACGACCTGGGGAAGCCGCACGTCGCGTGGCGCGGCCGCGACGGGCGCCTCCACTACTACGCGAAGCCCGGCCAATCGTCGCGAAGCCACGAGCAGGCGAGCGCCGAGCTCGCCGAGGCGGCGCTCCTCCGCCTGCGCTATCCGACCGACCTGCGGAAGCGCGTCACGCGCATCGTGCGGGCGCACATGGTCGATCCCGGTCGCGCCGATCCCCTGCGGGCCCGGCGGCTGCTCGCCCGCCACGGCGCCGGGGTCGCGTTCGACCTGCTGGACCACAAGGAGGCCGACCTGCGCGGCAAGCGCCGCCCGGGCGAGACCCCGCCGGAGCAGAACCTCGCACGCCTCGCGCGCTTCCGTGCAGTCGTCGAGCACGAGCTGTCGAGCCCGCACCGGTTGCGCGACCTCGTCATCGGCGGAGACGACCTGATCGCGCTCGGATACCCCGCCGGGCCGGAGCTCGGCCGGGCGCTCGACACGCTGCTCGAGGAG
>JAWVDY010000085.1:0-3295 GCA_033856995.1 Gaiellaceae bacterium
CCCGGCCGGCCCGAACAGGATCGGCTCGATCGCCTGCGAGCGCGCTTCCAGCGCTCCGGCCACGATCGTTTCGGGGCCGCTGTCCCCGCCAAGCGCGTCGACCGCGACGCGGATCACCGCGCTACGGCGCGGGAGTCGTGAGCGGTTCCACGTCGCGGCCCTTGTAGGTCTTGCAGTTCGGGCAGACGTGGTGAGGGCGCTTCGGGCTGCCGCAGACCGGGCACGAGTTCACGCGCGGCGCCTCGAGGCGATGGGTCGCCCGGCGCTTGTCTCGGCGTGCCTTGGAGGTTTTTTTCTTTGGGACAGCCATCGCGGCTGAGCAGTGTAGCTAGAATCCGCCCCGGCCCTCAGGGGCCGACCTATGCGCTGCCTCTAGATCGAACACACGCTCTCTTCTTCCTTTCGATCAGGAGGTCTCCGCATGCGCGGCGGAACGCTCGTCGCCCACCACATCACGAAGGAGTTCGGCGCCACCACGGTCCTCGAGGGGCTGTCGCTGACCGTCCCGCCCGGGGCGCGCATCGGCGTCGTCGGGCCGAACGGCAGCGGCAAATCGACCCTCCTGCGCATTCTCGCCGGCGTCGAGGAGCCTGACGCGGGCTCGGTCGAGCGCCACGGCACCGTCGGCTACCTCCCGCAGGAGCCCGAACGCCGCGAGGGCGAGACGTTGCTGGAGTTCCTGGCGCGAAGGACCGGCGTCGCGGGCGCAGCGTCGGACCTGGACGCAGTCACGGAACGACTTAGTGGCTGTCAGCCACTAAGTCTTGTTCAGGAGCACAGTGACGCTCTGGACCGGTTCCTCGCGCTCGGCGGGGACGACCTCGAGGCTCGTGCACGCGAGGTGTGTGCGGAGCTCGGGCTCGCGTTGCCGCTCGACCGGCCCCTTCCGACATTGTCCGGCGGCGAGGCGGCTCGGGTGTCGCTCGCGGCGCTACTGCTCGCTCGGTTCGACGTGCTCTGCCTGGACGAGCCGACGAACGATCTCGACTTCGCGGGACTCGACCGGCTCGAACAGTTCGTCGCCGGCTTCCGCGGCTCGCTTGTCCTCGTTTCGCACGACCGCGCGTTCCTCGACCGCACGGTGACGCGCATCGTCGCCTTCGACGCGGAGACGCGGCGCGTGCGTGAGTTCGCCGGAAACTACGCCGCGTACGAGCACGGACGCGACCTTGCAGCGCGCGGCGAGGCGGAGGCGTACGCACGCTGGGCCGAGGAGCACGAGCGCTTCTCGTCGCTTCTCGACGAGCGGCAGATTCAGGCGCGCGCCGGCGGCGCGATGGCCGATCGACGCGGGACGAATGCGCTTCGCGGAAAAGTGCGCCAGGCGGAGAAGCGCATCGAGCGGCTCGGGACGTCGACAAGCCGTGGCGCCCATGGAGGCTGCAGCTCGAGCTCGCACCGACCGCGCGCGGCGGCGACGTCGTCGTGCGGCTCTCCGGCGCCGTCGTCGAGCGCGGCACGTTCACGCTCGGCCCAGTGGACGTCGACGTCGCGTGGGGGGAGCGGTTGGCCATCGTCGGACGGAACGGCGCCGGAAAGACGACGCTGCTCCGCGCGCTCACGGGCGAGCTTTCGCTCGCGCGTGGGACGCGGACGCTCGGAGCGGGCGTCGTGCTCGGCGAGCTCGACCAGCGGCGCGACCTCTTCTCCGGCGACTCGCAGCTGCTCGAACGGTTCCGCGCGGAGTCGGGCCTCGCGCCGGCCGACGCGCGCACGCTGCTCGCGAAGTTCGGCATCGCGGGTGACGACGCGCTGCGCGCCGCGGGGTCGCTGTCGCCCGGCGAACGCAGCCGCGCGACCCTGGCGCTGCTCCAGTCGCGCGGGGTCAACTGCCTGATCCTCGACGAGCCCACGAACCACCTCGACCTCGAAGCGATCGAGCAGCTCGAGCTCGCGCTGCTGGGCTACGCGGGAACGGTCCTGCTCGTCACCCACGACCGCCGGTTCCTCGAGCGGTTCGCGCCGACGCGGACTATCGCGCTCTAGAGCTTGTCCCGCAGTTCAGCCAGAGCTGCCCAGCGGGAGTCACCGCGCTCTTCCTCGTGCTCGTGCGGCTCGTCGTTGAGATCCTTGCCGCACACCGCGCAGAGTCCCTTGCAGTCCGGTCGGCAGAGGATCTGTTCGGGTAGCTCGAGCGCGATCGCGTCGCGCGCCCACGACTCGAGGTCGAGCGTGTCGTCGGCGAGATACGGCGTGCGCAGCTCGTCGGTGTCTGCGTTCGTCGCCTGGTACTCACGCGCGTTGATCGGGATGTCGACGACGGCATCGTCGAGGCAGCGATAACAGGGCCCGTGCAGGCGGGCGTGGAAGCGCAACTGGAACAGCGTGCCGGTCGTCGCGCGAGTGACCGCGAGCTCAGCCGGCACCTGCTCCGGCACGGGGACGTAGCGCTGGCCGCCGTACTCCAGCGGTGTCAGCTCCAGCTCGACGGCGTCTCGAAACTCCTCGCCCGACCGCAGCTTCAGCGAGCGGAGATTGAACGTCTTCATGCTTCGAGGGTACCGCGTCAGCGCGCGCGGACGGGCACCGCGGCCTGGCTCGCACGACGGCGATCTGGATAGGCCGGGGCGAGCACGATCAGCGCCACGCCCGCGACGATCACCGCGCCCGCGGCCAGCGTGCGCGCGCTGAGGCCCTCGTTGTTGAACGCCCAGCCGAGCAGCACGGCGACGACGGGATTCACGAACGCATACGTCCCGATGAGCGACATCCGAGCGTTCCGCAGCAGCCAGCTGTAGGCCGTGAAACCGATCAGCGAGCCGACGACGACGAGGTACAGCAGCGCTTCTCCCGCCGACACCGTCGGCCGCTGGAGGTGACCCAGCTCGCCGCGCAGCGCGCCGGCGACGAACAGCAGCACGCCGCCGGTCAGCATCTGCATCGCGGCGAAGAGGAGCGGCGCGGGCTGCGGCGCGGCGCGTGAGTAGAGCGAGGCCGCCGCCCAGCCGAGCGAGGTGAAGACGACGACGAGCGCCGGCCACGAGAACGAGCCCGCGCCGGGCCCGACGAGCAGCGCGACGCCGCCGAAGCCGAGCGCGAGCCCGAGCAGCGCGCGCCACGACAGCCGCTGGCGGTCGAGCAGCGCGAGCCAGAGCGGCATCACCGCGACGACGAGCGCCACGACGCCCGAGTCGACCCGCTCCTCGGCCCAGGCGACGCCGCCGTTTCCCAGGAGCAAGAGCCCACCGCCCGAAAGCGCAGCGGCGATCCAGTGGCGCCGTGTCGGCCGCGCAGCACCCCGGTAGGCGGCCCAGGCGTAGAGCAACGTTCCCGCGATGAGGAACCGAACCGCGAG
>JAWVDY010000086.1:0-3005 GCA_033856995.1 Gaiellaceae bacterium
CCGGACCTCCAAGCCGAGCTCCTTCACGGACTCCGCGATTTCGCGCGCGCACCGAATCGCGCGCGCGGGGCCGTCGAAGGCGGCGAAAAAGCCGTCGCCGGCGGTGTCCACCTCCTTGCCGCGGGCGCGCGCGAGCTGGCGCCGGATGAGTAGATGGTGGCGCTCGAGCAGCTCCCGCCATCGCGCATCGCCCATTTCGGCCGCTTTCGCGGTGGAGCCGACGATGTCGGTGAACATCACCGTCGCCAGCACCCGGTCGGGTTCCTGCACGACGCCGCTTGTCTCCCAGACATCGCGGAGGAAGCGCTCGATCTCAGCGACGACCGGCGGGAGATCGGCAGCGGAAGTGATGTGGCCGTCGATCGGAAACTCGACGAACGCGGCACCTGGTATCCGCCGCGCCAGGTCTCTGCCCCGCTCGACGTCGACCCAGCGGTCACGCGTGTTGTGCAGGACGAGCGTCGAGACGCGGATCGCCGGGAGGACGTGGCGGATGTCGATCTGGATGTTCATCCGATCGAAGGCTTCGAGCGCGCCAGGGCTCGCGCTCTGACGCATCATCCGCGCCAGCGCGACGACCTCTGCCGCGCTCGCCGTCGGCATGCCGGAGCGTGCGGTCTCCTCGGCAAGCGCCGACGGCTCGATGGCGCGGTCCTCGGCGATCGCGCGCTCCGCCTCCGCCTCGGTCGACCCCCACGGATAGTCCGGCGCCCGCAGCTCCCGCGCCTTGCCGCCGTAGAGGACGAGCGCCCACGCGCGCTCGGGGTAGGTCGCCGCGAAGAGGGCGCTCATCGCAACGCCCTCCGACCAGCCGAGGACTGCCGCGCGTTCGGAGCCGACAGCGTCCATGACCGCACGCACATCGTCCATGCGCGTCTCGAGCGTGGGAGCGCCGACCACGCGGTCGGACATGCCGGTGCCGCGCTTGTCGAAGTGGATCAGACGCGAGAACGACGCGAGTTGCTCCAGGAACGCCCGTGTGCTCGGCACCTCCCACCCGAGCTCCACATTCGAGATTGACGGCGGAACGTACACGACGTCGAACGGGCCGTCGCCAAGCACCTGGTAGGCGATGCTCACGTCGCCGCTACGCGCGTAGTGCGTCTCCGGGGACACGTCTCTAGTCTCCCTCACAGCCAGACCGCCGGGAAGACGCCTGCGTGGGCCAGTGTGCGGGAATGTCACCCGATCCGGTCTACCCGTGGTGAACGAGTAGGGGGCGTCTCGACGCGTTAGGTTCGCTCCGTGCAAGTGTGTTTGGTTACGGGTTCATCCCGCGGTTTTGGCCGTCTGATTTGCGAACACCTCGCGGCGAACGGGCACCGTGTCTACGCCAGCATGCGGGATACAACCGGGCCCGGAGCTGAGCTCGCCGAGACGTGCGAGCTTGTCGAGCTCGATGTGATCGATGGGCACTCAGTGGCGCTAGCGGTACAGCGAATTGTTGATCGCGAGGGACGCCTCGACGTCGTGGTGAACAACGCCGGGTACGTGTTGTGGGGTCCTGTTGAGGAGACTCCGATCGAGGAGATCCAACGCGAATTCGACGTGAACGTGTTCGGTGGGTTGCGGGTCGTGTGCGCCGCCGCGCCCGTAATGCGGCGGCAGGGATCCGGAGTCGTGGTGCAGATCAGCTCGATCAGCGGCAGGGTGGTCGCCGGCCCATTCTGGGGACACTACGCTGCGTCGAAATTCGCGCTAGAGGCATTCTCTGAAGCGCTCGCATATGAACTCCGTCCGTTCGGCGTCCGCGTCGTGCTCATCGAGCCCGGCTCCTACGACACGACGATCGGACGGTCGGTCCAGCTTAGTCCTGGGCTCGGGGAAGGCCACAGCGCATACAGCGATAGCTACCGCCGAATGCGAGACGTCGACGAGCCGTGGACTCTCGGTGACCCACACGAGGTTGCGCAGACCGTCGTCGGGGCGATCGAAGACGACACGACCCCACTTCGCGTCGTTCTCGGTGAGGACGCCGCCTGGTACCTCGAAGCCAAGAGACGCGGGGACGAAGCGTACCGCCGTGAGATATGGCAACTCTGGCAGCTTCCGGACTGAAAGGCCCACCACTTGCGCAAGTGAGCCAGCTACGGAAGGCCGACAAGTGTCGCGTGGGCCAGCGTGCTTGTTGCATGAGGGCGTCGCCCCACTGAAGGCGCATCGATCCGCCGCCGGAGCCGGGCTTTGCCCGGCGGGAGGGTCACTGCGACAAGAACGTTCGAACTAAGACAGCAGCCGCCGGCTCGTGAAGCGTCGTCACAAAGCCTCCGCCCGCAAGGAGGGGGCTCACGGGGGAACCAGGAGGTTTCCCCGTGCTCTTTCCCCGTGCTACTAGGCGGATTCTTCGGCGAGCTCTTCGGGCTCGTCGTCGGCGTCCGCACCCGCGCTCGTGACGAGCGTGGGCTTGAGGCCCTTCTCGATCGTCTCCTTCGTGATCGCGCACTTGACGACGTCCTTGCGCGACGGGAGCTCGAACATGACGTCGAGCAGCGCGGTCTCGATGATCGACCTCAGGCCGCGCGCGCCGGTCTCTCGGGCGAGCGCCTTCTCGGCGATCTCCCACAGGGCCTCTTCGGTGAAGACGAGCTCGATGTTGTCGTACGCGAAGAAGCGCTGGTACTGGCGCGTCAATGCGTTCTTGGGCTCGATCAGGATCTGGACGAGGTCCTCGCGCTTGAGCTGGTGCACCGCCGAGACGACCGGCAGGCGCCCGATGAACTCCGGGATCAGCCCGTAGGAGAGGAGGTCCTCCGGCATCACCTTCGAGAGCGTCTCGGAGGATTCGAACGAGTTCTTCGAGCGGATGTCGGCGCCGAAGCCGACGGCGTGCTTGCCGATCCGCTTGCCGATGATCGTCTCGAGGTCGGCGAACGCGCCGCCGCAGATGAAGAGGATGTTCGTCGTGTCGATCGAGAGGAACTCCTGGTGCGGGTGCTTGCGCCCGCCCTGGGGCGGCACCGAGGCGACCGTGCCCTCGAGGATCTTCAGCAGCGCCTGCTGCACGC